>NZ_JAUJRI010000024.1:0-83703 GCF_030504405.1 Burkholderia sp. AU44665 | reverse complement strand
ACCCGCATCGCGCGGGCGGCTCACGAACAGAACTTCGCGAGCAATCCGAGCTGCGCGTTGCGGATCGTCTTGCCGGTGCGGCGGCGGCGGCGGTGCTGGTGGCGGTGCTGGTGGCGGTGCTGGTGGCGGTGCTGGCGGCGGTGCTGGCGGCGGTGCTGGCGGCGGCGGTGCTGGTGGCGGCGGTGCTGGCGGCGGAGGCCATGGCAATGGCGGCGGCCACGGCAACGGCGGCGGCGGCCACGGCAATGGCGGCGGAAACGGTAACGGCGGCGGGAGCGGCGGCGCCAATGGCACCGGCGGCCACGGCAATGGCGGCGGCAACGGTAACGGCAATGGCAGCGGAGGCGCCGGCAACGGCGGGGCCAACGGTGTCGGCAACGGCAACGGCAACGGTGGCGGTCGCGGCAACGGCGGCGGTCACGGCAACGGCGGATCGCCCGGCGGCAACCACTGACCCCAAGCGTTGCCCGGGGTCAGAGCATCTCGAGCGCGCGCTTGCTGCGCGGCGGACGGAAATACGCGTCAAGCTGCACGCGCTCGTCATCGCTCAACACGACATCGAGCGCGGCGCGGTTGTCGCGTACGTGCTCGATTCGCGACGCCTTCGGAATCGCGAATACACCCGGCTGCGCGAGCACCCATGCCAGCGCGACGCGCATCACCGACACGCCGCGCAGCCGCGCGATCTCGTCGAGCGGCGAGCGTTTCGGCAGCCGCCCGTGATCGACCGGACTGTATGCCATCGCCGGTATCCGGCGCTCGGCCAGCCACGGCAGCAGGTCGAATTCCGGGCCGCGTCGCGCGATGTTGTAGAGAATCTGGTTGGTGGCGCACGCACCACCGCCCGCCTCGTCGACGAGTTCGGCCATGTCGGCCGTATCGAAGTTGCTCACGCCCCAGTGGCGAATCTTGCCCGCACGCTGCAACGCGTCGAAACCCTCGACCGTTTCCTCGAGCGGCACCGAACCCCGCCAGTGCAGCAGGTACAGGTCGAGGCGATCGGTTCGCAGGCGCTTGAGGCTCGCGTCGCACGCAGCGACGACCCCACGCCGGCTCGCATGGTGCGGATAGACCTTGCTGACGAGGAACACGTCGTCGCGCAGGCCCGCGAGTGCGTCGCCGACCAGTTCCTCGGTCGCGCCGTCGCCATACATCTCGGCCGTATCGACCAGCGTCATCCCGAGTTCGACGCCCTCGCGCAGCGCGGCGATCTCGTCCGCGCGCCGCGCCGGCCGCTCGCCCATTTCCCAGGTGCCCAGGCCCAGCTTCGGAATCGTCTCGCCGTTCGGCAAGACGACCGTGGCGATCGTGTCTGTCATGCGTTTCCTCGTTGCGGATTCGTGGCCGCGCACCGCGGCCGAAGCATCGGATACGACGCATCAGTGTAGTCAATCGGTACGCCTCGGGCCTGTCACGCGGCAAAAACCGGCTATAACGGCACGGCATGATGACTTAGAATGGCCGCAACCTGATCGATACCCATTGTATGAAGGCACCCACGGACGACCGCTGGCAGGACCTGCGCCCCGACCCCGACAACGATACGCCGCTCTACCTGCAGCTCGCCCGCAAGCTCGGCGATGCAATCCACGACAACCGCTGGACGGCCGGCGAAGCGCTGCCTTCCGAGCGTGTGTTGTCCGAAGCGCTCGGCGTGTCGCGCATCACCGCGCGCAAGGCGATCGCGCTGCTCGTCGAGCAAGGCTTGATCCGCCGCACGCAGGGCGCGGGCAACTTCATCCAGCCGCGCTACGAGGATCCGCTGTCGCGGCTGTCGAGCTTCAGCGAAATGCTCGAGCGCCGCGGCTTCAAGCCGAGCTCGCAGTGGCTCGCGCGCGAAATCCAGCCGGCCAACCGCGACGAAGTGATCCAGCTCGGGCTGTCGCCGGCCGCATCGGTTACGCGGCTGAAACGTCTGCGCCTGGCCGACGGCATCGTGATGGCCGTCGAGAACTCGACGTTCCCCGCGACGCTGATTCCCGATCCGCAGGCGATCGTCGGCTCCCTGTACAGCTATCTCGAAGCGCGCGGCACGCCGATCGTGCGCGCGCTGCAGCATTTCCGCGCGGTCAACGCAACCGACGAGATCGCCGAACAGATGGGCATCGCCCCGCACGACGCCCTGCTGCTGATCACGCGGATCGGCTATACGTCCGACCAGCGCGCGATCGAACTGACCGATACCTACTGCCGAAACGACTACTACGATTTCGTCGTCGAGCTGCGCAAGTAACGCGAGGCGAGGCGCCGGCGCTCACAACCAGCGCTCACAACCAGCGCGCGTCGTCGGTGCCGAGCGGCACGGGCGGACGCGCGAACGACGGCGGCGTCGCCGACAACCGCTCGGCCGGCCGCACGGTGTCGAGCACGCCGAACGGCGACGCGACGCGCTCGATCCGGTCGCGCACGTCGGCCAGCGCGAGATCGGGCGCGTGCAGCCCGCCCGGCACGGCGCCGAACGACTGCAGCCAGCGCCCCGTCTGCGCGAGCGACGTCCGCACGTGCCAGCTTCCCCCTTCGCGCGCCCGCCGGGCGAGCGCGATCATCGCGCCGAACGCCGCGAGATACCCCATTGCATGGTCGAGCGCCTGGCATGGCAGATGGCGCGGCCCGCTCGCCTGCGCGGCCTGCTGCTCGTGCCATGCGATTCCGCTCGCCGACTGCACGAGGCTGTCGAACCCGCGCCGCTTCGCCCACGGCCCGGCGTGCCCGTACGCCGACACCGACACGTAGACGATGCCGGGCCGCCGCTCGGCCAGCGCCCGCGGCGCGAACCCGCGCGCGGCGAGCGCGCCGGGCCGGTACGACTGCAGAAACACGTCCGTCTCGCGCGCCAGCGCGTGCAGCGTATCGACGCCTGCCGCGTCGCGCAGATCGATCCACGTCGAGCGCTTGCCGCGTCCGTTGTCGATCACGAGCGGCGCGATGTTCGGCAGGTGCGGGCCGTTGACGAGCAGCGTCTGCGCGCCATGCGACGCCAGCGTGCGGCCCGCGACCGGCCCCGCGATGATGCGCGTGAGATCGAGCACGCGCACGCCGGCCAGCGGCCGGCCGCCCTCGCCGCGGCCGATCGGCTCGGGCGGCGCGTCACCGATCCGCTCGATCTCGAACAGCGGCAGCGACGCGATCGCGCGCGCCTGCTCGTGCGCCGCCCATTCGTCAGGCGTTCTGATCAATGCCGCGCACAGGCCGGCGTCGGCCAGCGCGGTATCGAGCGCCGCGCCGTCCCACGTGCGAATCGCCGCGGCGACGTCGGCCGGCTGCGGGCCGCAGCCGAGCACGTCGAGAATGCCGTGCAGGTGATGCGGGAAATTCGCGTGCAGCTGAATCCAGCGTCCGTCGCCCGTCTCGAAGAAGCCGGTGACGGGATGACGCAACTCGGGCGGCGGCCCGTCGTCCACGCGCAGGTAGCGTTCGCTGCGAAACGCCACGAGCGCGTCGCGCACCGACACGTCGACCGATTGCGCCACGCCCGTGCGCAACCGATGGCATTCGGCTGCCGCGAGCGCCGCCGCGGCGATCGTCGCGGCGGCAAGCGTGCCCACATGAAACGTCGACGGCAACGTCGGGTCCTGCCCGGTCACGGTCGTGCGAGCCAGCGCGTCGCGCTCGCCGTGTGCGAGTTGCCAAAGATGCGCCAATGCGGATTCGGGTGTCATGGTGAAGGAGATACCGTTGAGGAGACGGAATCGAGTCTAGAATTCGCGACAGGCGCGATCAATCTTGATTGCGCGAATCAATACATAACGAATAGTTGTAGCGGTTCCGCGCTTCATGCGCGGCGACAGGAGCAACCGGCATGACGTCCCTCAGTGCGCAGGAAGCCGCCGGCATGCTCGGCGTCAGCGTGAGCACCCTCTATGCATACGTGAGCCGCGGCCTGCTGCGCTCGCTGCCCGACGGCGCGACCAAGCGCCGCCGCTACGACGCCGACGAAGTGCGCCTGCTCGCGCGCCGCCGCGCCGACGCGAAGCGCGCGGGCGGTGTCGCCGAACGTTCGCTCGACTGGGGCGTGCCGGTCCTGGAATCGCGGATCACGCAGATCGCCGACGGCCGCCTGCGCTATCGCGGCGCGGATGCGATCGCGCTAGCCGATACGGCAACACTCGAGGAAACGGCCGCGCGGCTGTGGGATTGTCCGCCCGCGCGGCTGGCCGCCGCGTCGCTCGCATCGACTGGTTTCGACGCGGCGCAATGGCGCGACTGGGCCCATCGCTGGGGGCCGCTCGCGCCGCTCGAACGCGCGCTGGTGCTGCTGCCGGCCGCGGCTGCATCGCTGCCGCGCCTGTGGGCGCAGGGGCGCGATGCACAGCTCGATTCCGCCGCGTTGCTGCTGCGCGTCGCGACGGCCGCGCTCGCCGGCATCGCGCCGGGCGACGCGCCCGTGCACCGGCAGCTCGCGGCCGCGTGGCGCGTGCGACGGCGCGCCGAAGCCGACCTGCTGCGGCGCGCGCTCGTGCTGTGCGCCGATCACGAACTGAATCCGTCGACTTTCGCGGTGCGCTGCATCGCGTCGACCGGCACCCATCTGTTCGGCGCGATCTCCGGCGGGCTCGCGGCGCTGTCGGGGCCGCGTCACGGCGGCGAGACGTTCCGCGCGGGCACGCTGCTCGACGAAGCGGCCCGCGCCGCCGATCTCGATCGCTACCTCGCGCTGCGGCTCGCGCACGACGAACGCGCGGACGGCGGCCGCACGGCCCTGTCCGGCTTCGCGCACCCGCTATACCCCGACGGCGATCCGCGCGCACGGGCGCTGCTCGATGCGCTGCACGCGGCGGCGCCCGAGCGGCCGGCGCTGCGCGTGGCGCGCGCGCTCGCCGCGCGCGTCGAAGCGGCGACGGGCCTGCGGCCGGCGATCGATTTCGCGCTCGCGGTGCTGGAGCGCACGCTCGCACTGCCCGACGGCGCGGCGTTCACGCTGTTCGCGGCCGGCCGCACGGCCGGCTGGATCGCGCACGCGCTCGAACAGTACGCGGACGGAAAGCTGATCCGGCCACGCGCACGCTACGTCGGCAGCGACGCGGCCGTGTGACGCCGGCCGTGACGCCACGCGGCGAACGGACGCCACCACGCGGACGCTGAGCGCACGGCCGGCGCCGCGAGCGGGCCGAACGCGAACGTCGCGCCGCGCGGCCCGGCGCCGACCCACGCGCGCATGCCGGGCAGCAACGTCAGCGATGCGCCCGCACCCAGCCAGTGATCGTCGGGCCGGCCCTCGACGGTCACCCACACGTCGCCTTCGGCCACTTCGAGCAGCGTGAGATCGACGATCCGCCACCGGCCGGCCGGCTCGTCGCCGTCCATCACGTAAAGTCGCAGTTCGCGCATGGCAGCCTCCTGGTCGCACGGGTTCGACGACACCAGTATTTCGGACGGAGGCGGCACACGGACAGATACGGCCGCGGACGCTTTCGGCTGAACTGTACTGGCCGCCCGACGGGGACAGGCTTCCCGTGGCGCGGCCGGCCGAGGTCGAGTCGGGCCGCATCACATATCGCCCCGAACCTGCACGGCGCGGCGGCTTTCCCTACAATGTCGGCTGTCCCGCGCCACCACCCCGCCCTCATGTTCCAACGCCCGCCCGCCGCCGCTCCCGGCGAAAAAAACCTCACCGTGATGCTCTGGCTCGTTGCGACGGGCTTCTTCATGCAGACGCTCGACGCGACGATCGTCAACACGGCGCTGCCGTCGATGGCCGCGAGCCTCGGCGAATCGCCGCTGCGGATGCAATCGGTCGTGATCGCGTACTCGCTGACGATGGCGGTGATGATCCCCGTGTCGGGCTGGCTCGCCGACACGTTCGGCACGCGACGCGTCTTCTTCAGCGCGATCCTGGTGTTCTCGCTCGGCTCGCTGCTGTGCGCGAACGCGCATACGCTGACGCAGCTCGTCGCGTTCCGCGTCGTGCAGGGCGTCGGCGGCGCGATGCTGCTGCCGGTCGGGCGGCTCGCGGTGCTGCGCACGTTTCCGGCCGAGCGCTACCTGCCGGCGCTGTCGTTCGTCGCGATTCCGGGCCTGATCGGCCCGCTGATCGGGCCGACGCTCGGCGGCTGGCTCGTGAAGATCGCGTCGTGGCACTGGATTTTCCTGATCAACGTGCCGGTCGGCGTCGCGGGCTGCATCGCGACCTTCTATTCGATGCCCGATTCGCGCAACCCGGCCGCCGGCCGCTTCGACCTGAAGGGCTATCTGCTGCTGACGATCGGCATGGTCGCGATCTCGCTGTCGCTCGACGGGCTCGCCGATCTCGGCATGCAGCACGCGGCCGTGCTGGTGCTGCTGGTCCTGAGCCTCGCGTGCTTCGTCGCGTACGGGCTGTACGCGGTGCGCGCGCCGCAGCCGATCTTCTCGCTCGAGCTGTTCAAGATCCACACGTTCAGCGTCGGGCTGCTCGGCAACCTGTTCGCGCGGATCGGCAGCGGCGCGATGCCGTACCTGATCCCGCTGCTGCTGCAGGTGAGCCTCGGCTACTCGGCATTCGAGGCCGGGCTGATGATGCTGCCGGTCGCGGCGGCCGGCATGTTCTCGAAGCGGATCATCACGCGCCTGATCACGCAGCACGGCTATCGCAAGGTGCTGCTCGCGAACACGATCATGGTCGGCGTGATGATGGCGAGCTTCGCGCTGATGCGCGACACGGTGCCGGTGTGGGTGAAGGTCGTGCATCTCGCGCTGTTCGGCGGCTTCAACTCGATGCAGTTCACCGCGATGAACACGCTGACGCTGAAGGATCTCGGCACCGGCGGCGCGAGCAGCGGCAACAGCCTGTTCTCGCTCGTGCAGATGCTGTCGATGAGCCTTGGCGTCACGGTCGCCGGCGCGCTGCTGGCGACGTTCACCGGCATGCTGCGCACCGTGACGCCGAGCAACACGCTGCCGGCGTTCCACGCGACGTTCATCTGCGTCGGGATCATCACGGCCGCGTCCGCGTGGATCTTCGCGCAGCTCGCGCCCGAGATCCGCGGCCCGGCGCGCAAGACCGACCCGTCCGAGCGCGCGTGACGCGCGGCGCGCGCCGAATCGGGCCGGCGCGCACCATCGCGGTGCAACGCGACCCGGCCGCCCGCGTACCGGCCGCGCCGGGCGGCCGTACACGGCGCCATGCCGCCGTGCATGCTTCTTGCTGGCCTATTCTGTAGGTAAACTGGCAGCCTTCCTTCGGCCGACATCATGAGCATGATCGAAATCGATCCCCCCGGCTTTCAGCCGCCCCGCCCGGTCGCCGGCGACGACGGGAACCGGCGCACCGTGCTGTACGGCGGCTACACCGTGTTCAGCGTGTTTCAGCCCGTTTTCTCGGTGTCGCACCGGCGCGCGATCGGCTATCACGCGTCGCTGCGCGCGCACGACGAGGAAAACCGTCAGGTGGCGTCGCACGAGGTGTTCACGCAGGCGGCACGGCGCGGCGACCTGCTCGAGCTCGGCCGGCTCGCCGAATCGTTGCATCTCGGTAACTTCCACGCGTTCGACAGCCACGACGAGTGGCTCTTCCTGAGCCTGCATCCGGCCGCGCTGATGGACACCGTGTACGGCGACGCGCTGCTCGCGAACCTGAAGGCGCTCGGGCTGCCGCCGCACCGCGTGGTGCTCGAGGTGCCCGAACAGGCCGGCGGCGAGACGCCGCGCTATGCGGCGATCATCGACGGGCTGCGCAAGGCCGGCTTCCTGATCGCGCTCGTCGGATTCGGCGCGAAGCATTCGAACATCGATCGCGTGTGGCACCTGCATCCCGACATCGTCACGCTCGACCGCGGCATCCTCGCGCAGGCGAGCGAGCACTCGCATCTCGAACGCGTGCTGCCGGGGCTCGTGTCGCTGCTGCACGAATCCGGCCAGCTCGTGCTGATGGGTGGGCTCGCGACCGAACGCGACGCGCTGATCGCGCTCGAATGCGACGTCGATTTCGTGCAGGGCCAGTACTTCGCGGGGCCGAGCGTCGACCCCGTGCAGCCGCAGGCCGCCGCGGGCTGCATGGATACGCTGTCGGCCGCGCTGCGGCTGCGCGTCGCGCAGCGCGAGCGCACGCAGGCGGAACGGCTCGCGCCGTACGTCGCCGCGCTCGAGGAAGCGAGCCGCAAGCTCGGCGCGGGCGAATCGCTCACCGATGCGGCGGCCGCGGTGCTCGGGCTGCCCGAGACCGCACGCTGCTTCCTGCTCGACGCGTCGGGCCGCCAGATCGGCGACAACGTGCTCGCGCGCGGCAGCGTGTCGCAACGCGCGAAGCGCTTCCGGCCGCTGCTGCATTCCGAAGGCGCGAGCTGGGAACGCCGCCCGTACTTCATCGACGCGATGCGCGCGCCGGGCGGCGTGCATCTGACGCCGCCCTACCTGTCGATCAACGAGGCGCACCTGTGCGTGACCGCGTCGATCGCCGCACCGGCCGCGACGGGCATGCAGGTGCTCTGCGTCGACATCAACTGGGAAGCGGCGCTCAGCCGCGAGTAAGTGCCAAGTGCGCCGGCGCGGCGCGCTCACGCGTCGCCGCCGGCCCTGCGCACGATCAACCGGTGCACGCGCTTGCCGGACGATGCGCTGACGACCTCGTGCTCGTCGATCACGCGCACGCCGGCGCCGAGCGCCGCATGCATCCGCGCCGAATCGAGCGGTGTATAGAGGCGGCCGCGCTCGTCGCGCAGCACGCCGTTTCCGGCCACCCGCCAGCTCAGGTACAACGTGCCGCCCGGCATCAGCAGATCGGCCAGCCGCGCGGCAGCCGCCGCCGCGTCCGCCTGTTCGAGATGCATGACGACCGTTTCGCACAGTACGTTGCGAAACGCGCCGGACGGTACGCCGGCCAGCGCCGGGAGCGCGGCCCGCTCGAAAATCAGATCCCGATGGCGCCGCCGCGCCTCGTCGAGCAGCGCGGCGCTCGCGTCGTAGCCGCGCACGTCGAAGCCGCGCGATGCGAGCCACGCCGTATCGCGCCCGGGGCCGCAGCCGACGTCGGCGGTCAGCCCCGGCGAGAAATACTGTTCGAGCAGTGCGTACATGTCGTCGGGCGCAGCCTGGTCGAGCCAGTCCTGCGCGTATTGCGCGGCATGGGCGTCGTAGGCATCGAGGGTCGGGCGATCCACCATGGCGATTGCTCCGCAAAGGCGTCGTATGACGCACTCCGCATCTTAGCCGTTGCGTACGGCCTGCGCCGACGGCGGATGGTGCGACGCCGGCCTGCGCGGCCTGCACGCGCGCCGCCGCGACGCCTGACGCGCCGCCGCGCTTGCCGCGTCGTGAACGAGCGCGCACAGTCGCGCATTGACCGGCGCCGGCGCACCGAAGCGCCCGCGCCGAACAGGCGGACCGGCCCGGCCGGCGCATCAGACAGGTGAATGCGCGCCGCCGTGCACGGGGCCCGCGCGCCGCTCGACTTCGCGGCGCACGTCGCCGCGCAGCCCCGCGAAGAACGCGACCTCGGCGACGACGAACAGCGGCCCGACGATCAGGCCGGCCAGATCGTCGACGAACGCGGGCTTGCGGCCTTCGAACCAGTGCCCGACGAACTGCACGATCCAGCCGACGACGAACGCGCCGATGCCGATCGCGAGCCATTGCGCGGTCGGCCGCAGCGCCAGCGACTGCGCGGCCCACAGGCCAAGTGCGAACAGCACGGTCATCACGATCCCGAACCGCAGGTCGAGACGCAGGTAAAACGCCGCGGACGCGACGGCGAGCAGCAGTGCGGGCGACAGCGCGATGCCGGCCGGCGTCCCGAGCGCCGGCCGCGACAGCAGCACCGCGATCGCGAACACGATCATCGGGATGCCGACCAGATGGGTCGCGATGTTGCGCGCGTCGCGATGGTAGGCCGCATACCGGGAAAGATGGTCTTCGAGGGTCTTCATGGCGTCTCCTGATCGGTTATTGAGCGCTATGATGCGCATCACGCCCGAGAACCGCTGTCAGCTACCCGACATCGCGCGCCCATGCCTTCCTCGCTCGCCCCGTACCTGCCGCAGATCGAAGCGAACCCGTGGTTCGCCGCGCTGCCGCCCGCGCTGCGCGCGGAGCTGATCGCCCGCGCGACGCCGCGCCATCTGCCGTCCGGCCAGGCGCTGTTCCGGCGCGGCGACCCGCCGTGCGGGCTGTACGCGGTGCTGGCCGGTTCACTCACGATAGGCGCGGTCGATCCGCAGGGCAAGGAAGCGCTGCTGACGGTGGCGGAGCCCGTCACCTGGTTCGGCGAGATCGCGTTGTTCGACGGCCGTCCGCGTACGCACGACGCCATCGCGCTCGACGACACGCTGCTGCTGCACGTACCGCAGGCCGCGCTGCTCGCGATCCTCGATACGACGCCGCAATACTGGCGGCAGTTCGCGCTGCTGATGGCGCAAAAGCTGCGCCTGAGCTTCCTGACGGTCGAATCGATAAGCGTGATGCCGGCCGCGCAGCGGCTTGCCGCGCGGCTGCTGATGATCGCCGAAGGCTACGGCGGCATCAGCGCCGGGCGCACGCACATCCGGCTGTCGCAGGAAATGCTCGCGTCGATGCTGTCGCTGACGCGGCAGACGACCAACCAGTTGCTGAAGGCGCTGCAGGCCGATGGCGTCGTGCGACTGCACGTCGGCGAGATCGAACTCGTGGACGTCGACGCGTTGCGCCGCGCGAGCGGGCTCGGCGACGGCGCGTACTGAACGGCGCGCCACGGCCTCTATCGGCCCCTATCAGCCTGTATCGGCCGCGACGCGCTGCCCGCGGCGGCCGAGTTGCGCTATCGTGGCGGCTCGTTTCCGTCCACCGCGCGCATCGCCTTGAACACGTCGACCGTCCCCGCCCCCGCCCGTCATCCGTGGCCCGTATTCATCGCGTTCGTGCGGCTAGGCCTCACGTCGTTCGGCGGGCCGGTCGCGCATCTCGGCTACTTTCGCGCGGAATTCGTCACGCGGCGCGGCTGGCTCACCGAGCGCACCTATGCCGATCTCGTCGGGCTGTGCCAGTTCCTGCCCGGGCCGGCGAGCAGCCAGGTCGGGATGGCGATCGGTCTCGCGCGTGCCGGCTATGCCGGCATGTTCGCCGCGTGGCTCGGCTTCACGCTGCCGTCGGCGCTGCTGATGATGCTGTTCGCGCTCGGCGTTCACGCGACAGGCGCGCCGATCGAAGCCGGCGCGCTGCACGGGCTGCGCATCGTCTCGGTCGCGGTGATCGCGCAAGCCGTGTGGGGCATGGCGCGCACGCTGTGCCCCGATGCCCGGCGCGTCACGCTGATGGCCGCGGCCGCGTGCGTGGCGCTGCTCGCGCCGGCCGCGTGGACGCAGGTCGCGGTGATCGCGGTGGCCGCGGCCGCCGGTCTCGCGCTGCTGCCGCAGCCGGCACGCGATGCGCACGAACCGTTGCCGCTGCACGTGTCGCCGCGCGCAGGCGTGCTGTGGCTCGCACTGTTCGCGGCGCTGCTCGCCGCACTGCCGTTCGCGGCCCGCGCGCTGCGCTCCGATACGCTGGCCGTCGTCGATGCGTTCTTCCGCACGGGCGCGCTCGTGTTCGGCGGCGGCCATGTGGTGCTGCCGCTGCTGCAGGCGGCCGTGGTCGCGCCGGGCTGGGTCGGCGATTCGGCGTTTCTCGCCGGGTATGGCGTCGCGCAGGCCGTGCCGGGGCCGCTGTTCACGTTCTCGGCATTTCTCGGTGCGTCGCTGCGCGACGCGCCGAATGGCTGGCTCGGCGGCACGATCGCACTCGTGTCGATCTTCGCGCCGTCGTTCCTGCTCATCGCCGGCACCGCGCCGTTCTGGGAACGCCTGCGCCGCAGCGCGCGCATGCAGGCAGCGCTCGCCGGCGTGAACGCGGCCGTCGTCGGGCTGCTGCTCGCCGCGCTCTATCACCCGGTCTGGACCGACACGATCGTCGCGCCGCGCGACCTGGCCGCCGCGCTGGTCGCGTTCGTCGCGCTGGTGTTCTGGCGCGTGCCGCCCTGGGCCGTCGTGATCGCGAGCGCGGCGCTCGGCTGGCTGCTCGGCATGGCCGGCTGAGCCGGCCGGCGCGACACGTTCGGGGCGGGACAAAACAAAAAGCCCTCGAAACCGAGGGCTCCGAGGGCCTTGTTCGATGCCGCGCGCCGTGACGGCGCGCAGGCGCCGGACTTACGCGAAGTTCTTCGCTGCGAAGTCCCAGTTCACGATGTTCCAGAACGCTTCGACGAACTTCGGACGCGCGTTGCGGTAGTCGATGTAGTACGCGTGTTCCCACACGTCGATCGTCAGCAGCGGCTTGTCGGCGGTCGTCAGCGGCGTGGCGGCGTTGCTGGTCGACACGATGTCGAGCGAACCGTCGGCCTTCTTCACGAGCCATGCCCAGCCCGAACCGAACGTGCCGACCGCGGCCTTCGTGAACGCTTCCTTGAATGCGTCGTACGAACCCCACTTCGCGTTGATCGCGTCGCCCAGCGCGCCCGACGGTGCGCCGCCGCCGTTCGGCGACAGGCTGTTCCAGAAGAACGTGTGGTTCCAGATTTGCGCGGCGTTGTTGAAGATGCCGCCCGACGACTTCTTGATGATCTCTTCCAGCGGCAGGTTTTCGAATTCCGTGCCCGGGATCAGATTGTTCAGGTTCGTCACATAAGCCTGGTGGTGCTTGCCGTAGTGGTACTCGATCGTCTCTTTCGAGATGGTCGGCGCGAGTGCGTCTTCAGCGTACGGGAGCGGCGGGAGCGTATGAGCCATGGCGATTCCTTCGTTGAGTATGTAGGGAGGCTGTGTTGGATGCTGCCGAGCGTCCGATTGTAGGCGAGGACGAATAACCCCGCAAACTCACGGGCCATTTATCCGCGGTATGCGGAAAAGCGATGCTGGCGCAACGTCCGGCAGGGCGAACCGGACGATGCGCAGCATTCGTGCCCGGCCGCGCGGCATGCGTTGCGATGATCCTCGCGCCTCGCGCGCGACGCTTGCGTCAGATCGTATCGGTCAGCCGCGGCTGCACGTCGGCGAGCGACACGTCGGCCGCGCCTTCGGCGAGATGCACGGTCAGGCGCCGCTGCGGCTTCAGCGCGCTCGGCGCGCGTACCGCGCGGCCCGTCTGCGCATCGATCAACGCCGCATAGCCGCGCTCGAGCGTACGCTGCGGGCTCAGCACCTCGAGCCGTGCGGCACAGGCCGACACACGCGCAGTGTCGCGTTCGTGACGACGCTGCAGCGCGACCGCGAGACGTTGCGACAACCCCGCGAGCGCGTGGCGCGCCTGTGACGCGTCGGGCCGCGCGCGCTGCCAGCGTAGTTGCACGAGCGCGAAACGCGCGCGCGCATCGCGCACCGGCCGCGATGCCGCCGACGCGAGCCGCACCGCGAGCTGCTCGACGTGCGTGCGCTGCCGCTGCAGCCGCTCGGCCGGGCTCACGAGCCGGCGCGCGAGCCAGTCGAGCTGCTGCGCGCGCTGTTCGAGCCGGCGCGCCATGCCGCGCGCGAGCGCGCGCTGGCGCTCGTCGACCTCGCGCAGCAGCAGCGCCCGCTGCGGGCTCGCGAGTTCGGCCGCGCCGGTCGGCGTCGGCGCGCGCAGGTCGGCCGCGAAATCGGCGATCGTGAAATCGGTTTCGTGCCCGACGCCGCTCACGACCGGCAGCTCGCTCGCCGCGATCGCGCGCGCGAGCGCTTCGTCGTTGAACGACCACAAATCCTCGATCGAGCCGCCGCCGCGGCACACCAGCAGCACGTCGACCTCGCGCCGCGCGTTCGCGGTCGCGACGGCCGCGACGAGCTTTTCGGCGGAACCGGCGCCCTGCACGGGAGCCGGATAGACGATCACCGGAATGTGCGGCGCGCGCCGGGCGAGCGTGGTCAGCACGTCGCGCAGCGCGGCGGCCTGCAGCGACGTGACGATGCCGATCGCGCGCGGATGAGCCGGCAACGGCCGCTTGCGCTCGGGGGCGAACAGGCCCTCGCCTTCGAGCTGGGCCTTCAGCCGCAGGAACGCCTCGTACAGGCGCCCCTGCCCGGTGCGCCGCACGGCTTCGACGTTGAGCTGCACCTCGCCGCGCGGCTCGTACATCGTGACGACCGCGCGCACCTCGATGCGGTCGCCTTCGCGCGGCGTGAATTCCGCGTATTGGGCGCGGCCGCGGAACATCACGCAGCGCATCTGCGCCTGCTGGTCCTTGATCGAAAAATACCAGTGGCCGCTCGCGGCGCGCGTGAAATTCGACACTTCGCCGGAAATCCACAGCAGCGGAAACGAACGCTCGAGCATCGTCGAAATCGCACGGTTGAGCGCCGAAACGGGAATCACTTCGTCGCCGCCGCGCGTGGCGCCGGGTGCGGAAAAAGGAGAATCGGAAAGCATGGGCGGTCGGATGAATGCTGGCGGCGTCACGATAGTCCGACACGCGCGCGGCGTCCAGCGTCGCCGTATTCGCCGCCACGCGTGGAAGGTGTCCACACGCTGACATTCGTCCGCGTAAAACGCGCGGAAACCGCCAAAAAATCCAGACGATTCTCCGTAACGCCTTGATTTTTATAATTTTTTAAACCTTTCAGAATGATTCTCATCCGATTCGATGCCCGCCGGACGGGCGTTTGAGGCCATCGACCGGGGAGTTCTTCACAGAGTTATCCACAGGCCGGCACGATCCCGCCCCGTCGGCCGGGTCGGCCGGTCGCGCTTGCCGCGTCGGCGTGCGGCGCGCTAGAGTGCCGCCTTCCACGGCCCTGCGGCACGCGCCGCCCAACGGAGAATCCGCCTTGACGAATCCGTCCCTCGCCGCGGCGCACGACGCGCCGCGCCCGGCCCGATGAGCGCGCCCGGCGGTCCGCTCGCGCGGCTCGAAGCGCGCCTGACACGCGAATGGCAGCGGCGCGGCGCGCTCGCGTGGGCGCTCACGCCGTTCGCATGCGTGTTCGGCCTGTGCGCGGCGCTGCGGCGCACTGCTTACGCGCAAGGCTGGAAGCAGCCGATCGACGTCGGCGTGCCGGTCGTCGTGGTCGGCAACGTGACCGTCGGCGGCACCGGCAAGACGCCGACCGTGATCGCGCTCGTCGACGCGCTGCGCGCGGCCGGCTTCACGCCTGGCGTCGTGTCGCGCGGCTATGGCGCGACCGTGAAGGCGCCGACCGCCGTCACGCCGGCGTCGCGCGCGGGCGCGGCCGGCGACGAACCGCTGCTGATCGCGCGCCGCACCGGCGCGCCCGTGTGGGTGTGCCCCGACCGCGTCGCGGCCGCGCAGGCGCTGCGCGCCGCGCACCCGGACGTCGACGTGATCGTCAGCGACGACGGCCTGCAGCACTACCGCCTCGCGCGCACCGTCGAGCTCGTCGTGTTCGACCACCGGCTCGGCGGCAACGGCTTCCTGCTGCCGGCCGGGCCGCTGCGCGAGCCGCTGTCGCGGCACCGCGACGCGACGCTCGTCAACGATCCGTACAGCGGCGCGCTGCCGCCGTGGCCCGACACCTACGCGCTCGCGCTGACGCCGGGCGCCGCGTGGCACCTCGACCAGCCCGCGCTGCGCCGCCCGCTGTCGCAGTTCGCGAACGAACGCGTGCTCGCCGCGGCCGGCATCGGCGCGCCGGAGCGCTTCTTCGCGACGCTGCGCGCGGCCGGCCTCGCGCCGGCGACCCGCGCGCTGCCCGACCATTACGCGTTCGCCGACAATCCGTTCGTCGACGATGCCGTCGATGCGATCCTGATCACCGAGAAGGATGCAGTAAAATTGGGCGCTTCCTGGCGCGACGCCCGACTGTGGGTGGTCCCCGTCGAAGCCGCGCTCGACCCTCGCCTCATTGCCCTCGTTGTGGAGAAACTCCGTGGACGCTCGCCTGCTTGAAATCATTGTGTGCCCTATCTGCAAAGGCCCGCTCCACTACGACCGCGCCGCGCAGGAGCTGATCTGCAACGCGGACAAGCTCGCGTACCCGATCCGCGACGGCATCCCCGTGATGCTGGTCGACGAAGCGCGCCAGACCGTCGAAGGCACGCCGGTCGACCCGGCCGGCCGCTGAGCCGCCGCGCCGCTCGCCCGGCGCACCGATTCGTACCCGACGGCCCGGCCCCGGCCGGGCCGCCGCACTGCGCCGGGCGACCGGCTTCCGGCGTCGCCCGCCCCGTCCTTTTCAACGCTTCCCGATGACTCACCCGCAACCCTTCATCGCCGTCATTCCCGCCCGGCTCGCGTCGACGCGGCTCCCGAACAAGCCGCTCGCCGATCTCGGCGGTAAGCCGATGGTCGTGCGTGTCGCCGAGCGCGCGCGCGAAGCGGGCGCGCAGCAGGTGCTCGTCGCATCCGACGCGCAGAGCGTGCTCGACGCGGCGCGCGATCACGGCTTCGAAGCAGTGCTCACGCGCGCCGATCATCCGTCCGGCACCGACCGGCTCGCGGAAGTCGCGGCGGCTTTCGGCTGGCGCGACGACACCGTCGTCGTCAACGTGCAGGGCGACGAACCGCTGATCGACCCCGCGCTGGTCCGCGACGTAGCGTCGCACCTGGCCGCGCATCCGGCGTGCGCGATCGCCACCGCGGCCCACCCGATCCACGACGCGGCCGACGTGTTCAACCCGAACGTCGTGAAGGTCGCGCTCGACGCGCAGAGTGTCGCGCTGTACTTCTCGCGCGCGCCGATTCCGTGGAGCCGCGACGCATATCAGCCGCACTGGCCCGACGTCGCGGCCATGCCAGCGCCGGCTTTCCCGGTCTACCGGCACATCGGCCTCTATGCATATCGCGCGCGTTTCCTGCGCACCTATCCGTCGCTCGCGCAGGCGCCGATCGAGCAGGCCGAGCAGCTCGAACAGCTGCGCGCGCTGTGGCACGGCGAGCGCATCGCGGTACTGATCACCGAATCCGCGCCCGAAGCCGGCATCGATACGCCGGCCGATCTCGCGCGCGTGCAGGCCCTTTTTCGGCCGGGTTCAAAATAACCCATGGCATAATCAGGCGATTGTGCGAGCCGTCCGCGACCAGCGCGTCCTCGCTTGACCCGCCCGTGGCGCCGCCGGCAGCCGCGCGTCGCTCGAACCGACGCGCCGCATCAGACCGGTCCGCCACGCGCCGTGCAAGTCCCGCGCCCACTGTCGCCGGCACGTTTGTGTCTCGCCACACGAATCTACATACTTGGAGATATCACCATGCGTTTGATCCTGTTGGGCGCGCCCGGCGCGGGAAAGGGCACCCAGGCAAACTTCATCAAGGAAAAATTCGGCATCCCGCAAATCTCGACGGGCGACATGCTGCGCGCGGCCGTGAAGGCCGGCACGCCGCTCGGCGTCGAGGCGAAGGGCTACATGGACGCCGGCAAGCTCGTGCCGGACGCGCTGATCATCGGCCTCGTGAAGGAGCGCCTGATGGAACCCGACTGCGCGAACGGCTATCTGTTCGACGGTTTCCCGCGCACGATCGCGCAGGCTGACGCGATGAAGGAAGCCGGCGTCGCGATCGACTACGTGCTCGAGATCGACGTCCCGTTCTCGGAAATCGTCGAGCGCATGAGCGGCCGCCGCACGCACCCGGCATCGGGCCGCACGTACCACGTCAAGTTCAATCCGCCGAAGGTCGAAGGTCTCGACGACGTGACGGGCGAACCGCTGATCCAGCGCGACGACGACAAGGAAGAAACGGTCAAGAAGCGTCTCGAAGTGTACGAAGCGCAGACCAAGCCGCTGATCACGTACTACGGCGACTGGGCGCGGCGCGGCGAGGAAAACGGTCTGAAGGCGCCGCAGTATCGCAAGATCTCGGGTCTCGGCACCGTCGACGAAATCCGCGAGCGCGCGTTTGACGCACTGAAGTAAGCCGCGCGTCGCGCACTGGCAGGCCGCCCGTTCCGGGCGGCTTTTTTTTCGCCTGCGCGCGATTCGCGCGACCGGGCGCGTGTCGCCACCGCACGAATCCGATGCTCGGCGGCGAAGTGATTCGCGTCGACGGTGTGATCCGGATGCAGCCGAAGCCAATGCACGCGCGCAAGAAAAACGCCCGCGGTGCGGGCGTCATTGTCGCGTACCGGCGCCGGCGCGGTGGTCGCTCAATCCTCGCCGTCGCGCTGCATCCGCTGCCGCAATTCGCTGACCTGCGACTCGACGACGGTCGCGTCTTCCGCCTCCGGCCGCTCGCCGAGATACTGCTCGAGATCCTCGAGCGCGGGACGCAGGTAGTCGAGCCGCGCATACGCGAAGCCGCGGTCGCGCACCTCGTCGAGCTGCTCGGGCAGCAGGATCACGAGCCGCTGCTGCACCGCGAGCAACCGCTGCCAGCGTTCCGTCTGCAGATAGATCGTCTTCAGGTTGCGCAGCATCCGCGCGATGATCTCGCGGCTCGTCGCGGGCTGCAGCAGCGCGCGCAACGCGCTGTCGACCGCGCCGGCCGCCCGCGCGACGTACGGCTCGAGCATCTCGACCATCTCGGCCTCGGACAGCGAATGGCCGTTGGTCGGATCGATGATCAGGTCGCCGTCCGGAAGCGTCACACGCAACAGGAAATGGCCGGGAAACGACACGCCGCGCGCCGGCACGCCGATCTGCTCGGCGAGTTCCAGGTACAGCACCGACAGCGAGATCGGAATCCCGCGCCGCCGTTTCAGCACGGCATTCAGGTGGCTGTTATCGGGGTCGTAGTAATCGTTGTGATTGCACGCGAAGCCGAGCTCGCGGAAGAAGAAGTCGTTCAGCGCGGCGACGCGGCCCTTCAGGTCCGCATCGTCGGCGAGCCGCCGGCGCAGCCGCGCCGCCAGCATGTCGAGTTCGGCCAGCGTGCCTTGCAGGTCGAGGTCGGGATACGCGTCCTGCGCCAGCGACAGCGCGGCTTCCGTGACGGGCAGACTGTCGTCGTCCGCCACGAGCGTGCTGAAGTAGTCGAGGACGCGGGTCATTGCGGTCGTCACTTGGCGCGCCTTCTGAAGTAAGCGTATTTGAAGCCCATCACCCACAACATACCGAAATATAGTGCAGCAAACAGCACGAGGCACGCAGCCATCAGCGCGATGCGATCGAGCGGCTGCGCGCGCATGCCGGTCCAGTCGAAACTGATCGCGCACCAGTGCATCAGGCCCGCGAGCACGAGCGCCGCGCCGACGAGCTGCACGAAGAAGCGCAGCCAGCCCGGCGACGGCTGGTAGATGCCGCGCTTGCGCAGCCCGAGGAACAGCAGCAGCGAATTCAGGCACGCGCCGACGCCGATGCTCAGCGTGAGGCCCGCGTGGCCGATCAGCGGCACGAACACGTAGTTCGACAGCTGTGTGACGATCAGCACGCCGACCGCGATCTTCACGGGCGTCTTGATGTCCTGCTTCGCATAGAAGCCCGGCGCGAGGATCTTGATCAGGATGATGCCGACGAGGCCGATTCCGTAGGTCGCGAGCGCGCGCGCGACCATCGTGACGGTATGCGCGTCGAACTTGCCGTAGTTGAACAGCGTCGCGGTGAGCGGCGTCGCGAAGAAGAACAGCGCGAGCGCACTCGGCGCCGCGAGCAGGAACGTGACGCGCAGCCCCCAGTCGAGCAGCGCCGAATATTCGTGCGAATCGGCGTCGACGTGCGCCTTCGACAGGCTCGGCAGCAGGATCGTGCCGAGCGCGACGCCGAGCAGCGCGGTCGGGAATTCCATCAGGCGGTCGGCGTAATTGATCCACGACACCGCGCCCTGCCCGAGCCGCGACGCGATGTTGGTGTTGATGATCAGCGACAATTGCGCGACGGACACCGCGAACGTCGCGGGCACCATCTTCGCCAGCACGCGCTTCACGCCCGGATGACGCAGCGCGCGCAGCGGGTTGACGCCGATCAGCGGCACCATGTCGATCTTCTTCAGGCCCGGCAACTGCACGAGAAACTGCAGCACGCCGCCGACGATGACGGCCCACGCCAGCGCGTAGACCGGCACCTTCAGATGCGGCGCGACGAACACGGCCGCGGCGATGAACGCGACGTTGAGCAGTACCGGCGCGAACGCGGGCAGCGAGAAGCTCTTGTACGTGTTCAGCACGCCCGACGCGAGCGTCGTCAGCGAAATGAACACGATGTACGGGAACATGATCCGCGTCATCGTGACCGCGAGCGGGAACGCCTGGCCGTCGCCGTGCAGGCCGGACGCGACCGCGAACACGACCCACGACGCACCGGCGATGCCGACGACCGACAGCACGGCCAGCGCCCACGCGAGCACGGTGGACATCGCGTCGACGAGCGCCTTCGTCGCATCGTGCCCCTGCTGGTTCTTGAACTCGGCGAGGATCGGCACGAACGCCTGCGAGAACGCGCCTTCGGCGGACAGGCGGCGCAGCAGGTTCGGAATACGGAAGGCGACGTAGAACGCGTCGGTGTATTGACTGGCGCCGAACGCACGGGCGATCAGCGTCTCGCGGGCCAGTCCGGTCACGCGCGACAGCAGCGTGAAGCCGCTGACCGTCAGCAGGGCTCGGAATAGATTCATGGGGCGCTTATTATACGGACGTTGCGCGACCCGGCCATCGCCGATGCCGAAAAGCACGGCCGCCGCCCGCGCCCCGCCCGGCGAGCGTTACGTCGAACTTGCCACTCGCTTGATTTTGTTGCTATAATCGCCGGTTTCTGGGCTCGTACATGCACGGCAACTGCCGTTTTCATGTCCCGGCCTCGGTTAAAATCACCGTTTTTTTATGCGCCCCTGGGCAATCGTTCTCAGGGGACGGATCGAAAAGCAGCGCTTGGCCGTCAGGCTCCAAGCTCTGGAAACAGGACAGGATAAGGAACCGTCATGGCTAACTCCGCACAAGCACGCAAGCGCGCCCGCCAGGCCGCGAAGGCAAACTCGCACAACTCGGCGCTGCGCTCGAAATTCCGTACCGCGATCAAGTCGGTCCGCAAGGCTGTTGAAGCCGGCGACCAGGCAAAGGCTGCCGAGCTGTTCAAGGCTGCCGTGAAGACGATCGACACGATCGCCGACAAGAAGATCGTTCACAAGAACAAGGCCGCTCGCAGCAAGAGCCGCCTGGCCGCAGCCGTCAAGGGTCTGCAGGCAGCAGCGTAAATCCGGTGCGCCCGCGCGAGCGGGCGCTCCTGTTTCCTGCGATCACGAAAAAGCCCGCCTAGGCGGGCTTTTTTGTTGCCTGCCGCCGGCGCATCGGGCGCGGCGGCAGGATTTGCCCGGGCTGGCGCAGCTCGCGCCCTCGCCCGCCGGCATCACACTCATTTCTTCGCGCCGTAGTCCGGCAGCTCGCACGCCTCGGTCACGACGAGGTTGTTGTCCTTCGCGAAATTCAGCACGAAATCGAAAGCCATCGGCTCGATGTCGCGCAACCGCGAATCGAGGATCACGCATTTCAGGTCGCCGAGCATCGTCGGGCGCACGTACAGCGAATACTTGAGACGCGCATTCGGCCCGCTCGCCCCCGGCCCGAAGCAGGCCATCACACCGGCCAGACGTTCCGACCAGTCGCTCGGGCGAAACTTTTTCCCGTCTTTCGTGATGCCCTGGATGAAGAATTCGGTCGGAGGGGTTTCAGCCATGTGGTTACCCAAGTGACGGCCCGGCGATGCCCAGGCAACGGCGCCTGGATACGCGAACACAAAGCTGGAGTGGCAAGCGGCACAAGCGTTCCGATATCCCGAAAACGGGGCGTCGATGTGCGCCGCCGGTGGACTGCACCGGATTTGTGCAGCGCACGGCTTGTGTCCGGCAGAGCGCGAAAAGCCTTGCCTGCCGGGCTGGAGAAAACTTTTGGATTATACCGCAGCGCGCCATCGCGCGTCGTCCCGACGCCCGTCTACCCGCGCCGCCGGCCACGCGCGGCGACGCTGCCCCGCGTCGCGTCGCGGCTCGTCAAAGCACGGAAAATCCTTTATGCTGCTTTGAGTTATCCACACCCGACGGCGGCGCCGTCCGGCCTCGCTGCCGGGTGAGACCCGCCGTATTTCGTTTCATGACCGCCAAAACCATTCGTCACTACCTGCAGTTCAAGGATTTCTCGCTGGAAGACTACGAGTACGTGCTCGAACGCACGGGTATCCTGAAGCGCAAGTTCAAGAACTACGAGACCTACCACCCGCTGCACGACCGCACGCTCGCGATGATCTTCGAGAAGAGCTCGACCCGCACGCGCCTGTCGTTCGAGGCCGGGATCTTCCAGCTCGGCGGCCACGCCGTGTTCATGAGCACGCGCGACACGCAGCTCGGCCGCGGCGAGCCCGTCGAGGATTCCGCGCAGGTCATCTCGCGGATGGTCGACATCATCATGATCCGCACGTTCGAGCAGGACGTGATCACGCGCTTCGCGCAGAATTCCCGCGTGCCGGTGATCAACGGCCTGACGAACGAATACCACCCGTGCCAGGTGCTCGCCGACATCTTCACGTACTACGAGCACCGCGGCCCGATCGCCGGCAAGACCGTCGCGTGGGTCGGCGACGCGAACAACATGCTCTACACGTGGATCGAAGCCGCGCAGATCCTCGGCTTCAAGCTGCGCCTGTCCACCCCGCCCGGCTACGCGCTCGACATGAAGCTCGTGTCGCCCGACAGCGCGCCGTTCTACGACGTGTTCGACGATCCCAACGAAGCGTGCAAGGGCGCCGATCTCGTGACGACCGACGTCTGGACGAGCATGGGTTTCGAGGCCGAGAACGAAGCGCGCAAGCAGGCATTCGCCGACTGGTGCGTCGACGAGGAAATGATGGGCCATGCGAATCCGGATGCGCTCTTCATGCACTGCCTGCCCGCGCATCGCGGCGAGGAAGTGACGGCCGGCGTGATCGACGGCCCGCAGAGCGTCGTGTGGGACGAAGCGGAAAACCGCCTGCACGTGCAGAAGGCGCTGATGGAGTTCCTGCTGCTCGGCCGTCTGAAGCACTGATGCGCGGCAGCGCACACGCGTAAAAAAAGCGCCGGTCGACGATCGGCGCTTTTCGTTTGGGTGCGCCGAAACCGGCGCGCGCTGCGTTACAGGCAGACCGGTTCCGCCTCCAGCTCGACGCCGAACCGCGCGCGCACGTCGGCCTGGATCGCCCGCGCCAGCGCGAGCACGTCGGCGCCCGTCGCGCCGCCGCGATTGACGAGCACGAGCGCCTGGCGGTCGTGCACGGCCGCCGCCCCGAGCGCGCGCCCCTTCCAGCCGCAGCGGTCGATCAGCCAGCCGGCCGCGAGCTTCACGTGGCCGTCCGGCTGCGGATACGACACGACGTCGGGCACGCGCGCGCGCAGCGCGTCGAACTGCGCGGCGCCAATCACTGGATTCTTGAAGAAACTGCCCGCATTGCCGAGCACCAGCGGATCGGGCAACTTCGCGCGGCGGATCGCGACGACCGCATCGAATACGTCGCGCGGCGTCGCCGCGGCGGGCGCGATGCCGCGCGCGTCGAGCTCGCGCGTGACGTCCGCGTAGCCGAGCCGCGGCGTCCATTGCTTCGGCAGCCGGAACGTCACCGCGACGATCGCGAACCGGCCGCGCCCGTCCCGCTTGAAGAAGCTGTCGCGGTAACCGAACGCGCAGCGCGCGGCGTCGAAACGCTCGCGGCGCCCCGTCGCCAGCTCGACCGCGACCAGCGAATCGAAATACGCCTTCATCTCGAGGCCGTATGCGCCGATGTTCTGGATCGGCGCGGCGCCGACGGTACCCGGGATCAGCGCGAGATTCTCGAGGCCCGGCATCCCGTGCTCGAGCGTCCACGCGACGAATGCGTGCCAGTTCTCGCCGCCGCCGGCCTCGACGTACCACGCATCGCCGTCCTCGCGCACGACGCGGCGGCCCGCGATCTCGTCGAGCAGCACGACGCCGTCGAAATCGCGCGTGAACACGATATTGCTGCCGCCGCCGAGCACGAGCCGCGGCAGGTTCGCGAGCCGCGGGTCGCGATGCAGCGCCTCGAACTGCGCCGGCTGCGTGATGCGCGCGGCGAAGCGCGCGCGCGCGGCGATGCCGAACGTGTTGTGCGCGGCGAGCGGATGGTCGGGAAGCAGCGACAGGGCGGAATCGTCAGGGGGCATCGGCATTCGCGGTCACGTCGGCCCGGGCGGCGCAGGGCCGGCCTTGGGCAAACGCAGGGGCATCGGTAAAATGGCAAACAGTCCGCAATTATAGCGAGTGCCCGCGCGCGAGCCGGGCGCCCGCATCTCAAGGGAGAATGCCATGCCATCGTTCGACGTCGTTTCCGAAGCGAACATGATCGAAGTGAAGAACGCCATCGAGCAGTCGAACAAGGAAATCTCGACGCGCTTCGACTTCAAGGGCTCCGACGCACGCGTCGAGCAGAAGGAACGTGAGCTGACGCTGTTCGCCGACGACGATTTCAAGCTCGGCCAGGTCAAGGACGTGCTGATCGGCAAGCTGGCCAAGCGCAACGTCGACGTGCGCTTCCTCGACTATGGCAAGGTCGAGAAGATCGGCGGCGACAAGGTCAAGCAGATCGTCACCGTGAAGAAAGGCGTGACGGGCGACCTCGCGAAGAAGATCGTGCGCCTCGTGAAGGACAGCAAGATCAAGGTGCAGGCGAGCATCCAGGGCGACGCGGTGCGCATCTCGGGCGCGAAGCGCGACGACCTGCAGAGCACGATCGCGATGCTGCGCAAGGACGTGACCGACACGCCGCTCGACTTCAACAACTTCCGCGACTGACCGGCCACCGGCCCGTCGCGTCATCCGGCCGGGCCCGCACACGCGGCGCGCCCGGCGCACGGCCCGCGCCGCGCGTTCTCAGGCTTTCCCGCCGTCCTGCGCGCCGCCGTCCGCGGCCGCCTTCTTCTTGTCGCCGATCCGGCTCTCCTGCCCCGCGAGCAGCTTCGAAATGTTGCCGCGGTGACGCCACACGAGCAGCACGCTCATCGCGAGCACGGCCCAGGCGATCGGGTTGTGGCCCGGCATGCCGAACAGGAACACGTCGAACACCGGCGCGAACACGGCCGCCACCAGCGCCGCGAGCGACGAATAGCGGAAGAAGAATGCGACGATCAGCCAGGTCAGCGCGGTCGCGAGCCCGAGCACCGGATGCACGGCGAGCAGCACGCCGGCCGCGGTCGCGACGCCCTTGCCGCCCTGGAAGCGGAAGAACACCGGGTACAGGTGGCCGAGGAACACGGCGATCGCGACCCACGCGATCGCGACGTCGGGCAGGCCGAAGCGACGGGCGAGCCAGACGGCGATCCAGCCCTTGAACGCGTCGCCGACGAGCGTCAGGATCGCGGCCTTCTTGTTGCCGCTGCGCAGCACGTTGGTCGCGCCGGGATTCTTCGACCCGTACGAACGCGGGTCGGCCAGGCCCATCACGGAACTGACGACGACGGCGAACGACACCGAACCGATCAGGTAGGCAACGAGGGCGGCGAGCAGGATCTGCATGCGGAGGACTCTTCTTTCAACGTATCGGGAAAGGGACGGCCGTGCGCGGCAAGCCGACAGGCCGAAACGGCGCCCATTCTACCGAACGGGCGCGAGGTGCCACGAAGGTGAAACCCTCAGTCGACGCTCGCGCATTGCACGGGCTGCGCGCCGAGCAGCGACGTGAGCACCGCCGGCGCGAGGCTGACGAGGTAGCCGCGCCGGCCGCCGTTCAGATAGATCGTCGGCAATTCGAGGATCGTCGCCTCGACGTAGACGGGCATCGTCTTGCGCGTGCCGAACGGCGACGTGCCGCCGACGAGATAGCCCGAATGGCGGTTCGCGACCTCGGGCTTGCATGGCTCGACGCGCTTCGCGCCGATCTGCCGCGCGAGATTCTTCGTCGACACGGTGCGGTCGCCGTGCATCAGCACGATCAGCGGCTTCGCGTGTTCGTCTTCCATTACGAGCGTCTTCACGACGCTGTGCTCGTCGACGCCGAGCTGGCGCGCCGATTCGCCGGTGCCGCCGTGCTCGACGTATTCGTACGGATGCTCGCCGAATGCGACGCCATGACGGCGCAGCAGCTGGGTCGCGGGGGTTTCGGACACGTGTCTGGATTTGCTCATGGCGGCATTTTAATGGCGAACGATCGGCGGGCGCGCAATGGCGTGCCCGCGCCGACGGTATACTCGCGGCCCGTTTTCCGCCGGCCCGCCGCACCGCCGTCGCGATTGCGCCCATCATCGTTGCGAACTTCGTGAAGCGCTATTGTCCGATTGGCCGATTGTCGCGCACGCGCCGCCATGGCACGATCGTTCGCAAATATCGTCGGCCGCCGCCGGCCCATCATCTGGAGACGCCATGTCCTCGCCCATCCGTGCATCCGAATCGCTCGACGTCGATGCGCTGCTCGCCGCGCTGCCGCGTCGGATTGCCGACGTGCCGGCGCACCGGGCCGCGCGGTCGCCCGCGCATCCGGCGCTGATCGAGGATGCGCGCCGGCTGTCGTACGGCGAGCTGGCGCAGGCCGTCGACGCGGCGGCCGCACGGCTGGCGGGCCTCGGCGTGCAAGGCGGCGACCGCGTGATGATCGTCGCGGAAAACTGCGTCGCGCAGATCGTGCTGCTGTTCGCGGCCGCGCGCATCGACGCCTGGGCGCTGGTGTCGAACGCGCGGTTGTCGGCCGCCGAGCTCGATGCGATCGCCGCGCACGCGCGGCCGAAGCTGATCGCGTTCACGAGCGACGCATCGGCCGATGCGCGCGCCCATGCCGGGCGGCTCGGGGCGACGCCCGCCGGTGCGCTGCCGGTCGACATCGGTGCGTGGTCGTATCGGGTCGATGCGGGCGCGCCGGCCGAACCGGTGGCCGCCGACGGCGCCGCGCAATGCGCGGCGCTGATCTACACGACCGGCACGACCGGTACGCCGAAAGGCGTGATGCTGTCGCACCGCAACCTGCTGTTCATCGCGGCGACGTCGAGCATGCTGCGCCGCGTGTCGCCCGACGACGTCGTCTACACGGTGCTGCCCGTGTCGCACGTGTACGGGCTCGCGTCGGTGTGCCTGGGCAGCCTCTACGCAGGCGCGACGCTGCGGCTCGCGCCGCGCTTCTCGCCGGAAGCCGTGCGCATCGCGCTCGCCGACGAAGGCGTCACGATCTTCCAGGGCGTGCCGGCGATGCACGCGAAGCTGCTCGAACACGTGCACACGCACGGCCATGCCTGGCGCGCGCCGCGGCTGCGCTTCGCGTATTCGGGCGGCTCGCCGCTCGATGCGAATCTGAAGGCGCGCGTCGAGCGCCTGTACGGCGTGCCGCTGCACAACGGATACGGGATGACCGAAAGCAGCCCGACGATCACGCAGACGCCGCTCGACGCGCCGCGCACGGACAGCTCGGTCGGCGTACCGATTCCGGGCGTCGACATGCGGATCGTCGCGCCGGACGGCACCGACGTGCCGCCGGGCGAAGTCGGCGAGATTCGCGTGCGCGGGCCGAACGTGATGCTCGGCTACTACCGCAACGCGGACGCGACGCGCGCGGCCGTATCGCCGGACGGCTGGCTGAGCACCGGCGATCTCGCGCGGCAGGGCGCGGACGGCGCGGTGACGATCGTGGGCCGCAGCAAGGAGCTGATCATCCGCTCGGGCTTCAACGTGTATCCGGTCGAGGTCGAGCAGGTGCTGAACGCGCATCCGGACGTCGTGCAGGCGGCCGTGATCGGCCGGGCGATCGACGGCAACGAGGAAGTGCTCGCGTTCGTCGAGCTGGTGCCGGGCGCGGCAGCGGACGAGGCGGCATTGCATGCGTGGTGCGCGGAGCGGCTCACGGCTTACAAACGCCCCGCGCACATCCGCGTGCTCGATGCGCTGCCGGCCGCATCGACCGGCAAGGTGCTCAAGCACCGGCTGCGCGAGCTGGTCTGACGCAGCCGCCGCGCGCATCGCGGGTTCGGGTCGCAGCCCGCGCCGCGCGTCACCCGCGCGGGTGGTGCTCCGCATGCAGCGTCTTCAGCCGCTCGCGCGCGACGTGCGTATAGATCTGCGTGGTCGAGATGTCGCTGTGGCCGAGCAGCAATTGCACGACGCGCAGGTCGGCGCCGTGATTCAGCAGGTGCGTCGCGAACGCGTGCCGCAGCGTGTGCGGCGACAGGTGCGCGCGCACGTCGGCCTGCTGCGCGTGACGCTTGATGATGTTCCAGAACTGCTGGCGCGTCATCCCGTCGCCGCGCGCGGTCACGAACAGCGCGTCGGCCGCGCGCGCGCCGAGCAATGCCGGCCGCGCGTCGCGCAGGTAGCGTTCGATCCAGCCGTGCGCGACTTCGCCGAACGGCACGAGCCGCTCCTTCGAGCCCTTGCCCATCACCCGCACGACGCCTTCGTTGAGGCCGACCTCGACCGTCTTCAGCGTCACGAGTTCGCTCACGCGCAGCCCGCTCGCGTACATCAGCTCCAGCATCGTGCGATCGCGCAGGCCGAGCGGCGTGCCGATGTCGGGCGCGCCGAGCAGCGCCTCGACCTGCGCCTCGGACAACGTCGACGGGAACCGCGCGCCCTGTTTCGCGGACGTGATCCGCAGCGTCGGGTCGGCGCTCGCGCGATGCTCGCGCACGGCCCAGCCGTAATAGCGACGAAATACGGACAGCCGCCGGTTCGACGACGTCGCCTTGCCGTCGCTGCGTGCGGCGATGTAGCCCGTCACCATCGCCTCGTCGGCCGCGTCGAGCGGCGCGTCGTGCGTCGCGGCCAGCCACTGGGAAAACAGCACCAGATCGCGCCGGTACGCGTCGAGCGTGTTGCGCGCGAGCCCGTGTTCGAGCCACAGCGCATCGCAGAACACGTCGATCGACGCGCGGCTCGCGAGCAGCGCGGGCGATGCCGCGACGGCATCGTCGTCGGCCGCGGGGGAAATCATCGGTTCGCTCATCGGTATGGCACGCCCTCGTGCGCGAGCAGCCAGCGCTTCACTCGCTGGTAATAGCCGTTGTCGTCGTGGTTCGCGAACCCGCCGAGGCCGCCCGCCGCGACGACGCGATGGCACGGAATCACGAGCGGGAAGTAGTTCGCGCCGCACGCCTGGCCGACCGCGCGCGGCGCGCTGCCGATCCGCTTCGCGACCTGGCCGTAGGTCAGCACCGTCCCGGGCGGGATGTCGCTGATCACGTCCCACACGCGATGCTGGAATGCGCTGCCGACGTCGGCGAGCGGCAGGTCGAAGCGCGCGGACGCGCGCTCGAAATAACGTTCGATCTGCTGGACCGCGCGCTTCGCGAGCGCCGAATCCGGTTCGACCGCCTTCATCGACTCGGGCAGATAGACGATCTCGCGCACCACCGCGGCATCCGTACGGATGCCGACCTTGCCGAACGGCGCGTCGATCACTGCGTTGAACATTGCCTTCTCCTGACCGGGGGATGCGCGCGGCCCTGCCCGCGCGCCGACGACACTTTACGCCGCCTTCACGCGGCTCGCAGCGCCCATTCGACATGCTCGCGCACGACCGGCGACGGATCGTCGGCCCGCGCGCGCAGCGCGGCGACGATCGCGTCGCGCGCCGCCGGCGAGAGCCGGTCCGCGCCCGCGCGCAGCGCATTGCCGAGCCCGACCGCGAGATTGCGCAGCCAGCTTTCGTAGCCGATGCGCCGGATCGCGCTGCCCTGCATCCGCGTATCGAACGTGCCCGCGTCCCACGCGAACAGCTCGACGAGCGTCGCGCGGTCGAGGCCGTGCCGCACGTCGAAATCGGCGACGGGCGCGGCCTGCGCGAACTTGTTCCACGGACACACGAGCTGGCAGTCGTCGCAGCCGTACACGCGATTGCCGATCAGCGGCCGCAGCGGCTCGGGGATGCTGCCTTTCAGTTCGATCGTCAGGTACGAGATGCAGCGGCGCGCATCGACGCGGTACGGCTCGACGATCGCGCCGGTCGGGCACGCGTCGATACAGCGCGTGCAACTGCCGCAGTGCGCGCCGGGCGTCTCGGGCGCGGTGTCGGGCGACGTGCGCGCGTCGGTCGGCAGCGGCAGGTCGACGTAGATCTCGCCGAGAAAGAACAGCGAGCCGGCATCGCGCTGCAGCAGCAGCGTGTGCTTGCCGCGCCAGCCGACCCCGGCCTTCTGCGCGAGTTCGACTTCGAGCACGGGCGCCGAATCGGTGAACACGCGATAGCCGAACCCGCCGATCTCGTGCTCGATGCGCTCCGCGAGCGTCTGCAGCCGGTTGCGCAGCACCTTGTGATAGTCGCGGCCGCGCGCATAGATCGACACGACCGCCGCCTGCGGATCGTCGAGCCGTGCGCGTTCGCGCGCGCGCCAATCGTGCGGCACGAGCGCGCCGGGCTCGTCGTCAGCCAGCGTTTGGGCCGGTAAATAGGCGAGCCGCACGGAGATCACGCGTCGCGTACCGGCCACAAGTTCGGCCGGCCGCGCGCGTTTCATCCCATGTTTCGCCATATAATCCATTTCGCCGTGGTAACCGGCTTCCAGCCAGGCGGCGAGGCCTGCTTCGGCATCCGAGAGATCGGTGTCGCTGATGCCGATCGCCCCGAAACCCAATTCGCGCCCCCACGCCCTGATGCGAGCGGCGAGCGCAGTCAACGCCGCATCGTCGAGCGCGCACGGCGCCGCGCCTTCGGCACGAGTCGAAGGCCTGTCGGATGCGGCGCGTTCCGGTAGTCGGTTCATCGCACTATTTTACGAGAATGCCAGCCACGCCCAGCCAACCGCCTCACGCCATGCTGCCCGCCCCGCTCGCGGAGCGCGTGATCGCGCTCGCCGACGACGCGGCAACCGAGGCCTTCGGCACCCGCTTCGCGCACGCGCTCGACGCCGCGCGCATCGCGCTCGACCGCGCCCACGCGTTCGACGGGCTGCAGATCCAGCTGGTCGGCGATCTCGGCGCGGGCAAGACGACCCTCGTGCGCGCGATCCTGCGCGGCCTCGGCCACCAGGGGCGCGTGCGCAGCCCGACCTATACGCTCGTCGAGCCGTACGCGCTCGAACGCAGCGACGGGGAACTCGAGGTCTATCACTTCGATCTGTATCGATTCAACGATCCGGCCGAATGGTCGGACGCAGGCTTTCGCGAGTATTTCAATTCCAGCGCGATCTGCCTCGTCGAATGGCCGCAACAGGCGGGCGCCCTGCTCGGCGTGCCCGATCTGGTTTTCTCGCTCGACGTGGACGGCGACGGCCGCGTCCTCACCGTCCGGGCGTACAGCGCTTCAGGAAACGCATGTCTCGAAAGATGTTGATCAAACCGTTCCGCTCGATCGAATCGGCGGCCACCGCGACGCACAACTGGCGGCGCCGTCAGATCCTGCGCGCGGGGGCGTCGACGCTGGTGCTCGGTCTCGTCGCGCCGCGGCTCGCGCACGCGTCGTCGGTGCTCGGCGTGCGCGTGTGGCCCGCACGCGATTACACGCGCGTCACGATCGAATCCGACCAGCCGCTGCAGAATAGCCAACAACTGCTGCAGGGTCCCGACCGTCTCGTCGTCGACCTGAGCGGCCTCGATCTCGACCAGGCGCTGCGCGACCTCGTCTCGAAGATCGCGCCGAACGATCCGCAGATCCAGTCGGTGCGCGTCGGCCAGTATCAGCCGCACGTCGTGCGGATGGTGTTCGACCTGAAAGGCTCGGTGAAACCGCAGGTGTTCACGCTGCCGCCCGTCGGTACGTACAAGTACCGGCTCGTGTTCGATCTGTACCCGGCCGTCGCGCCCGATCCGCTGTCCGACCTGATCGCGCAGACGGAACGCAAGGAACAGGCGCTCAACGACACCGCGCGCGCGCAGCAGATGCAGCCGCCTTCCACGCTGGCCGGCCCGGGCACCCCGCCGCCCGCCGCGGGCGACAACAGCGACGCATTCTTCCAGCGTTTCGCGCAGAACACGCCGGCCGCGCCGCACACGCCGCCGGCCGCCGGCACGCCGTCGACGCCCGCGAAGCCGGCCGTCAAGCCGCCGCCCGTCATCGCGCGCCGCGACGACAGCGACGACGACGGCGACACCTACAAGTTCACCGCACCGAAATCGGGCAAGGGCGGCACCGTGCGCCTGCTGACGGTCGCGATCGACCCGGGCCACGGCGGCGAGGATCCGGGCGCGATCGGCGGCAACGGCACGTACGAGAAGCACATCGCGCTCGACATCGCGAAGAAGCTGCGCGCGAAGATCGACGCCGCCCCGAACATGCGCGCGATGATGACGCGCGACGCCGATTTCTTCGTGCCGCTGAACGTGCGCGTGCAGAAGGCGCGCCGCGTCGGCGCGGATCTGTTCGTGTCGATCCACGCGGACGCGTTCACGACGCCGTCCGCGCGCGGCTCGTCGGTGTTCGCGCTGTCCGACCACGGCGCGTCGAGCGCCGCGGCGCGCTGGCTCGCGAACAAGGAAAACTCGTCCGACCTGATCGGCGGCATCAACATCAAGACCCAGGACGCGGCAGTCAGCCGCGCGCTGTTCGACATGTCGACGACCGCGCAGATCCGCGATTCGCTGCGCTACGGCAACTACGTGCTGAAGGAAGTGGGCGGCATCAACAAGCTGCACAAGGGCTCGGTCGAGCAGGCCGGGTTCGCGGTGCTGAAGGCGCCCGACATCCCGTCGATCCTCGTCGAGACCGCGTTCATCAGCAACCCGGACGAAGAGCGCCGGCTCAACGACGACAGCTATCGCGACGAGATGGCCGACGCGATCTTCCGCGGCATCAAGCGCTACTTCGCCGCGAATCCGCCGCTCGCGAAGAGCCGGATGGCCTGAGCGCCATCCGTTCCCTGCCGCCGGCACGCGGCGCGTGCCGGCGCGTCACGACGATGCCGCGAAGCGGCTCAGCAGTTTCCCGCCGAACACGTTCACCGCGAGCCCGCCCATCACGAGCGCGGCGCCGATCAGCTGCGCTTGCGTCAGATGCTCGTCGAGCAGCAGCGCCGACGACGCGAGCCCGACGATCGGCACCAGCAGCGAGAACTGCGCGACCTGCGCGGCCGGATAGCGCGACAGCAGGCGGCTCCACAGCCCGTAGCCGAGCAGCGTCGCGACGAACGCCAGATAGACGACCGCGAAGATCGACGCGCCGTCGAGCCCGGCGAGCGCGGTCGCGATCCGCCGCGGCCCCTCGAACCACAGCGACAGCAGGAAGAACGGCACGGGCGGCACGAGGCTCGCCCACACGACGAGCGACACGAGGTTCGCCTTCCCGACCTTCTTCGTGACGATATTGCCGAAGGCCCACATCGCGGCCGAGCAGATCGTCAGCAGGAAGCCCGCGAGCGTCATCGCACGGCCGCCCTGCGCGGCGATCACGACGAGGCCGCCCGCGGCGATCGCGAGCCCGATCAGGTTCTGCACGCGCAGCCGCTCGCCGAGGAACAGCATCGCGAACACCAGCGTGAAGAACGCCTGCGACTGCAGCACGAGCGACGCGAGGCCGGCCGGCATGCCGACGTACATGCCGGTGAACAGGAACACGAACTGGCCAAGCTGGATCGTCGCGCCGTACAGCACCAGCAGCCGCCACGAAATCTGCGGCCGGCGCACGAAGAACACCGCGGGCACGGCCGCGAGCGTGAAGCGCAGCGCGCCGAGCAGCATCGGCGGCATGCCGTGCAGGCCGACCTTGATCACGACGAAGTTCACGCCCCACGCCAGAATCACGACCAGCGCGAGCAGCAGATCCTTCGGGGCCATCATCGGCGTCTCCTCGATTGTCGAATCGTCGTTGTGAAGCCGGTCAGTCTACCGGGTTTCGCCGCCGCGCCGGATACCCGCGCGGCGCGCATGGAATCGGCAGCGGGCGCAGCGGCTGGCGCGACGCGGTGGACACCGCACGATGCGTGCCCGCCGCGGCCGCATCGCGCCGCGCGCGTTTCGCGCTGCCCGTCACGCGCGCCGCCGTGCCGCCAGTACAATGACCGGCAATCCAGCCGTTCCCCACGAGGCCCGCCATGACCGACTCGATCAAAGCCTTGCTGAAGCCGCACGTGCGCGACATCGGCAACCTGCAGGTGCGCCGCACACTGCCCGCGCTCGCCGCACGCCTCGTCGGCCCGTTCATCTTCTTCGATCACATGGGGCCCGCCATGCTGCCGGCCGGCACGGGGCTCGACGTGCGCCCGCATCCGCACATCGGGCTCGCGACGGTCACCTATCTGTTCGACGGCGCGATCCTGCACCGCGACAGCCTCGGCTCGCGGCAGGAAATCGTGCCGGGCGACGTGAACTGGATGACGGCCGGCCGCGGGATCGTCCACTCGGAGCGCACGCCCGACGCGCAGCGCGCGAGCGGCCACACCGTGCACGGGATCCAGACCTGGGTCGCGCTGCCGAAAGCGCACGAGACGACCGAGCCGTCGTTCGAGCACCACGCAGCCGACACGCTGCCCAAGCGCGACGAAGACGGCGTGGCGCTGACGGTGATCGCCGGCGACGCGTTCGGGCTGCGCTCGCCCGTGACGACGTTCTCGCGCACGCTGTACGTCGCGGCCGAATTCGCGGCCGGCGGCCGGCTCGAACTCGATGCGTCGCACGAGGAGCGCGCGGTCTACGTGGTCGACGGCGAGCTCGCGATCGACGGCGCGCCGGTGCCGGCCGAACGGATGGCCGTGCTCGCGCCGGGCGCGAGCGTCACGCTGACGAGCGGCAGCGGCGCGCGCGCGATGCTGCTCGGCGGCGACCGGATGGACGGCGAACGCTTCATCGAGTGGAATTTCGTCGCGAGCAGCCGCGACGCGATCGAACGCGCGAAAGCGGCGTGGACGCGCCAGGAGATGGGCAAGGTGCCCGGCGAGACCGAATGGATTGCGCTGCCCGAAGCGAAGCCGCGTTGAAAAAGCGGCGCACCGCCCCCACCCTGACGATATTCGAACGGAAGAGAACGCCATGGACACCACGCTTGCCACATTCGAGAAAGACGTCATCGAGGCGTCGCTGGACACGCCCGTGCTGGTCGACTTCTGGGCGCCGTGGTGCGGCCCCTGCAAGACGCTCGGCCCGCTGCTGGAAAAGCTCGAAGCCGACTACGCAGGCCGCTGGAAGCTCGTGAAGGTCAACGTCGACGAGAACCAGGAGCTCGCCGCGCACTTCCAGACGCGCAGCATCCCGCACGTGATCGCGTTCGCCGACGGGCGGGCGGTCGACCAGTTCGTCGGCGTGCTGCCCGAAGGGCAGTTGCGCGCGTTCCTCGACCGCCTGCTGCCGGCCCCCGAGGAAGCCGAACGCCGCGCCGCGCAGTACGCGATGGCCGAACAGCGCTTCGACGATGCGCGCGCGCACCTCGAAGCGGCGCTCGCGCTGAACCCCGGCTACGACGACGCGCGCCTCGACCTGATCGAGCTGCTGCTCGCGCGCAACGAAGTCGATGCCGCACGCGCGGAGACCGAGCGCCTGTCGCCGCAAACCGTGCAGAACGGCGACCCGCGCTACCAGGCGATCAAGACCCGTTTCGACGCGCTCGACGCCACGGCCGACCTGCCGCCAACCGACGCGCTCGAGGCGCGCATCGCGGCGAACCCGGCCGATCTCGACGCGCGCTTCGACCTCGCGCAGAGCCTGATCGCGCGGCGCGCGTACGAAGGGGCGCTGGAACAGTTGCTGGAAATCGTGACGCGCGATCGCGCGTACGGCGACGATCTCGGCCGCCGCACGATGATCTCCGTGTTCGAACTGGCCGGCGATCGCCCCGACCTCGTCGCCGCGTGGCGACGCAAGCTGAGCATGGCGCTCAACTGACCCGACGCACGACCGGCCGGGCCGCCACGGCCCGGCTGCATCGGCCTATCGCTCGCGGCACGTCACCCGCGCCGCGGCATCGTCGTTGCGTGCCCGCGCGCCGCGCGCTCAGCCGGCCGCCCGTGCCGCGATCGCCCGCAGCGCATGCGCGGCCGCCGCGAAACCGAAGCTCGCAGTCACGCACACGCTCGAACCGAAGCCCGCACAGTTGAGCCCCGCGACGTGCGCGACGGCGGACGGCTCGGCGCCGTCCTCGATGTCGCAGGCCGCCGCTTCCGGATAGATCAGCGGCTCGTCCGAATACACGGCGCTGACCTTGAAGCGCGCCTTCGGCCCGCGCGGAAAGCCGTGCTGCTTGCGCAACTGCGCGCGGACCTTCGACAGCAGCGGATCCTGAATCGTCAGCGCGAGATCGTCGATGCGAATGCGCGTCGGGTCGAGCTGCCCGCCCGCGCCGCCGACGACGATCAACGGCTGCCGTTTCGCGACGCACCACGCGATCAGCGCGACCTTCGTGCGCACGCTGTCGATCGCATCGATCACGTAGTCGAAGCCGCCGCCGAGCAGCGCGTCGAAATTGTCGGGCTCGACGAAATCCTCGACGCGGTTCACGCGGCATGCGGGATCGATCAGCGCGATGCGCTCGGCCATCGCGTCGACCTTCGGCTTGCCGTAATTGCCGTCGAGCGCATGGATCTGCCGGTTCGTGTTGCTTTCCGCGACGTTGTCGAGATCGATCAGCGTCAACGTGCCGACCGCGTTGCGCGCGAGCGCCTCGGCCACCCACGACCCGACGCCGCCGATCCCGATCACCGCGACGTGCGCCCGCTCGAACGCGGCGGCCGCCGGCGCGCCGTACAGGCGCGCGACGCCGCCGAAACGCCGCGCGCGATCCACGTCAAGCTGGATTTCCGGGGTCGGGGTAAGATCGGAAGAACTGGGCGGGGCAGCGTCGGCGGCGGACATGGCAGCAAGGAAAACGTAAGTCGTGCAGCCCTCTATTCTGCCTGAACTCCCCCGCTCCCACGCGCCACCGCGCACGCACGATTCTCGCGCGTTCGCTATACTGGCCCCAGATTGAAGCGTTTGCATAACATGACGACTCTCGCCGATCTTCGGATCAACTATTCGCGCGCTTCGCTCGACGAAGCCGATGCCGCCCCCGACCCCTTCGCCCAGTTCGATCGCTGGTTCAAGGAGGCGCTCGCCGCCAAGCTGCCCGAGCCGAACACGATGACGCTCGCGACCGTCGGCGCCGACGGCCGGCCGTCGGCCCGGATCGTGCTCATCAAGGGCGTCGACGAACGCGGGTTCGTCTTCTTCACCAATTACGAAAGCCGCAAGGGGCACGATCTGGCCGTGCATCCGCACGCCGCGCTGCTGTTCTACTGGATCGAGCTCGAGCGCCAGGTACGCATCGAAGGCCGGATCGAGAAAACCAGCGCGGAAGAAAGCGACCGCTATTTCGCGTCGCGCCCGCTCGGCTCGCGCATCGGCGCGTGGGCGTCGGACCAGAGCACCGTGATCGACAGCCGCGCGACGCTCGAAGCGCGCGAAAAGGCCGTCGGCGAACGCTATGGCGACAACCCGCCGCGCCCGCCGCACTGGGGCGGCTACCGCCTCGTGCCCGACGCGATCGAGTTCTGGCAGGGGCGCCCGTCGCGGCTGCACGACCGCCTGCTCTATACGCGCGACACCGCGGCAGCGTCGGGCTGGACGATCTCGCGCCTGTCGCCGTAAGCGCGGCGCCGGCGCATGCCGGTCGTGTTCCGGGTTGCATCCGGGCGCCCGCGCCGCACGCACGCGGCGGGCGCCGGTCAGGATACTTGGCTGTATTCGATTCAACGAACAAACGGAGAATCCAAATGTTCTGGGAAAAGAAGCTGGCACAGTGGGCGGACGAAGTACGGGCAAAAGCGAACATACCGGCGCGCCTCGTGCTGTGGAACGGCGATCAACTCGATTTCGGCACCTTCAGCGCGCCGCAGGTCACGCTGAAGGTGAACAGCGCGTCGGCGCTGCCGCTGCTGCTCGAACCGAGCCTCGACAACCTCGGCGAGGCATACGTGAAGGGCAAGATCGATATCGAAGGCAAGCTGTCGGACATCATCAACATCGGCTACTCGCTCGCGCGCAGCACCGTGACGAGCGCGAGCAAGCTCGCACGCGTGAAGCGCTACTTCAATCACACGAAGAGCACCGACAAGAAAGCGATCCAGTACCACTACGACGTCTCGAACGAGTTCTACAAGCTGTGGCTCGACGAGAACATGGTGTACTCGTGCGCGTACTTCGAGAACGGCGACGAGGATCTCGCCACCGCGCAGATCAAGAAGATCGACCACATCCTGACGAAGATCCAGCTGCAGCCCGGCCAGCGCCTGCTCGACATCGGCTGCGGCTGGGGCGCGCTCGTGCTGCGCGCCGCGCAGAAGTTCGGCGCGACGTGTCTCGGCGTGACGCTGTCGCAGAACCAGTTCGACCTCGCGACCGCGCGCGTGAAGGCGGCGGGGCTGGAAGACAAGATCGAGATTCGTCTGCAGGATTACCGCGAGATCGAAGGCCAGTTCGACCGCATCACGAGCGTCGGGATGTTCGAGCACGTCGGGCGCAAGAACCTGCCGCTCTATTTCTCGCGCATCCGCGAGCTGCTGACCGACGACGGCATCGCGATGAACCACGGGATCACGTCGACCGACGCGGAAAGCGGCGAAACCGCGCTCGGCGGCGGCGAATTCATCGACCGCTACGTGTTCCCGGACGGCGAGCTCCCGCACATCAGCCTCGCGCTCGAAGCGGCGCAGCGCGGCGGGCTCGAGGCGGTTGACGTCGAAAGCCTGCGCCGGCACTATGCGCGCACGCTCGACATCTGGACGGAAAACTTCGAGGCGAAAGCCGAGGAAGCGCGAAAGCTCGTCGACGACGAAAAATTCCGCATCTGGCGCGTGTATCTCGCCGGCTGCGCGTATGCGTTCGAGCACGACGACGTGTCGATCTTCCAGATCGTGTGCCGCAAGGCCGGGCGCAGCGCGAAAACGCTGCCGTGGTCGCGGCGCTACATGTACGAACACGCGCTGCCGCGCTAGGCGGCGCATCACGCTGGGCATGCATGGGTGACGGCAGGACGCGGCGCAAGGCGCCGCCGCAACGACAGCGGCACGACGACGCCGACGAGTCGCACGCCGACGGACAGTTCGATCTGTTCGGCGTGCCGACGGACGCCGAACGCACGTCGCCGGTGGACGGCGACCACTCCGCCAGCCCCGACGAGCCCGTGACGCCGGACGCAGCGAAAGACCCTCGACCGGCGCCGCCCGCCCGTACGACCGCCCGCCCCGCCGCCGAAGACGCCCCCGCCCCGTCGTCCGGCCTGCTGTGGGACGAACCGCCGTCGGCGGTCGCCCCGCCAAAGAAAGGCCGCCGCAAGCGCGGCGTGCTGCCCGCGCCGGTCTCGGCGGACGTCGCCGAAGTCGCGGCCGGCCTGCCGCCGAACGTGCGGCTCGGCACGTCGTCGTGGTATTTCCCCGGCTGGAACGGCATCGTCTACGACGGCGACTTCGCGCAGACGAAGCTGTCGCGCGAAGGGCTCGAAGCGTATGGCGCGCATCCGCTGCTGAAAAGCGTGAGCCTCGACCGGTCGTTCTACGGCCCGCTGTCGGTGGCCGACTACCTGCGCTACGCGCAGCAGGTGCCCGACGATTTCCGCTTCGTCGTGAAGGCGCCGGCCGCGGTGACCGACGCGGTGATCCGCGGCCGGCGCGGCGAACCGTCCGGGCCGAACCCGACGTTCCTCGATGCGCCGCTCGCGACCCGCGAATTCGTCCAGCCGTGCCTCGAAGGGCTCGGCCGGAAAGCCGGCGTGCTCGTGTTCCAGTTCTCGCCGCTGCCCGATCAACTGCTCGCGCAGCCGGCCGCGCTGATCGACCGGCTCGCCGCGTTCTTCGCGGCGCTGCCGCCGTTGCCGCCGGACGCCGACGGCACGCGCTACGCGATCGAGATCCGCGACGCGAGCCTGCTCACGCCGCGCTTCATCCGCGCACTGGCCGCGCTCGGCGTGCGCTACTGCGTCGGCTTGCACGCGCGGATGCCCGACCCGCTGCGCCAGGCCGCCGCGCTCGCGCTGCTCGATGGCGACGCGCCGGGCCCGCTGATCGTGCGCTGGAGCCTGCACGGCGGCTTCAAGTACGAGCAGGCGAAAGCGAAATACGAGCCGTTCGACAAGCTCGTCGACGAGGATCCGGCCACGCGCTCGGCGCTCGCCGAACTGGCCGCGCGCTACGCGCTGGCCGGGCAGCCGGTGATCATCACGATCAACAACAAGGCGGAAGGCTCGGCACCGCTGTCGTGCCTCGCGCTCGCACGCGAAATCGCCGCCGCGTGCGCGCAGTGGCGCAACGAGGCGGCGTGACGCCGGTTGCCGCGGCCGACGCTCAGGCGCCGCGCAGCGACTTCAGCCGGTGCGAGAACCTCTGCCGGAATTTCGCGAGCTTCGGCCCGATCACGACCGAGCAATAGCCCTGCCCCGGGTTGCGCGCGTAATAGTTCTGATGATAGTCCTCGGCCGGCCAGTAGTTGCCGTCGAGCGGCACGACCTGCGTGACGATCGGCTGGCCGAACACCTGTTCGCGCTCGAGCTCGCGGATCACGTCGAGCGCCGTATCGCGCTGCGCATCCGAGTGCGTGAACACGACCGACCGGTACTGCGTGCCGACGTCGTTGCCCTGCCGGTTCAACTGGGTCGGATCGTGCGTCGCGAAGAAAATCTCAAGGATCTCGCGATAACCGATGCGCGCCGGATCGAACGTCACGTTGACGACTTCCGCGTGGCCCGTGTCGCCTTCGCAGATGTCGCGATAGCCCGGATTGCGCGTATGACCGCCCGCGTAACCCGACTGGACCGCCGTCACGCCGTCGACGTCGAGAAACACGGCCTCCGTGCACCAGAAACACCCGCCTCCGAGCGTCGCGGTTTCAAGCATTTCGTTCCCCATGAAATCAGCCTCTCGTGGATGATGGCAGCCGGCACACGCGTGCCGACTGCCACGGTTTCGCATCGCCGCTGCCGGCCCGCGGTGCGGGACGCGGCGGCACTCCGGCAAGTATCTCACTCGCGCGCTAAACTGGCAGATCGGCCAGGCGTCACACGCGACCGGCAGCGTATTTCTCGTCTACACTAGGCACGCGCACGCGGCGGTCAACCCGCCTCGTCAACCCAGCGTCCGATGCATGCCCGACCCCGATGCCAACACCATCTGCCGGAACATCGATATGCACGCCTTAACAGACATCGCCTGCGTCGCGGCCCCGCTCGCCGCTACGTCAATCGCACCTTCGCGGTGGCGCGTGCCCGTTTCACGGAGCGCGCCGCGCGGCAACCCGTCGCCTTTTCCCGCTTTCACGACCTGATGCACGGCATCGCGCGCGTCGCCGACGCGTTGCATTCGCCTGCCGCTCGCTCCGCCGGCATGATGCGCGCCGCGCGGCCACCGCAGTCCGCACGTCCGCAACGAACGGCCGTGCGTCCACGATCCGACACCTTCGAGAGACACCACCATGAGCATGCGGCCTGACCCGACGTTTCACGCTTCGCCCGAGCTTGCGATGCAGGCGCCGGCGGAAGAGTTTGCCTATACGTTGTTGCTGAGCCCCGATTTTTCCAGACCCGACGCGCTCGCCGTGATCGACGTGAAGCCCGGTTCGTCGACGTACGGCAAGATCGTGCATACGGTGACGATGCCGAACACCGGCGACGAGTTTCACCATTTCGGCTGGAATGCGTGCTCGTCGTCGCTGTCGCCGCTCACCGGCCATGCGTTCCTCGAGCGCCGCTTCCTGATCATCCCCGGCCTGCGCTCGTCGCGCATCTACGTGATCGACACGAAGCCGCATCCGACGCAGGCGCGCATCCACAAGATCATCGAGCCCGACGAGATCTTCGCGAAAACCGGCTATTCGCGGCCGCACACCGTGCATTGCGGCCCCGAGGGCATCTACGTGAGCACGCTCGGCGGGGCGGGCAAGGACGGCACCGACGGTGCGCCCGGCATCTTCATCATGGATTGCGAAACCTTCGACGTGCTCGGCCGCTGGGAAATCGACCGCGGCCCGCAGGACAAGCACTACGACTTCTGGTGGAACCTGCCGCGCGACTACATGGTGTCGAGCGAATGGGCGCTGCCGCCGCAATTCGAGAACGGGATCGTCCCCGAGGATCTGCTCGCGAACAAGTACGGGCACCGGCTGCATTTCTGGGATCTGCGCGCGCGACGCAACGTGCAGACGATCGATCTCGGCGCGCAGCACCAGATGGCGCTCGAGGTGCGGCCCGCGCACGACCCGGTGCGCGAGTACGGATTCGTCGGCGTCGTGGTCGATACGACCAATCTCGAAGGCTCGATCTGGACCTGGTGGCGCGAAGGCGGCAAGTTCCATGTGAAGAAGACCGCGACGATCCCGGCCGAGCCGGCGGCGGCCGACGAGTTGCCGCCGCTGCTGCAAGGATTCGGCGCGGTGCCGCCGCTCGTGACCGACATCGACCTGTCGCTCGACGACCGCTTCCTGTACGTGTCGTGCTGGGGCACCGGCGAGATGCGCCAGTACGACGTGTCGGACCCGCACCACCCGGTGCTCGCCGGGTCGGTGCGCATCGGCGGCATCGCGCGCCGTGCGCCGCACTCGAACGGCCGCACGTTCGCGGGCGGCCCGCAGATGGTCGAGATCAGCCGCGACGGCCGGCGCGTGTACTGGACCAACTCGCTCTATTCGACGTGGGACGACCAGTTCTATCCGGACGGCGTGCCGGCCGCGCAGGTGCTCGCGCACGCGGGGCCGGACGGCGGGCTGACGCTCGCCGACGACTACTGGGTCGAATTCCCCGACGGCTATCGCGCGCACCAGATCCGGCTCGAAGGCGGCGACTGCTCGACCGACTCGTTCTGCTATCCGTCGGTCAAGCGTTGAGCGCCGGGCTTCATGCGCCGTTCGCGCTGTGGGCGGCCGTGCTCGCGAGCGGCGTCTATCACGGGCTCAACCCGGCGATGGGCTGGCCGCTCGCGGTGTCGAACGCGCTGATGACGCGCCGCGGCGGCGCGCTCGTCGCGGCGCTCGGCTATCTCGCGCTCGGTCATGCGCTCGCCGTCTTCGCGGTGATGCTGCCGTTCGGGCTGCTCGCCGCGCTGCTCGCGTGGCAGACGGCGATCCGGATCGGCGCGAGCGCGCTCGTGATCGGCTTCGGCGCGGTGCTACTGATCCGGCGCCGGCATCCGCGGGCGCTCGCGCGGATTCCGCCGGCGCGGCTCGGCCTGTGGTCGTTCGCGGTCGCGCTCGCGCACGGCGCGGGGCTGATGCTCGTGCCGATCTACCTCGGCCTCTGCGGGCTCGACCGCGATGCCGGCCACCGCGCGGCGGCGATGCTCGTCGATGCGCATCTCGGGATGGCGCTCGTCGTCGCGGCCGTGCACGCGGCCGCGATGATCGCCGCCGGCGGCGGGCTCGCATGGCTCGTGTACCGCTATCTCGGGCTGAAGTTCGTGTCGCGGAGCTGGTTCAATCTCGACACGGTGTGGGCGTCGAGCCTGATCGTGACGGGGGCGCTGTCGCTCGGGCTGGCGGCGGCGCGATAGCGCGGGTCGCGCTGCGATGCAATGCCCGGCAGCGCAATCCGGCGCCGGGACGAACGGCCGCACCGTCAAAAAGCGTGACGGAACGGCGATGCCGGCCGCGCGCCGCACTGTTCGCTACGTCACCCTGCCGTCACGATGCGCCGCCCGACCGGGCCCGGCGGCCCCGATTCCGCTAAAATCGGGCCATGCGCACCCCTTCCTCATCGACCGCCTTGTCGTCTTTCGTCCGCCGCGCCTGTCGCACCCGCGCCGTGTCGCGCCCGCCCGTCCCGTTCCGGATGGCTGCCCGATGAGCCACGCCAATCCGCCGGATTTCGACTCGGCCGCCTTCCGGCAGGCGCTCGGCCAGTTCGCGACGGGCGTGACGGTGATCACGACGCAGGCGCCCTCCGGCCAGTTGATCGGCATCACCGCCAGCTCGTTCAATTCGGTTTCGCTCGATCCGCCGCTCGTGCTGTGGAGCCTCGCGCACAAATCGGCGTCGACGCCGGTGTTCCGCGGCAACAGCCATTACGTGGTGAACGTGCTCGCGGCGTCGCAGCTCGACCTGTGCAAGCGCTTTTCGACCTACAAGGGCGACCGCTTCGAAGGGATCGCGCACGCGGCCGGCAACTCGGGGATGCCCGTGCTCGACGGCGCGCTCGCGTGGTTCGAATGCCACAACCGCAGCCGCTACGACGAAGGCGACCACGTGATCTTCGTCGGCGAAGTGGAACGCTGCGGCGTGCGCGCCGTATCGGACGCCGCCCCGCCGCTCGTGTTCCACGGCGGCGGCTTCCACGGCCTCACACCGCTTTGATCGCCCCCGTGCGCGCAAGGCCGACCGGCGCGCCGGCTTCGTCCTTCAGCGTCTGCAGCACGATGTTCGAACGGATGTCCATCACGCCCGGCGCCTTGTACAGGCGGTTCAGCACGAAATCCGAATAGTGCTTGAGGTTGTGCGCGAGCACGCGCAGCAGATAGTGGCTCTCGCCCGTCACGACGAACGCGCCGACCACCTCCGGCCATTCGCGCAGCGCTTCCGCGAAGCGCTCGTGCCATTGATTCTCTTCGTTGCGCATCGACACCTGCACGAACGCCTCGAGCTCGAAGCCGAGCTTCTCGCGGCTCAGGCACGCGCGATAGTGCTCGATCACGCCCTGCTCCTCGAGCAGGCGCATGCGGCGCAGGCAGGCGGATGGCGAAAGCGAAATGCGTTCGGCCAGGTCGAGATTGCTGATTCTGCCCTCCTCCTGCAATACCGCCAGAATCCGGCAGTCGGTGGCATCGAGCGTGATCGCGTGCATTTTTGGTCCCCGTTTTCCCTCTGAGTCGAATTATCTGCCAATCCGGCGGATTGTCCATGTTTATTTCGCAAGCACTTTCTGCGAGCGTCCACCTATCATTCGATGCATCGATTCACGATTCGTCATGCCATGGACACACTCTGGGACATCTCGCCGCCCGTCAGCCCCGCCACCCCCGTGTGGCCGGGCGATACGCCGGTTTCCGTCGAGCGCGTGTGGCGGATGGAGGCCGGTTCGCCGGTCAACGTCGCGCGCCTGACGCTGTCGCCGCACACGGGCGCGCACTGCGACGCGCCGCTGCACTACGACGCCGACGGCGCGCCGATCGGCGCGGTGCCGCTCGACACCTATCTCGGCCCGTGCCGCGTGATCCATTGCATCGGCGCGGCGCCCGTCGTGCGGCCGGCCGATATCGCGGCCGCGCTCGACGGCGTGCCGCCGCGCGTGCTGCTGCGCACGTATGCGCGCGCCGCGGTCGAACGATGGGACAGCCATTTCTGCGCGGTCGCGCCCGACACCGTCGATCTGCTCGCCGTGCATGGCGTCAAGCTGATCGGCATCGACACGCCGTCGCTCGACCCGCAGGAATCGAAGACGATGGATGCGCATCATCGTGTGCGCGCGCACCGGATGGCGATCCTCGAAGGCATCGTGCTCGACGACGTGCCGCCCGGCGACTACGAATTGATCGCGCTGCCGCTGAAGTTCGCGACACTCGACGCGAGCCCCGTGCGCGCGGTGCTGCGCGCGCTGCCCGCCCGCGCCGCCTGACTACCCCGACCTACGACCCCACATCATGATGATCAAGACCCGTGAAGACGCGCTCGCGCTCGACCGCGACGACCCGCTGGCCCCGCTGCGCGACCAGTTCTCGCTGCCCGACGGCGTGATCTACCTCGACGGCAATTCGCTCGGCGCGCAGCCGCGCGCGTCGGCCGCCCGCGCGCAGCAGGTGATCGGCGCCGAATGGGGCGACGGCCTGATCCGCAGCTGGAACACGGCCGGCTGGTTCGCGCTGCCGCGCCGCCTCGGCGACAAGCTCGCGACGCTGATCGGCGGCGCGCCCGGCGAAACGGTCGTGACCGACACGATCTCGATCAACCTGTTCAAGCTGCTGTCGGCGATGCTGCGCCACCAGGCCGAGCGCGCGCCCGAGCGCCGCGTGATCGTGTCGGAACGCTCGAACTTCCCGACCGACCTGTATATCGCGCAGGGGCTGATCGAACAGCTCGGCGGCGGCTACGAGCTGCGCCTGATCGACGATCCGGCCGACCTGCCCGGCGCGCTCGGCGCGGACACGGCCGTCGCGATGATCACGCACGTGAACTACCGCACCGGCTACATGCACGACATGCCGGCCGTCACGCAGCTCGTGCACGACGCGGGCGCGCTGATGCTGTGGGACCTCGCGCACTCGGCCGGCGCGGTGCCGGTCGACCTGAACGGCGCACGCGCGGACGGCGCGGTCGGCTGCACGTACAAGTACCTGAACGGCGGCCCCGGCTCACCCGCGTTCGTGTGGGTGCCGCAGCGTCACCTCGCGCATTTCTCGCAGCCGCTGTCGGGCTGGTGGGGCCATCGCGCGCCGTTCGCGATGCAGCCGGGCTTCGCGCCGGATCCGGGCATCGCGCGCTTCCTGTGCGGCACGCAGCCGATCGTGTCGATGTCGATGGTCGAATGCGGGCTCGACGTGTTCCTGCAGACCGACATGGATGCGATCCGCCGCAAGTCGCTCGCGCTGACCGACGCGTTCATCGCGCTCGTCGAAGCGCGCTGCGCGGGCCTGTCGCTGAAGCTCGTCACGCCGCGCGCGCATCACCAGCGCGGCTCGCAGGCGAGCTTCGAGCATCCGCACGGCTACGAGGTCATGCAGGCGCTGATCGCGCGCGGCGTGATCGGCGACTACCGCGAGCCGTACGTGCTGCGCTTCGGCTTCACGCCGCTCTATACGCGCTTCGCCGACGTGTGGGATGCGGTCGAGACGCTGCGCGACATCCTCGCCACCGATGCGTGGAAGGCGCCCGAATTCGCCGAACGCGGCGCGGTGACCTGAGCGGTCTTGCGCGGCACGCCGCCGTTGCAGGCGGCGCACGCGCCGCGCGTTCGTCATTCAAATCTGGAGAAAGTCGTGAATTCTGGTCATATGCAGCCGCCCGGCGGCGACGCGCCGGCAGGCTGCCCGTTCTCGGGCGCACGCGCCGCCCAACCGGCGCAAGCCGCGCATGAAGCGCCGCACGTGCCGGGCGAGGCGGACACGCAAGCCGGCTGGCACAACGCGCAACTCGATTTCTCGAAGTCGATGAGCTACGGCGACTACCTGTCGCTGAATTCGATCCTCGACGCGCAGCATCCGCTGTCGCCCGATCACAACGAGATGCTGTTCATCATCCAGCATCAGACGAGCGAGCTGTGGATGAAGCTCGCGCTGTTCGAGCTGCGCGGCGCGCTCGATGCCGTGCGCACCGACGCGCTGCCGCCCGCGTTCAAGATGCTTGCGCGCGTGTCGCGCATCCTCGAGCAACTGGTGCAGGCGTGGAACGTGCTGTCGACGATGACGCCGTCCGAGTATTCGGCGATGCGGCCGTATCTCGGCCAGTCGTCGGGCTTCCAGTCGTACCAGTATCGCCAGCTCGAATTCCTGCTCGGCAACAAGAACGCGCAGATGCTGCAGCCGCATGCGCACCGGCCGGACATCCTCGAACAGGTGCGCGCGACACTCGAGGCGCCGTCGTTCTACGACGAGGTCGTGCGCCTGCTCGCGCGGCGCGGGTTCGCGATCGCGGCGGAGCGGCTCGAGCGCGACTGGACGCAGCCGATGCGGCACGACGAGACGGTCGAGGCCGCATGGCTCGAGGTCTATCGTCATCCGCAGCAGCACTGGGAGCTGTACGAGATGGCCGAGGAACTGGTCGATCTCGAGGATGCGTTCCGCCAGTGGCGCTTCCGTCACGTGACGACAGTCGAACGCATCATCGGCTTCAAGCAGGGCACGGGCGGCACGAGCGGCGCGCCGTACCTGCGCAAGATGCTCGACGTCGTGCTGTTCCCCGAGCTCTGGCACGTGCGCACCACGCTGTAACGCGCGTCACGCGCCCGCCGTCACGACGACGTGCGGGCGAGTTCCTCCCCTTCGCGCGGCTGAGCCGGCGCGCGCGACAGCCGCGGAATGTGCCGCCGCACCGCGAGCAGCGCGACGCACACCACGCCCATCGCGACGGCCAGCATCGTCAGGTACGCGCCCGCGCCGCCCGACGTGATCACGATCGCGCCCGCGAACGCACTGAGGATCGCGCCGAGCCGGCCGAACGCGAGCGCGCTCGCGGTGCCCGTCGCGCGTACGGCCGTCGGGTAGATGTACGCGCAGAGCGCATACATCGTCGACTGCACCGCGTTGACGAACAACCCGTGCAGGCCGAGCCCGACGATCAGCCAGCCCGTGTGGCGGCTCGCATCGACACCCATCAGCCACACCGCGCTCGCCGCGCCGCCGATGCTGCACAGCGCGAGCGGCCAGCGCGAGCCCGCATGCGCGATCGCCCATGCGCACAGCAGCGCGCCGATCACGCCGCCGAGGTTGTACGCGGTGAGCCCCGAGCCCGCGACCGACACGCTCAACCCGCTCGCCGCGAGCATCGTCGGCAGCCAGCTGAACGCCGCATACACGGCGAGCAGGCACATGAAGAACGCGCACCACAGCGCGATCGTGTCGCGCGCCTGCCCGCTCGCGAACAGCGCGCCGAAGCCGCCGCGGCCGCCCGGCGCGCGAGCGTCCTTCATATCGGTGAACACCGTGCCCGGCGCGACCGGCCGCCGCATCCGCGCGAGCAGCGCGCCGAGTTCCGGCCAGCGTGCGGGACGCCGTGCCAGATAACGCGGCGATTCCGGCAATGCGCGCACGAGCACGAAGCCGAGCACGAGCGGCAACGCGCCGCCCGCGAAGAACAGCCCGCGCCAGCCGTAGCGCGGCAGCACCTCGTGCGCGAACAGGCCGGCCAGCATCCCGCCGAGCGGCACGCAGACGATCGTCGCGGTCACCATCATCGTGCGGCGCCGCGCGGGCGTGTATTCGGCGGTCATCGTCGTGGCCGTCGGCAGCGCGCCGCCGATCCCGAGCCCCGCGCAAAAGCGCAGTATCGCGATCGTCGCGACGTCGGGCGCGAACCCGATCGCGCAGGTCGCGAGGCCGAACAGGAATACGCTGCCGATCACGGCCTGGCGGCGACCGAAGCGGTCCGCGACGATCCCCGCGCACGCGCTGCCGATCCCCATGCCGACCAGCCCCGCCGCGACGGCCGGCGCGAACGCGCCGCGCGCGATGCCCCATTCGCGGATCAGCACGGGAATCGCGAAACCGATCAACTGGCCGTCGAAGCCGTCGAGCACGATCGCGAGCGCGGCGAGCAGCACGACGCAGCGCTGCATCGGCGTGAACGGCCCGTCGTCGAGCGTCGTGCCGATGTCGACCGACGGCGGCAGCCGTTCATTCAGGGCGTCGGTCGTGCTCATGCGGCCTCCGATGCACCGCGCGCCGGCGGCAAGATGCGCGGACGGCGCGCGACGAGACAACGGCATTCGATGGTTTTCATGGCGTCTCCGGTTGTCCGGGCTGACGCACGCAAGCGTGCCCGGATCTCATGCTGTGCAGTCGACCGGCGCCCATCGATCGGCGCCGGTGCGTTGTCCCACCCTTCACGATCCATTGCCGTCGCTTCGCGGGCGCGGCATCCGTATCGTCACGCGGCGCCAGCCGGCCGCCGGCCCGTTGCTCAGTTCGCCCGTGCGTCGATCAACCGGACCAGCGCGAGCAGCGTCTCCGCATGCGGCACCGCGACGCCCGTTTCGCGCGCGGCCGCGACGACCTTGCCGCTGATCGCGTCGATTTCGGTGCGGCGGCCCGCGAGCACGTCCTGCAGCATCGACGGGCGATGGCCGCGATGGTCGCGGATCGCATGCTCGACGTTGCGCGCGATCCGCGCGCCGTCGACCGCGATGCCCTTCGCGTGCGCGACGGCGGCGGTCTCAGCCGCGAGCGCGAGCGCGAGCCGCGGCCCGTCGTGATGATGGCCGAGCTGGTCGACGGTGCAGCCCGTCGCCGCGCACACCGTGTTGAGCGCCGCGTTGAACGCGACCTTCTCCCAGATCGCGGCCCACACGTCGGCGTCGAGCGTGCAGGCGAGCCCCGCGCGCGACAGCGCGTCGGCCACGGCCGCCGCGAACGGGCGCGCCGCGCCGTCGGCCGTCATCATGCGGACCGTGCCGGCGCCGTGCGAGCGCACGTGCGCGGGCCCGGCCGCATCGGCCGGCCACGTCGTCACGCCGACCAGGATGCGCTCGATCGGCACGAACGCATTCACCGTCTCGACGTTGCCGAGCCCGTTCTGCAGCGTCAGCACGAACGTGTCCGGCGTCAGCAGCGCGCGCACGCCGTCGAGCGCCGCCCGCGTGTGCAGCGATTTCGTGAAAACGATCAGCAGGTCGAACGGCGTGTCGGGCGCGGCGGCCGCGTCCGCATTCGCGGCTTCCGGCCGCATGGCGTGCAGCGTGCGAATGCGCCGTTCGCCGCGGTCGTCGTCGATGCGCAGCCCGTCGCGGCGGATCGCTTCGAGATGCGCGTCGTTCACGTCGATCAGCGTGACGGCTTCGCCGCTTTCGGCGAGCCGCCCGCCGAACAGCGAGCCCATCGCGCCCGCGCCCAGAATCGCAATCTTCATCGTCGGCGGCCTCGTCAGAACGGATAGTGGCGCGGCGCCGTCTGCACCGTGATCCAGCGCAGGTCCGTGAACGCGGCGATGCCGGCCTTGCCGCCGAAGTGGCCGAAGCCGCTGTCCTTCACGCCGCCGAACGGCATCTGCGCCTCGTCGTGCACGGTCGGGCCGTTCACGTGACAGATGCCCGATTCGATGCGTGCGGCGACGCGCAGCGCCCGCGCGACGTCGCGGCTGAACACGGCCGACGCCAGCCCGAACGCGTTGTCGTTCGCGCAGCGGATCGCGGCCTCCTCGCCGTCGACGCGCACGATGCCCTTCACCGGGCCGAACGATTCCTCCGCATAGAGACGCATCGCCGGCGTCACGTGGTCGAGCAGCGTGGCCGGGAACAGCGTGCTGTCGGCCTTGCCGCCGCACACGAGCGTCGCGCCGTGCGCGAGCGCATCGTCGATCAGCGCGTTGCAGCGCTCGACGGCCTTCGTGTCGATCAGCGACCCGAGCACGACCGGCCCGTTGCGCGGGTCGCCGAGCGGCAGCGACGCGGCCTTGTCGGCGAGCTTCGCGACGAATGCATCGGCGATCGATGCGTCGACGACGATGCGCTCGGTCGACATGCAGATCTGCCCGGAATTCGCGAATGCGCCGAATGCGGCCGCGGCGACCGCCGCGTCGAGATCGGCATCGTCCAGCACGACAAACGGCGCCTTGCCGCCCAGTTCCAGCACCGACGGTTTCAGGTGGCGCGCGCACGCTTCGGCGACGATCCGGCCGACCCGCGTCGAGCCCGTGAAATTCACGCGGCGCACGGCCGGGTGTGCGATCAGTGCGTCGACGACGGCGCCCGCATCGTCGGGCGCGTTCGTCACGAAGTTGACGACGCCCGGCGGCAGCCCGGCCTCCTGCATCGCCTCGACGACCAGCCCGTGCGTGACGGGGCACAGCTCCGAGCCTTTCAGCACGATCGTGTTGCCGCACGCGAGCGGCAGCGCGAGCGCGCGCGTCGCGAGAATCACCGGCGCATTCCACGGCGCGATGCCGAGCACGACGCCGGCCGGCTGCCGCACGCCCATCGCGAGCGAGCCCGGCACGTCGGACGGAATCAGCTCGCCGCCGACCTGCGTGGTCAGCGACGCGGCCTCGACGAGCCCGCTCGCCGCGAGCTGCACGTTGAAGCCGGCCCACAGCGCGGACGCGCCCGTCTCGGCCGCCATCGCGGCGACGAACTGCTCGTGCTTCGCTTCGAGCGCGGCGGCCGCTTTCAGCAGCCATGCGCGCCGCGCGCCGGGGCCGAGCGCGGCCCAGCCGGGCAACGCGCGGGCGGCCGCGTCGGCCGCCGCGCGCGCATCGTCGGCGGTGGCCGCGGGCGCGGCCGACGCGATTTCGCCGTCGAGCGGGTTGCGGCGCACGAAGGTCGCGCCGCTGGACGAGTGCCGGCGTTCGCCGCCGATCAGCATCGCTACGGTTTGCATGGAATCTCCGGAAAGACGCGCGCGGCGCATCAGGCAATCTCGACTTCGACGACGACCGGCGTCGCCGCACGCAGCGCGTCGGCCAGCGTATCGCGCAGGAGCGCTGCATCGGCCACGCGTACGCCGCGGCAGCCCATCCCTTGCGCGAGCGCGACGAAATCCAGGTCGGGCAGATCGGTGCCCTGCACGGGGTCGCCGGGGCCGAAGCCGAACACGGGCGCGAAATCCTGCAGCGCCGCATACCGCCGGTTGTTCAGGATCACGAACGTGATCGGCAGCTTCAGTTGCGCGGCGCTCCACAGCGCCTGGATCGAATACAGGCTCGAGCCGTCGCCGATCAGCCCGATCACGCGCCGGCCCGGCCGCGCGAGCGCGACACCGACGGCGGCCGGCATCCCGTAGCCGAGCCCGCCGCTGTCCATCGTGTAGAACGTGCCGCTGCGCGTGAACGGCAGATGTTCCTGCATCACCGGCCGCGCGCTCGGCGCCTCCTCGACGACGATGTCCTGTGCGTCGCGCACGTCCGCGAGCGTCTGCAGCGCGAACGCGACCGACATGCGCGCGCCGGCGGCAGGCGCGTCGACGCGGACACGCGGCGCGCGCGGCGCGGGCATCGGCCGCTGGGGCGGCGCGGGCCGCGCCAGCAGATCGCGCGCGGCGAGCCGCAGGTTGCCGACGACCGCATCGCCCGACGGCGTCCACGCGGCGACGCCCGGATCGTCGACGAGCTGCACGAGCGTCGCGCCCGGCGGCACGTGCGGGCCGGAGCCTTCGATGTGATAGGTGAACGCGGGCGCGCCGAACGCGAACACGAGATCGTGCCCGTCGAGCCGCGCGACGATCTTCTCGCGGATCGCGGGCAGGAAGCCGGCGAACAGCGGATGGTCCTCCGGAAAACTGCAGCGCCCCGACATCGGCGCGACGTACACGCGCGCACGGTGCCGCTCGGCAAGGCGCACGGCGTCATCCCACGCGCCCGCGCGATCGACGGACGCGCCGACCACGAACGCCGGGCGCCGCGCGGCGTCGAGCGCGTCGCCGAGCCGCGCGAGCGCGTCGGGATCGGGCCGCACGATGCTGCTGACGTCACGGCGCGGCAGCCGTTCGGCCGGCTGGTCCCAGTCGTCGACGGGAATCGACACGAACACGGGGCCGCGCGGCTCCTGCATCGCGATCCGGTACGCACGCGCGATCGCGGCCGGCACGTCTTGCGCGCGCGCGGGCTCGATGCTCCATTTCACGTACGGCTTCGGCAGCTCGGCGGCCTGCGTCGCGCCGAGGAACGGATCGAACGGCAGAATCGCGCGCGCCTGCTGGCCCGCGGTGACGATCAGCGGCGTGCGGTTCCTGAACGCGGTGAAGAGATTGCCCATCGCGTTGCCGACGCCCGCCGCCGAATGCAGGTTCACGACGGCCGCACGGCCGGTGGCCTGCGCGTGGCCGTCCGCCATGCCGACCACGACGGCCTCCTGCAGGCCGAGCACGTAGCGGAAATCGTCGGGAAAATCGCGGAACATCGGCAGCTCGGTCGAGCCGGGGTTGCCGAACACGCGGTCGATGCCGAACTGGCGAAACAGATCGATGACGGCGTCGCGAACGGTGATCGGCGCGGCGGATTGGGACGGGGTGCCGGACATGCTCGGGCGTCTCCTCGATGGCTTGGCGGTTTCCACAGTATCGAAGCGCAGGCCATTCACGGATACTGTATTTTTTGCCAAAAGCCATTACGTCCCGGCATGACTTTCGATCTCCGACAATTGCACGCGTTCACGACCATCGTCGCGTGCGGCAGCCTGGGCCGCGCCGCCGACGCGCTGCATGTCACGCAGCCGGCGCTGAGCCGGATCCTGAAGCGGCTCGAGGCGCAGGTCGGCGCGCCGCTGTTCGAACGCCATTCGAAGGGCGTTCAGCTCACGGCGTTCGGCGAAGCGTTGCTGCCGCACGCGACGCTGCTGCAGCACGAGGCCGAGCATGCGCGCGAGGAACTCGACGCGATGCGCGGGTTCGCAAAAGGCACGATCAAGGTCGGCACGGTGGGCAGCATCGCGAGCCTCGTGCTGCCGGTCGCGGTCGGCCGCGTGCTCGACCGCTGGCCGAACCTGCGCGTCGAAATCATCGAAGGCGTGTGGGACCGGCTCGCGCAAGGGCTGGTCAAGCACGAGATCGACCTCGCGCTGTCCGCGCACGGGCCAGACACCGACGAGATCGTCGCGATCCCCGAGTGCCGCTGGGAAGATCGCAGCCATATCGTTGCGGCGCCGCACCATCCGCTGCGCGCGCTCGGCCGGCCGCCGACGCTCGCCGATACGCTGCACGCGCGCTGGGCGATTCCGCCGCGCGGCACCGCGCCGTTCGACCACATGCGCGCGACCTTCGAAGCGCACGGGCTGCCGTTGCCCGACATCGCGGTCGAGACGCGTTCGGTCATCACGCTGAAAAGCCTGGTCGCGCATGCGGGATTCCTCAGCTGGATGGCCGAGCCGATGGTCGGCGCCGAACGGCGCGCCGGCACGATCGACACGCTGCCGGTGCGCGAGGTCGTCGCGGTGCGCACGCTCACCGCGTTCCGGCGCCGCCACGGGATCCTGCCGGGGCCGGCCGGCAAGCTGCTCGACGAACTCGTCGCACTCACGCGCGAAGGGCGCTGACGCCTTTTCCCACCGGCCCCGCCGCGCCCGCCCTGCCCCGCACGCCGCCGCAGCGCACCATCGAAATGCCGTTTCCGCGCCTTGACTTTCGTTCGCCCGAATACGATCATTCGCTCACACAAAGAGCAAAAGATCGTATTCGACGAAACAGACAGGCAGGAACAGGAGACACCGGATGAGCGAATCGCCCGCCGCCCACGCGCCCGTGCTGCTGCACATCGGCGCGGGCTCGTTTCACCGCGCGCATCAGGCGTGGTATCTGCATCGCGTGAACGCGGCCGTGCCGGCCGACGAACGGTGGTCGCTGACCGTCGGCAACATCCGCGACGACATGCGCGCGACGATGGACGCGCTGGCCGCCCAGCACGGCGCTTACACGCTCGAAACCGTCACGCCGCAAGGCGAACGCGCGTACGAGACGATTCGCGCGATCACCCGCGTGCTGCCATGGTCGATCGACCTCGCCGCGCTGATCGACGCCGGCGCCGATCCGGCCTGCCGGATCGTGTCGTTCACCGTCACCGAAGGCGGCTACTACCTCGACGAACACAACCGGCTCGACGTCGCGAACGCCGATCTCGCCGCCGACCTGCAGGGCGCGCGCACGACGCTGTACGGTGCGCTCGCGGCGCTGCTCGCCGAACGCGTGAAACGCGGCGCGGGCCCGCTCACGCTGCAAAGCTGCGACAACCTGCGCAACAACGGCGCGCGCTTTCGCGCGGGCATGCGCGAATTCCTCGAACGGCGCGGCGAAGGCGGGCTGCTCGCATGGTTCGATGCGAACGTCGCGACGCCCAGCGCGATGGTCGACCGCATCACGCCGCGCCCGACCGACGACGTGCGCGAGCGCGTGCGTGCGGCCACCGGCATCGACGACGCGTGCCCGGTGATGGGCGAATCGTTCATCCAGTGGGTGATCGAGGACCGCTTCGCGGCCGGCCGGCCGCGCTGGGAGCTGGCCGGCGCCGAACTCGTCGACGACGTGCATCCGTACGAGGAAGCGAAGATCCGCATCCTCAACGCGACGCACAGCTGCATCGCGTGGGCCGGCACGCTCGCGGGCTACACCTACATCCACGAAGGCACGCACGACGCGGCGATCCGCCGCTTCGCGCACGACTACGTGACGCAGGACGTGATCCCGTGCCTGACGCCGAGCCCGCTCGATCTCGCGCGCTACCGCGACGTCGTGCTCGAGCGCTTCGGCAATCCGTACGTGCTCGACACGAACCAGCGCGTCGCGGCCGACGGCTTCTCGAAGATCCCCGGCTTCATCGCGCCGACGCTCGTCGAATCGTTCGCGCGCGGCGCCGCGCCGGTCGCCACGGCCGTGCTGCCCGCGCTGTTCCTGCGCTTTCTCGAACGCTGGGCGCGCGGCACGCTGCCGTATGCGTACCAGGACGGCGTGATGGACGACGGCGCCGCACGCGCGATCGTCGAAGCCGACGACCCCGTCGTCGCGCTGTGCGCGAGCCGCGCCTTGTGGGGCTCGCTCGCCGGCAACGCCGCGCTGCTCGACGCGTTGCGCGCCGGGCTCGCGCGCGTCGATGCCTGGCTCGCGGCGCGCTGACGACCCGCGCGCCGATGCCCGGCCGCGCGGCCGGGCGAACCCGCTTGGCACAGGCCGTGCGGCCCGGCTAAAGTAGCGGCTCCTCACCGACCGAACGGATCGCTCATGTATCTCGGCATCGACCTCGGCACCTCGGAAGTGAAGGTGCTGCTGCTGGCCCCGGACGGCACGGTGGTCGGCACCGCGGGCTCGCCGTTCACCGTATCGCGCCCGCACCCGCGCTGGGCGGAACAGCATCCGGACGACTGGTGGCAAGGCACGCTCGCCGCGCTCGCGGCGCTGCGCGAACGGCATCCCCAGGCGTTCGCGCAGGTGCGCGGCATCGGCCTGTCGGGCCAGATGCACGGCGCCGTGCTGCTCGGCCGCGACGACCGCGTGCTGCGCCCCGCGATCCTGTGGAACGACATGCGCAGCGCCGACGAATGCGCGCTGCTCACCGAACGCGCGCCCGATCTCCACGCGCTCGCCGGCAACCTCGCGATGCCCGGCTTCACCGCGCCGAAGCTGCTGTGGGTCGCGAAGCACGAACCCGACGTGTTCGCGGCGACCGCGTGCGTGCTGATGCCGAAGGACTACCTGCGGTTCCGGCTGACGGGCGCGAAAGTGTCCGATCCGTCGGACGCGGCCGGCACGCTGTGGCTCGACGTCGCACGCCGCGACTGGTCCGATGCGCTGCTCGCCGCGTGCGGGATGACGCGCGAACAGATGCCGCGCATCGTCGAAGGCAACGCGCCGTCCGGCACGCTGCGCGCGGACGTCGCGCGCGAGCTCGGGCTGTCCGAGGCCGTGCTGGTCGCGGGCGGCGGCGGCGACAACGCGACGAGCGCGCTCGGCATCGGCGCGATCCACGCGGGCGACGGCTTCGTGTCGCTCGGCACGTCCGGCGTGCTCAGCGTGGTCGGCGACCGCTTCATGCCGAATCCCGCGTCGGCCGTGCATGCGTTCTGCCATGCGATTCCGGATCGCTGGCAACTGATGAGCGTCGTGCTGTCGGCCGCGAGCTGCCTGCGCTGGGTGTGCAAGCTGACCGGCACCGACGAACCCGCGCTGCTCGCCGAAGTCGAGGCGCTCGACCCCGACGCGCTCGCGGCGGCCCCGCTGTTCCTGCCCTACCTGTCCGGCGAACGTACGCCGCACAACGATCCGTACGCGCAAGGCGTGTTCTTCGGGATGACGCACGCGACCGAGCGCGCGCATCTCGGCTACGCGGTGCTCGAAGGCGTGACGCTCGGCCTCGCCGACGGCCTCGATGCGCTGCACGCGGCCGGCGTCGAAACCGACCAGTTGTCGCTGATCGGCGGCGGCGCGCGCAGCGCGTTCTGGGCGCAACTGATCGCGGACGCGCTGAACGTGCGCACGCGCCAGATCGGCGGCGGCGAAACGGGCGCGGCGCTCGGCGCGGCACGGCTCGGCTGGCTGGCCGCCGGCGGCGATCCGCATACGGTGCTGACCAAGCCGCCGGTGCGCGCCGAATACGCACCGGACGCCGCCCGCCATGCGCGGCTGCGCGAACGCCTCGATGCGTTCCGCACGCTGTACCGCCACGTGCGGCCGCTGTACGAGCCGTCGCGCGCACGGCTCGCGTAGGCGCCGCGCTCGCGCGGGCCGCCGCCGGCCGCGCGCGCGACATGCGTTACAGTGGATGCCGTCATGCGGCCCGCCGGCCGGCCCGCGGGGCGGCCCCCCGATCCGAACCGAATCGCTATCGTGTCCAAGTCCTCAGAAAAACTCGATCTCGCCACGCGCGCCGCGTGGCTCTATTACGTCGCGGGCGACACGCAGAACGAAATCGCCGAAAAGCTGCAGGTGTCGCGCCCCGTCGCGCAGCGCCTCGTCGCGTTCGCGGTCGAGAAGAACCTGATCCGCGTACGCGTCGACCATCGGCTCGCCGATTGTCTCGACCTCGGCGCGCAACTGTCGAAACGCTACGGCCTCGCGATGTGCGAAGTCGTGCCCGTCGACGCCGATGCGCCCGACGCGATCGACCGCAAGCTCGCGGTCGCCGGCGCGCAGGTGATGGAGCGCTACCTGAGCGAAACGCGGCCGATGGTGATCGCGGTCAGCAGCGGCCGGACGCTGAAGGCCGCGGTCGCGCAGATCGCGCAGATCGATCGCCCGCAGCACCGGCTCGTGTCGATGGTCGGCGCGATCGCGGCCGACGGTTCGTCGAACCGCTACGACGTCGCGCAGTACATCTCCGAGAAAACCGGCAGCAAGCATTTCCTGCTGCCCGCGCCGCTGTTCGCCGACAGCGACGCCGAGCGCGCGCAGTGGTGCAATCATCGGCTGTATCGGATCGTCGAGGCGCTGTCCGGCGAGGCCGACGTCGCGTTCGTCGGGATCGGCAACATCGGCCCGCACTGCCCGCTCTACGAGGACGGCTTCATCACCGAACAGGAGCGCGACGAGATGACCGCGCTCGGCGCGGTGGCCGAGCTGCTCGGCGTGCCGATCGACGCGCAGGGCACGCGGATCACCGTGTCGACGAGCGCGCGCGTGACGAGCGTCGCGCTCGCCACGCCGCCGAAGCGGCCGACGATCGCGTTCGCCGGCGGCCCGAGGAAACACGACGCGGTAATCGCCGCGCTGCGCGGCGGCTGGCTGTCGGGCCTCGTCACCGACGAAGCGTGCGCGCGCGCCGCGCTCGCCGCGAAGGCGGCCTGACGCCGCCATAGATCCTGCGCGGCGCTCGGCCGTACCGGCATTGCTTCGCGCTACCGCGGGGGAGGTACGATCGACGCGCAAACCGCCGAACACCGACGCGTCACGCCGCCTTCGCGTGCACGCTCAACCGCCGGAACGCCTGCCCGTTTTCGTCGAACAGATGGCAGTGCTCGGCCTGCGCATGCACGCGCAACGCGTCGCCGGTGCGGTACGTATCGAGCGGCGGAATCCGCGCGATCAGCCCATCCGGCGCGACGGCCGACTCCGCATACAGATACGCGGCGTCGCCGAGCGACTCGACGGCCATCGTCCGCGCGGCGACGCCCGGCGCCGCCGCATCGACCAGCAGGTGCTCGGGCCGCACGCCGACGGTCACCGCCGCGCCGCGCTGCAGCCCCGCCGCGTCCACCGCGACACGCTGCGTCTCGCCGCTGTCGAACCGCACGAGCACGCCGGCCGCATCGGCCGATTCGACCGTGCCCTTCAGGAAGTTCATCTTCGGCGAGCCGATGAAGCCCGCGACGAACTGGTTCGCCGGCGCGTGATACAGCGCGTTCGGCGTGCCGACCTGCTGCACCGCGCCGCCCGACAGCACGACGATCTTGTCGGCGAGCGTCATCGCCTCGACCTGGTCGTGCGTCACGTAGATCATCGTCGTCTTCAGCTCGTCGTGCAGCCGCGCGAATTCCAGCCGCATCTTCACGCGCAGCGCGGCGTCGAGGTTCGACAGCGGCTCGTCGAACAGGAACACCTTCGGCTTGCGCGTGATCGCGCGGCCGATCGCGACGCGCTGCCGCTGGCCGCCCGACAGCTGCTTCGGCTTGCGGTCGAGCAGGTGGTCGATGTGGAGGATCTTCGCGGCCTGCTTCACGGCCTGGTCGATCTCGGGCTTCTTCGCGCCCGCGAGCTTCAGGCCGAACGCCATGTTGTCGTACAGCGTCATGTGCGGGTACAGCGCATACGACTGGAACACCATCGCAATGCCGCGCTTCGCGCTCGGCACGTCGTTGACCTTCGCGCCGTCGATCAGCAGGTCGCCGTTCGAGATGTCCTCGAGCCCGGCGATCATCCGCATCAGCGTGGATTTGCCGCAGCCGCTCGGGCCGACGAACACGACGAATTCGCCGTCGGCGATGTCGAGGTTCACGTTGCGCAGCACTTCGGTGTCGTCGTAGCGCTTCGCGATGTTGCGCAGGAGCACGCTTGCCATGATCTGTCTCCGTTCGTTCGTGATGCGCCGCATCGAGCGGCGCGCATTCGTTCCTGATTGCTAGTTCGGCAGCACCGCGCCCGTCGCCTGCCAGCGCGCGACGTAGCCGGGCAGCTCGTGCATGTCGTCGAATACGTGACGCGCGCCGATGCCGCGCAGCGCGTCGATCTGGGCCGCCGATGCGTGCCCGCCGCCGATGAAGCCGAGCACGGTCATGCCGGCCGCGGCCGCGGCGGTGATGCCGGTCACGCTGTCCTCGACGACGAGGCATTGCGCGGGCACCGCGCCGAGCGTGCGCGCGGCCGCGAGATACACGTCCGGCGCGGGCTTCGGCCGCGCGACCGAATCCGCGCAGAACAGCCGGTCGCCGAAGAAGCGCGCGAGGCCGGTGCGCGCGAGCGCCGCCTCGACGTATGCGCGATAGCTGTTGCTCGCGCAGGCCGTCGTCAGGTCGATCGCGGCCAGCGCCGCATCGATGCCGTCGACCATCGGCGCATTCACGGCCGCGGCCTCGACCGCGCGGCGGATCGCGTCGATATCGTCGTTCGTCAGCGTCCGGCCGACCGCCTCGGACGCACCGGCCAGCACGCGCTCGATGCGCAGCCCGAGCAGCGGCATCACGGCCGGCCGCGCATCGACGCCCGGCCAGCGCGCATCGAGTTCGCGCACGATCACGTCGGCGGCGACGGCCTCGCTGTCGATCAGCACGCCGTCGCAATCGCAGATCAGCACGTTCATGCCGTGACCGACCGCGCCTTTGCTTGCGCCGCTCACTTGACCGCCCCGAACGTGAGCCCGCGCACCAACTGCTTCTGCGACAGCCAGCCGACGATCAGGATCGGCGCGACCGCGAGCAGCGACGCGGCGGACAGCTTCGCCCAGAACAAGCCTTCGGGGCTCGAATACGACGCGATGAACACGGTCAGCGGCGCGGCGTTCGAGCTCGACAGGTTGATGCTCCAGAACGCCTCGTTCCACGACAGGATCACGAGCAGCAGCGCGGTGGACGCGAGCCCCGGCAGCGCCATCGGCATCAGCAGGTAGACGATCTCCTGCCACGTCGACGCGCCGTCGATGCGCCCGGCCTCCAGGATGTCCTTCGGGATCTCGTTGAAGTACGTGAAGGTCATCCACACCGCGATCGGCAGGTTGATCAGCGTGTAGACGATCACGAGCCCCGACACCGTATCGAGCAGCCCCGCGTTCTTCCACAGCAGATAGATCGGCACCAGCACGCCGACCGACGGCATCATCTTCGTCGACAGCATCCACAACAGCACCTTCTGCGTGCGGTGGTTCGGGAAGAACGCCATCGCGTATGCGGCCGGCACCGCGAACAGCAGCGAGATCAGCGTGACGCCGGCCGAGATCAGCACCGAATTCCACGCGAACGCGAAGTAGTTGCTGCGCGCGAACACCTCGCGGAAGCTGTCGAGCGTCGGCATGAACAACAGCGACGACGCGTACGCCTGCTGCTCCGTCTTGAACGCGGTGATCGCCATCCAGAAGATCGGGAAGAACAGCAAGAGCGCGATCAGCCATGCGAGCGCGCCGGGCAGCGCGCGCCGCACGAGGTCGAACACGGCCGGCGTGCGCCGGCCTGCCAGGGTCAGGTCGCTCATTTTTCGTACTCCCCCTTCAGGTTGCGCGCGAGCATCCGCACGAGGAAGAACGACACGACGTTCGCGACCACGACGGCGATGATGCCGCCCGCGGACGCGAGGCCGACGTCGAACTGCTGCAGGCCGAGCGCGTAGATCAGGTACGACAGGTTGGTCGTCGCGTCGCCGGGGCCGCCGCCCGTCGTCGTGTAGATTTCCGCGAAAATCGACAGCAGGAAGATCGTCTCCATCATCACGACCACGGCGATCGCGCGCTTCAGATGCGGCAGCGTGATGTAGAAGAACATCGCGATCGGGCCGGCGCCGTCGATGCGCGCGGCTTCCTTCTGTTCCTGGTCGAGCGACTGGATCGCGGTGAACAGGATCAAAAACGCGAACGGCAGCCACTGCCACGCGACGATGATGATCACCGCGGTCAACGGGTAATCGGCGAACCAGTCGATCGGCGTCATCCCGAGCGCGCGCATCGCGTTCGCGACGAGCCCGTACACCGGATGCAGGATCATGTTCTTCCAGATCAGCGCGGAGACCGTCGGCATCACGAAGAACGGCGCGATCGCGAGCAGGCGCGCGATGCCCTGCCCGTAGAACTTGCGGTCGAACAGCACGGCCATCAGCACGCCGCCGACCACCGTGATCGCGAGCACCGCGCCGATCAGCACGAGCGTGTGCCAGATCGCGGGCAGGAACGACGGATCGGTCGCGAGGAAGCGATAGTTGTCGAACCCGGCGAAGCCCTTCACGTCCGGGTTCAGCAGGTTGTAGCGCGAGAACGAATACCAGATCGTCATCGCGAGCGGAATCGACATCCACAGCAGCAGCACCGCGACGGACGGCGACACGAGCCAGCTCGCGCCGCCGCGCGCACGGCGCGGCGCGCCGGGCGGCGACGACGCGTCGCCGACCGACGGCGCGTGAGCGTGACTCAGGGGAAGACGCAGGTGACGCATGATCGGAGTCCCTCCGGTTGATGCGCGGGCGCGAACGGCGTGCCCGCCTGTCAGCGTCGCCGGCCCGCGCCGTGTGCCACGGCGCACGATGCGGGCCGCGCGACGGCTTGCGCGTTACTTCTTGTAGCCGGCCTGCCGCACCGCGCGGTCGGCCGCGGCCTGGCCGGCGGCGAGCGCCTGGTCGACCGACATCTGGCCCGCGACCGCACCCGCGATCGACTGGCCGACTACCGTGCCGAACGACTGGAATTCAGGAATCCCGACGTACTGCACGCCCGTGTACGGCACCTTCTTCAGCGACGGGTCGTTCGGGTCGGCCGTCTCGATCGCCTTCAGCACGAAGTCCGAGAACGGCGCGGCGGCCTTGTACTCCGCGCGCTGATACGTCGACGTACGCGTGCCCGGCGGCACCGACGCCCAGCCTTCGTCCTTGCCGACCATCTCGATGTACTGCTTCGACGTCGCCCACGCGATGAACTTGCGCGCGGCGTCCTGCTGCTTCGACGTCTTCGGCACGGCCAGCGCCCACGCCCACAGCCAGTGCGAGCCCTTCGGCGTGGCGGCGACCGGCGCGGCCGCGAAGCCGATCTTGTCGGCCACCTGCGACTGCTGCTTGTTGTAGAGCATCCCGGCCGCGACCGTCGCGTCGATCCACATCGCGCACTTGCCGGACGCGGTCAGCGTCAGGTTCTCGTTGAAGCCGTTCGAGCTCGCGCCCGGCGGGCCGTTCTTCTTCAGCAGGTTCACGTAGAAATTGATCGCCTTCTTCCACTCGGGCGACGTGAGCTGCGCGTTCCAGTTCTCGTCGAACCAGCGCCCGCCGAACGTGTTCACGACCGTCGACACGTACGCCATGTTCTCGCCCCAGCCGGCCTTGCCGCGCAGGCAGATCCCGTAGGTGCCCTTCGACTTGTCGGTCAGCTTGTCCGCGAATTCGGCGATCTGGTCGTAGGTCGGCTGGTCGGGCATCTTCAGCCCCTTCGCCGCGAACAGGTCCTTGCGGTAGAACGTCATCGAGCTTTCGACGTAGAACGGCAGCGCGTAGAGCTGGCCGTTGTACGACAGGCTGTCGCGCGCGGTCTTGACGATGTCGTTCAGGTCGTAGTCGGCGGGCAGGCCCGTGATCGGCGCGAGCCAGCCGCGCTTGCCCCACTGCGGCGTTTCATAGGTGCCGATCGCCATCACGTCGAACTGGCCGCTGCCGGTCGTGATGTCGGTCGTCGCGCGCTGGCGCAGCACGTTCTCCTCGAGGATCACCCAGTTCAGCTTGATGTCCGGGTTCGCCTTCTCGAACGCCGGCGACAGCTTCTTCAACTCGATCATGTCGGGGTTGTTCAGCGTCGCGATCGTCAGCGTGCCGGCGGACGCCGCGCACGCCGCCGTCGCGAGCGCGGCAGAGGCGAAACAGCGTGCGGCGGCGTCGAGCATCTTTCGTTGCATGGCATGTCTCCTGTGATTGTTCGAAATGTGGTCGGTCTTGCGTCGGTGTTGCGTCGTTTCCTTCGCGGCCCGTCATGCCGGCCGCTGCATCCCGCACGCGCGCGCATAGTGCGCGATCACGTCGCGTATCCGGTGGCGCACCCAAGCGCGCGGCTCCTTCGCGAGGCCGCCCGCGCGGCACGCCGCGTAGACGTCCGGCAGCCATTGCGCGACGAGCGTTTCCGGCACCGGCTGCCGCGCGAGGTTGCCGAACAGCTGCTCGACCGCGGCCGCGACGGCCGGCTGCAGCCAGTAATAGCGGATGCGGTCGCTGTAGCTGAACTGGCGCGCGAGCCGCTGCGCGGTCTCGTCGCCGCGGTAGTACGGCGCCCAGTATTCGGGCTGCGCGCGCATCGCCGCATCGACGACGTCGCGCAACCGCGAGCGCTGCGCGACGTCGTCGATCAGCGCGTCCTCGATGAACGTCAGCGCGAACAGCGCCTCGCGCAGCGCGAACGTCAGCGCGGGGCCGACCTTCAGCACCGCGAAGTGATCGCGCACGAGCGCGGCGAGCGCGTCTTCGGTCTGATAATCGGTCGAATGCGCTTCGAACACGAGGCGCGGTGTCTGCAGGATACTCGCGCCGAGCGTCGCCGCCTTGGCGCTGTCGTAATCGAGCACGTGGCGGTCGTCGAAATCGACGCCCGGCTGCGCGACGATCGCGACGACGCGCGTCCATGCGTCGTCGAGCCCGGCCGCCGAGAACGCGTGGCGGTGCGCGTCGAGCGTCGCCGCGATGCTGTCGCTGCGCGTGACCGCGATCCGCGCGATCGCGTCGTCGCCGGCGTCGTTACCGGCCTCGCCGCTCACCTCGCCGCCCGGCGTCGGCACCTCGGTGCCGATCACGTAGACGGGCGCGATTCCGGCGCGCGCCGCCGCGTCTTCCGCGACGCGGCACAGCTCGGCCGCGCGCGCGGCGATCGTGCGATCGTCGAGCCGCGCCGGATCGTCCGCGCACGCCATGCTCGCGTCGAGATGGATCTTTTCGAAACCGGCTTCGACGTAGGCCGCGACCATCGCAGCGGCCTCGCGCATCGCATCGGCCGCGCGGCGGTGCCGCCACGGGTTCGGGCCGAGATGGTCGCCGCCGAGCACGAGCGCCGACGGCGCGAGCCCGCAGCGCGCGGCGATCGCATCGACGTCGCGGCGAAAATCCGCCGGCGTCATGCCCGTATAACCGCCGAGATGGTTCACCTGATTGCAGGTCGCCTCGATCAGCAGCGGCGAGCCGTCGGCGCGCGCGGCTTCGCACGCGGCCTCCAGCACGAGCCGGTGCGCGCTGCAGATCGAATAGATGCCGCGCTGCGCGTCCGCGCGGTTCGCGTCGAAGATCATCCGCAGCACGGTGCCTGCATGCGCGGTGCGCGTGCGCTCGGCAACGGTCGTCAGGCCGGACATGCGATACCTCGTTCGGTCAGGAAGCGGTCGATCTCGGCCGCGCTGCTGTTGCCTTCCATCGGGCCGCGCCGCGTGACCGCGATCGCGCCGGCCGCGTTCGCGCGACGCAACGCGACGTCGATCGCCATGCCCGCGACGAGGCTCGCGACCAGCGTGCCGCCGAAGCAGTCGCCGGCGCCGGTCGGATCGGCTTCGTCGACCGGATAAGCCTGCGCGTCGACGCGGCTCGCACGATCGAATGCGACGCTGCCTTGCGCACCGCGTTTGAGCACGACACGCTCGAGCAGCGGATGCGTCGCGAGCAGTCCCGCGATCGCGCGCTCGGCCGGCTGCGGCCCGCAGAAGAACGGCAGGTCGGCTTCGCTCGGCAGGAACAGGTGGCACGCGGCGAGCATCTCGTCGAGGGCCGCGCGCATCGGGCGGAAACTCAGCATTTCGGGCCGCACGTTCGGATCGAACGACACCTTGGCTCCCGCGCGCGCGGCCTCGATCACGCCGCGCTGCACGGCCGCGATCGCCGATTCGCTCGTCAGCGACGAGCCCATCACGTGAAAATAGCGACAGCCGTCGAACATCGCGGTGTCGACGTCGGACGCATCGACGCATGCCGCGGCACTGGTCGACAGCGTGAAGACGAAACTGCGCGAGCCGTCGTCGCGATACGCGACGAACGCGGTGCCGGTCGGCCGTGCGACGCGGCGAATGCGCGCGACGTCCACGCCGTCGCGGGCGAGCCGCGCGACGATCGCATCGCCGAACGCGTCTCGGCCGACGCAGCCCGCATATGCGACGCGCGCGCCGAGCCGCGCGGCCTGGTCGGCGAAGATCGCCGGCGCGCCGCTCGGGAACGGGCCGGCGAAGAGTCCCGGCACATCGAAGCCCTGGCCGCGCTCGGCGGCGACGAATTCCGCCAGCAGTTCGCCGGCAACGACGATCTCGGCCATCAGGCGAGCCCTCCTCGTTCGACGGCGGCCGCGGCGTGCGGCGCTGCCGCCGCGTAGCGGGCCGGCTCGCGAACGGCGCGTGCGAGCGGCGGCATTTTCAGCTCATCCAGTTGCCGCCGTCGACGTTCAACGTCTGGGCGGTGATGTAGTCGGCGTCGGCCGACGCGAGGAACAGCGCGGCGCCCGTCAGGTCGCCCGGCACGCCCATGCGGCCGAGCGGCACGGCTTCGCCCACGAGCCGCTTCTTCTCGCCGAGCGGCCGGTTCTCGTAGCGCGCGAACAACGCATCGACCTGTTCCCACATCGGCGTGTCGACCACGCCCGGCGCGATGCCGTTCACGTTGATCCGGTGCGGCGCGAGCGCGAGCGCGGCCGACTGCGTATAGCTGATCACCGCGGCCTTGGTCGCGCAGTAGTGCGAAACGAGCGCCTCGCCGCGACGGCCGGCCTGCGACGACATGTTGACGATCTTGCCGCCGCGCCCCTGCTCGACCATCCGTTGCGCGACCGCCTGCATCAGGAAGAACAGCCCTTTCACGTTGACCGAGAACAGCCGGTCGAACACGTCCCACGATTCGTCGAGGAGCGGGCGCATGTCGAACAGCGCCGCGTTGTTGAACAGGATGTCGACGCCGCCGAAGCGCTCGACCGCCGTCGCGACGATCCGCTCGATGTCGTCGCGGCGCGTGACGTCGGCGGTGACGGCCACCGCGCGGCCGGGGTTGGCCTCGATCAGCCGCGCGAGCGAGCCGCCCGCCGGCTTCACGTCGACGAGCACGCAGCGCGCGCCCTCGTCCAGATAGCGTTGCGCGACCGCCTCGCCGATGCCGCTTGCGGCGCCCGTCAGGATCGCGACCTTGTCTTCCAGTCTCACTGGCTGTCTCCGGTTCGTTCTGTTGCATGCCGGTCGCGAAGTGAGCGAACGCTCGGTGACCGATCAATTGCTCTGTTAGTGATCGAATGATCGGATACGCGATACGCGCTGTCAAGACGACGTGACGGCTTTCTATGACGCGCTGCGGCACGGCGGCGCACGACGACGCCTCGCCGCGCCCGCACGGCAAGGCGCGGCGCGCACGGTGCGACGCAGTGGCATCGGCGGCGACGGGGACGGAGCGAGGACGGAAAACGGAATTCGCGCTGCACGGTGCGGCGATACGTTATATCATCGCGATACTGTGTTTCATCGCCTGCTTCACGCCATGGCTACCTCATCGTCCATTGACGCCCGGCTGTCCCGGGCCGACGCATTCGCCGCCGAGCACGGGCTCGCGTGGACGCCGCTGCGCCGCCAGGTCTACGAACGCGTGCTGGCCGCGCAGCGCCCGATCGGCGCGTACGACCTGCTCGCCGAACTCGAACCGCAACGCGGCCGCGTGCCGCCGACCACCGTCTACCGCGCGCTGGATTTCCTCGTCGAGCACGGCTTCATCCACCGGATCGAATCGAAGAACGCGTTCTTCGCGTGCTGCGAGATCGGCGTGCCGCACGAAGGCCAGTTCCTGATCTGCGATTCGTGCGGCGACACCGTCGAGATTCCCGGCGGCGACCTCGCGAAGCAGTTGTCCGCGAGCGAGCCCGCGCATGGGTTCGAAGTCCACCATCAGGTCGTCGAGCTGAGCGGCCTGTGCGGGCACTGCAAGCGCAAGCCCGCGCAGCGCTGACGCCGAATCGCGCGGCGTACGCGCCGCCCTTCCAACGAGGAGTTCCATGTCCATTGCCCTGAAGCGCGCGCCGCGGCGCGCCCTGTCGCCTGTCCGCTGGCTGGCCGCCGCCGTCGCCGCGCTGTCGTTCGCCGCGCCCGTGGTCGCGCAGGCCGCGCCCGTCAACGTCGTCGCCGCGGAGAATTTCTACGGCGACGTCGCGTCGCAGATCGGCGGCCGCCACGTCGCGGTCACCAGCATCCTCAGCAATCCGGATCAGGATCCGCACCTGTTCGAAGCGAGCCCGAAGACGGCTCGCGCGCTCCAGCACGCGCAGGTCGTGATCTACAACGGCGCCGATTACGATCCGTGGATGGGCAAGCTGCTCGGCGCGTCGAAACAGGCGAAGCGCGCGACGATCGTCGTCGCCGATCTCGTCGGCAAGAAGGCCGGCGACAACCCGCACCTCTGGTACGACCCGGCGACGATGCCGGCGGCCGCACGCGCGATCGCGGCCGAGCTCGGCCGCGCCGACCCGGCGAACAAGGCCGAGTACGACGCGAACCTGCAGAAGTTCGTCGCGTCGCTGAAACCCGTCGACGACAAGGTCGCCGCACTGCGCGCGAAGTACAAGGGCGCGCCCGTGACGGCCACCGAGCCCGTATTCGGCTATATGTCCGACGCGATCGGCCTCGACATGCGCAACCAGCGCTTCCAGCTCGCGACGATGAACGACACCGAAGCGAGCGCGCAGGACGTCGCCGCGTTCGAGAACGACCTGCGCAAGAAGCAGGTACGCGCGCTGATCTACAACAGCCAGGCCGAGGAACCGATGACCAAACGCATGCTGAAGATCGCGCGCGACGGCGGCGTGCCGACCGTCAGCGTCACCGAGACGCAGCCGGCCGGCAAGACCTTCCAGCAATGGATGACCAGCCAGCTCGACGCGCTCGGCAACGCGCTTTCGGCCGGCAAGTAACCGACAACCGTCACGACATGACCGCCACTCCCCACGCCCTCGCAGTCGATCGCGTCACGCTCGAACTGGGGGGCCGCACGATCCTGCGCGACGTCAGCTTCTCGATCGAGCCCGGCGAATTCGTCGGCGTGCTCGGGCCGAACGGCGCGGGCAAGACGACGCTGATGCGCGCGGTGCTCGGCCTCGTCCCCGTGTCGGCCGGCACGCTGTCGGTCGGCGGCGTGCCGGTCGCGCGCGGCAACGCGTCGATCGGCTACATGCCGCAGATCAGGAGCGGCCTCGCGAACCGCCGGATGCGCGGCTACGATTTCGTCGCGATGGCCGCCGACGGCCACCGCTGGGGCCTGCCGCACACGAACGCGGCCACGCGCCGCGACGTCGATCGCGTGCTCGATCTCGTCGGCGGCCCGTCGCTCGCGCGCCGGCCGCTGTCCGAACTGTCCGGCGGCGAACGGCAGCGCCTGCTGCTCGCGCAATGCCTGCTCGGCAACCCCAAGCTGCTGCTGCTCGACGAGCCGCTGATCAGCCTCGACCCGAACCATCAGCGCGGCGTCGTCGAACTCGTGCGCAACGTGCAGCGCGAGCTCGGCATCACCGTGCTGTTCTCCGCGCACGAACTGAATCCGCTGCTGAACGCGCTCGACCGCGTGCTGTATCTCGGCAACGGCGTGGCCGCGCTCGGCACCGTCGACGAGGTGATCACGAAGCCCGTGCTGTCGCGGCTCTATGGATCGCCGATCGACGTGATGCGCGTAAACGGCAAGATCTTCGTGATGTCGGGCGACGTCGAGATCGAGAAGCACGATCACGAACACGAGGACGACGACGGCCACTCGCACGGCGGCGGCCACGGCCATCACCACCACGGACACGCTCATCCCGGGCATTCGCACGATGTTTGAATACGACTTCATGATCAACGCCTTCGCGGCGTCGGGAATCGTCGCGGTGCTCGCGGGCATCGTCGGCTACTTCCTGGTGCTGCGCGGGCAGACCTTCGCGGGCCACGCGCTGTCGCACGTCGGCTTCACCGGCGCGACGGGCGCGGTGCTGCTCGGCATCTCGCCGATCTGGGGGATGGTCGGCTTCACGCTCGCGGCCGGGATCGGGATGGGCGCGCTCGGCGAAAGGCTCGCGGGCCGCGACGTCGCGATCGGCGTGATCCTGTCCGGCGCGCTCGGCTTCGGCCTGCTGTTCCTGCATTTCTATACGTCGTTCGCGACGCAGGTCACCGCGCTGCTGTTCGGCAACGTGCTCGCGGTCAGCCACGACACGCTCGCGGTGCTTGCCGGCATCGGCGCGGTGAGCCTCGCCGCGCTCGCGCTGATCGCGCGGCCGCTGCTGTTCGCATCGCTGCAGCCGGAACTGGCCGAAGCCAAGGGCGTGTCGCTGCGCACGGTGTCGATGCTGTTCCTGGCGGTGTGCGCGCTCGCGGTGGCCGCGGCGACGCAGATCGTCGGCGTGCTGCTCGTGTTCACGCTGCTGGTCGGGCCGGCCGCGGCCGCGCAGAACGTGTCGACGCGGCTGTCGACGGGCGTGCTGCTCGCCGCGCTGTTCGCGCTGTTCGAAGCGTGGGCCGGCATCGTGCTCGCGTATCACACCGATTGGCCGACGAGCTTCTGGATCACCGCGCTGTCGGCGCTCGTGTACGGCGCGAGCCTATTGCGACGCAATTGATCGGCGCGGCGGTCGCCGCCCGATGCCAATCAAAACGCCGGCGTGCCCGAGGGCAGCGCCGGCGTTTTTTCATGCGCACCGGATGCGTTACCTGCTTGCGCAGCTACTCACCGCGCAAGTACACGCGCATGATGCGCGAGGTGATCGGCGATGAACGTCGAGATGAAGTAGTAGCCGTGGTCGTAGCCCGGATGGCGGCGCAGCGTCAGCGGTTGGCCGGCCTTCGCGCATGCGGCTTCGAATACGTCGGGGTTCAACTGGTTCGCGAGGAACTGATCGGCGAGCCCCTGATCGACGAGGATGCCGTCGGCGAACTTCGGCGCATCGGCGCGCGCGACGAGCTCGCTCGCGTCGTGCGCCTTCCACGCTTCCCGATCGGCACCGAGATAACCGGAGAACGCCTTCTCGCCCCACGGGCATCGCGTCGGCGCGGCGATCGGCGCGAACGCCGACACCGACCGGTACAGGCCCGGATGACGCAACGCGAGCGTCAGCGCTCCGTGGCCGCCCATCGAGTGCCCGAAGATGCCGAGCCGCGCGCCGTCGATCGGCAGCTCGGCCGTGACGAGCTCGCGCAGCTCACCCGTCACGTACGACTCCATCCGGTAATGTGTCGACCACGGCGCTTCGGTCGCGTCGACGTAGAAACCCGCGCCGACGCCGAAATCCCACGCATCCGTCTCGCCCGGCACGCCCGCGCCGCGCGGGCTCGTATCGGGCATCACGAGCGCGATCCCGTGCTGCGCCGCGTATTGCTGCGCGCCGGCCTTGATCGCGAACGTCTCGTCGGTGCACGTGAGCCCCGCGAGATAGAACAGCGCCGGCACGCGCTGTTGCGCGGCCTGCGGCGGCAGGTACACCGAGAACTTCATCGGCAGGCCGATGGCCGCCGAATCGTGACGGTAGAAACGCTGCTCGCCGCCGTGGCACGCATGCGAGGAAACGAGTTCGAGCATGGCGGTGCGCCCCCGGTCAGTACAGCACGACCGAGCGGATCGACTCGCCGGCCTTCATCAGGTCGAAGCCTTCGTTGATCCGCTCGAGCGGCAGCGTGTGCGTGATCAGGTCGTCGATGTTGATCTTGCCTTCCATGTACCAGTCGACGATCTTCGGCACGTCGGTGCGCCCGCGCGCGCCGCCGAACGCCGAGCCCTTCCATTCACGGCCCGTGACGAGCTGGAACGGACGCGTGCTGATTTCCTCGCCCGCTGCCGCCACGCCGATGATGAACGACTGGCCCCAGCCCTTGTGCGTGCACTCGAGCGCCTGGCGCATCAGCTTCACGTTGCCGACGCATTCGAACGAATAGTCGGCGCCGCCGTCGGTCAATTGCACGATGTGGTCGACGACGTTCTCGACTTCGTTCGGGTTGATGAAGTGCGTCATCCCGAACTTCTTCGCGAGCTCGACGCGCTTCGGATTGATGTCGACGCCGATGATCTTGTCCGCGCCGACCATCTTCGCGCCCTGGATCACGTTCAGGCCGATCCCGCCGAGGCCGAACACGACCACGTTCGCGCCGGCCTCGACCTTCGCCGAGTACACGACCGCGCCCACGCCCGTCGTCACGCCGCAGCCGATGTAGCAGATCTTGTCGAACGGCGCGTCCTCGCGCACCTTGGCCACCGCGATTTCCGGCACGACGATGTAGTTCGAGAACGTCGACGTACCCATGTAGTGGAACAGCGGCTTGCCGTCGAGCGAGAAGCGCGACGTCGCGTCGGGCATCAGGCCCTTGCCCTGCGTCGCGCGGATCTTCTGGCACAGGTTGGTCTTGCGCGACAGGCAGAACTTGCACTCGCGGCATTCGGGCGTGTAGAGCGGAATCACGTGGTCGCCCTTGCGTACGGTGCCGACGCCGGGGCCGACGTCGACCACCACGCCCGCGCCTTCATGGCCGAGGATCGCCGGGAAGATCCCTTCCGGATCGGCGCCCGACAGCGTGTAGTAGTCGGTGTGGCAGATGCCCGTCGCCTTCACTTCGATCAGCACTTCGCCGGCGCGCGGCCCTTCGAGATCGACTTCCTCGATCGTCAGCGGCGCACCCGCCTTCCATGCAATCGCGGCTTTCGTTTTCATCGTGTCACTCCTGTGTGTCGGTGAGATCGGCCCGGGCCGGCGTGTCGGTGCCGGCCCGGGACTCATGCAAAGCGGTCGAAGCCGTGCCGCGCGGCACGGCGCAAGAATCTCGTGCTCGCCATGATGGCCGCTCCCGGCGCGCATCGCGTGCGGGAAACGGCCACCGGCTTGCCAGGATGCGTCATCGCTGACGCAAAAGAACAAGTGTCCGAGTTTAAACGCCCGTCGTGAACCATGCATCCGTGCGGGCGTACAGATCGACGAAGCGCGCGTAACGTGCGGCCAGCGGGCGGTCGTCTTGCGGTGCGGCGACGGGCGACGCCGTCGGCGCCAGCGCGTGCAACGCCTCTTCACGCCAATGCCCGATCGCGACGCCCGCGAGCAGTGCGGCGCCCCGCGTCGCGGCGTTCGGGCAATCGATCGCGTGCAGCGACGCGCCGAGCGCGTCGGCGAGCAACTGGCGCCAGCGCGGATCGACCGAGCCGCCGCCCGCGAGGCGCAGCGTCGCCACCGCGTCGCCGGGGTCGGCGTCGCGGATCGCATCGAGCCCCGCGCGCAACGCGAACGCGACGCCTTCGAACGCGGCGCGCATCATCGCGCCGCGCGTGTCGCCGAGCCCGAGGCCGAGCCAGCCGCCGCGCGCATCGGGGTTCATCCACGGCGAACGCTCACCGCTCAGGTACGGCAGGAAGCACAGCCGCTCGGACGCCGGCTGCGCGAACGCATCGTCGTACGCATCGGCCCATCGCGCATAGCCGAGCCAACCGCGCACGGCTTCGAGCGCGAGCCCGACGTTCTGCATCGCCGCCATCGTGTAATAGCCGCCGCCGGCCGCCGCACGATAGCGATGCAGTCCGCGTCGCGCGGGCGGCAGCGTATCCGCGAGCACGACGATCTGGCCGCCGCTGCCGGTCGTCAGCAGCGCGTCGCCTGCCGCGGCCAGCCCGCTGCCGAGCGCCGCGCAGGCGGTGTCGGCCGCGCCTGTCGCGAGCGGCACGCCAGCCGGCAGGCCGAGCGCGGCGGCGGCCTGCGCGCCGAGCACGCCGCAGCGCGCGGTGGACGCACGCACCGGCGCAAAGCGGTCGCCCGGCAGGCCGAGCGCCTCGATCAATGCGCTGTCCCACGCGCCGTCGGGCGTCGCGAGCGCCGTTGCGCACGCGTCGCTCGGATCGGCCGCGACGTCGCCGCCGAGCACGATGCGCAGCCAGTCCTTCGGCTGCACGGCCCAGCGTGCGGCGCGCAGCGCGTCGGGTTCGTGCGTGGCGAGCCAACGCAACAGCGGGCCTGCCATGCCGGGCGCGACGGGATTCGGAGCGACGGGCATTCCGGCGGCGTGCCAGTCGGCCGCGTCGGCCTCGCGCACCGCGCGTGTGTCCGGCCACAGCAGCGCAGGCCGCACCGGCTCGCCGGCCGCGTCGATCAGCACGACGCCATGCATCTGGCCCGAAAAGCCGATCGCCGCGACCTGCGCGCGCTCGTCGGCCGGCAGCCGCGCGGCGGCGCGCACGAGCGCCTGCCACCACGTGGCGGGCGCGATTTCCGCCCAGCCGGGCTGCGGCGACGACAACCCGTAAGGTTCGCTCGCGACGGCCCGCTCGACGCCGTCGGCATCGAGCGTGACGAGTTTGACGGAGCCGGTGCCGAGGTCGATTCCGAGCAGGCGCATGACGTGAAGGGAGATTCGGATGAACGGATGTCGATGATAACGGGATCGCGATGCGCGCTCCGGTTTTTGCCGCCGCGCCGACACATCGAACGTGCTGCCGGCCGGGAGATTGACGAGGCCGCACCTTGCACGCAAAAGCGGCCGCTCGCGGGTTAACCCGGCACGTTTTCCGTACGCCCTTTTTTGCCACTATGCGGCCCGCGCGATACACACCATAAAGCACCCCATATTTGACAGGGGGGCCGGCGCTATTTTGAAGCGCTATAAAACCGGTACGCGTCACCCCCGCGGCAGTTTCCCGATGATCGCCCCCCCGTTCCATACCGACATGGCATATCGAACCAGCAAAGAACGGAATAGAACCCAGTGCTCTTGTTGCATGGATTCATTCCGAATAACTTCGTATCACCCCGAAAACAAGATCATGGAGTGAGACAGATGCAATCGAACACGGTCCATCCGTGCGATGAGGTGCTGCCGACCGGCAAGCTGGTAACGCTTGGCCTGCAGCACGTCCTCGTCATGTACGCCGGCGCCGTCGCCGTGCCGCTCATCGTCGGCGCGGCGCTCAAGCTGCCGAAAGACCAGATCGCGTTCCTGATCAGCGCCGATCTGTTTTCGTGCGGCATCGCCACGCTGATCCAGACGCTGGGCCTGTGGATCTTCGGGATCCGCCTGCCCGTCATCATGGGCTGCACGTTCGCGGCCGTCGGCCCGATGATCGCGATCGGCACGAACCCCGGCCTCGGCATTCTCGACATCTTCGGCTCGACCATCGCGGCCGGCATCATCGGCATCGTGCTCGCGCCGATGATCGGCAAGCTGCTGCGGTTCTTCCCGCCGGTGGTGGTCGGCACGGTGATCGCCGTGATCGGGCTGTCGCTGATGGAAGTCGGCATCAACTGGGCGGCCGGCGGCGTCGGCAACCCCGAGTACGGCAGCCCCGTCTATCTCGGCCTGTCGCTGCTCGTGCTCACGCTGATCCTGCTGATCAACAAGTACGGCCGCGGCTTCATCGCGAACATCTCGGTGCTGCTCGGCATCGTCGCCGGCTTCGTGATCGCATTCGCGCTCGGCCGCGTGAACACCGACGGCGTGGCGCACGCGCCGTGGGTCGGCTTCGTGATGCCGTTCCACTTCGGCCTGCCGCACTTCGACCCGCTGTCGATCGTGACGATGGTCACGGTGATGTTCGTCACGTTCATCGAATCGACCGGGATGTTCCTCGCGGTCGGCGACATGGTCGATCGCCCGGTCAACCAGGAGCGCCTCGTGCGCGGCCTGCGCGTCGACGGCCTCGGCACGCTGATCGGCGGCATCTTCAATTCGTTCCCGCATACGTCGTTCTCGCAGAACGTCGGCCTGATCGGCGTGACGGGCGTGAAGAGCCGTTTCGTGTGTGCGACGGGCGGCGTGATCCTCGTGCTGCTCGGCCTGTTTCCGAAGATGGCGCAGGTCGTCGCGTCGGTGCCGCCGTTCGTGCTCGGCGGCGCAGGCATCGTGATGTTCGGGATGGTCGCGGCGAATGGCATCAAGGTGCTGTCGAAGGTCGACTTCGTGAACCACTCGCACAACCTGTTCATCGTCGCCGTGAGCGTCGGCATGGGCCTCGTGCCGGTCGTGTCGCCGCACTTCTTCTCGAAGCTGCCGCCCGCGCTTGCACCGATCCTGCACAGCGGCATCCTGCTCGCATCGGCCACGGCCGTGATCCTGAACATCGTGTTCAACGGCGTGAAGGGCGAAAAGGAGGCGAAGTGCGAGATCCGTCGCGCGGGGCATGATTTCGACGGGCGGCCTGTCGATCTGCACTGACGAACACCAGGCATGCGTCGGCTCGTGACGGGCCGGCGCTTACTGCATGGTGCGTAAGAGGCTGCTTGACATCGTCGAAATGGCAGCACTGCCACTGCGCGGCAGATCGCGGCCAATACCTCATTTCACTTGGCAAGGGCATTCATGCGGGCAACCGGGAAGGAAGTCGATTTCTACTCGTCGGCCATTATCCGGCACGCCGTTCAGATGATGCGACTTATAAAGCCTGGCATCGACGTCGACAGGGGCTCGACCGAGCCCCAATGTGACTAGAAGCCTCTTGACACTTTCCGCGCGTTGTTGAGCCAGCACGCGCGGCTGCCTTTCGTCAGCGTCGGCAAGGCCACCGACGGACGTACGATCAAGATTGGGATATTTGAGTTGAACGTCTATCGCCCAGTTCGCCAGCTTTATGAGCTCGTCGCCGGATACTTTGGCAGAATCTCGTTCAAACGAAACATCAAGCGTATGAACCGGGGAGCAGGCGAATGTTCCGGCCGAGAAAAACGCCAACGCAATACATGCCGGTCCTTTCATCATATCGATCTTCCGTCGGACTCGATCAGATTCAACACGGATTGCCGCGCCACGCCGCCTCTAGTCTTCATAGATAATATACCCGGCAATGCTATCCGCATTATTGATTGCGAGATCGGGGCGCGTCCGCGCCAATACCAAGCACTCGCGCATGAAATATTGATGATCCTGAGCGCCGAAAGTGTCGGCAAAATGAGTGCACTCATGAATCAGCGTCGATAACATCGAGTCCTTCGCGCTGGATATGGGACGCATCCCACAAAAATTCTCATGGATACAGATAGTATGGGTAGCTGTGTCAGGACCGCAAACATGAGCGACGGCACCATCAGGGTCCTTGTTATTCGGCGTACAACCAAGATACCGATCAAGTTCCTCTGAGTGACGAACAAAGTTTCCAGGCTTGAGATCGCGCATCACCCGACTTACTTGTGCGAGTCCGACTGTCAGACGTTGCCGAATCGCTTCATCGCTTGAGCCAAACCACGTTGCGACGCGTTGACGTTCGACCGCCCCCCACCTGCGCAAGTCTACGAGCCGTACGTCGACCATTCGTACGGCTCTGTCGCGTAACGTTAGAACCATACGGCGAAATTCCGCATCGGTCATGTTTGGACAGATGGGCGGCCCGTTCGATATCAATGCTTCGATTACCGAACCTTCTTTCAGGTCTGTCATCGCCTCCGCAATTGCTACGCGATCGCCATCACTCATTCTTCTTCCCCGCTGACTTCCAGTTTTACCGACTCGGGCTTCAGCGTGACCACTCGCATGGTATGGCCGTGCGCATCGGTAGTCCCTGATGCCAGCACGTCACCACGGCAATTTGTAATCCAATACCGAACGCCTGCAACAGGTTGCCTGGACTTCTTGTTGCGAATGACGAACTGCTGATCATGGACCGCAGTGCGTCCTCTTGCAGGAGCGACGCCTAAGTCATTCTTCCCTGTCAACCGCGCCACCTCTTCCGCGGCAAAGGTCATCTTCATGCCGCGCTCGGCGTAGAAAACAGGTGGCGGATTGCAATCGCAGACGTTGATATCACCACTCAACGCCCACGGCTTGCCGTTTGGTCCAGTGCCGGGCCAACGTGGCCCCTCCGGGGCGACAAACCCTTCCTGCTTGCATGCCGTGCAGTACGTCTTCATGTAGAGCGTTGCGATATGCACGCGCGGCGGCGGATTGGAACAGGTGACGCCATCCAATCCTTCCGTAATCGTGGCGCTGCCGCCCCGGTCACCTTTGGCAAGGAAATAACGGATCATGAATTCTCGCCTCGATGCGCAACAGTTGGACGCCTCACAACGGCGAAGGCGTCAGCCAATACCAAGCCATCACGCTCAGGGCTATCGGTAATGACGTCGCCGTTATCCAGTTCGCTACCGACGAAAGCCAGCGGCTGGAAGTCTCCGTTATCCACCCGCCCAAGGCCGCTTACGATTCGCGCAGTCGAGCCGTCTGCGTAGTGAATCTGATTACCTACGACACCAGCCCTGCCAAGCCGGACACCGGTCTCCCACGTGCCGGTGACTTCGCGCAACGCACCGCCTCGCGCGGTCGTGGCTCTTCGTACAGCCAATCGGTAGCGCGGCGACGCGGGCGGCGGCACATAATCCTTGTTAAACAATCCCTGGGCCGTTTCGCCAGTCGGTACATGAATTCCCCACAACCGCTGAAGCGTTTCGACGATACGATCGCCGTTGCTCAACCGGCTACCCACCAGCGCAAACGGCTTGTCGCTGCAAATCGCATATTCGCCTGCGCCATCCATAATGACGGCCTCGCTGCCATCCTCGTAAGTGACGACATCGCCAACACGGGCAACGACAAGCCCGGCAACTGCCAGGCCGCTGGTAGCAGTGGTTACCCGCCCACCGCGCTCGGTGAGCGCCCCGATGGTGGCAAAAAGATGAGTCGGTGCAGCGGGCTCGCGCTTCATCCGGATTTCCTTTCTCGACAATGGGTGAGGAATGCTCCATACAAAATTTGCACGGACGAGAAAGAAGAAGCAATCAGACGAATTCGAATTTCGTATAGCTAATTGTTATAAGCACCGTTCAACAATAATGAACCTGCAGCCGCTCGCTTCGATCGAGCGATGGGCCTGAATTGGAGAATCGAGGGGGAGATTCGACTGTCGGTGGGCGACAGGCTACCGAAGAGGGATGATCATCGCTTGGTCGAAACGAGAAGCTGAACGGTTAGCCGGTACGCGTCGTGCTCGACGGCGCCGGCCCGTGGATTTCACGCCCGCTGCCGAAGTACACACGTGTTCCGCCTGGATCACTGCAGCGTTCCCACGCAAGGTTACCGCGCACTCGAGGACCAACAATCATGGGCTGGCCCTACGTTGTCTCCGTTGCGTTTCGTATCATTCGCAACGGCCAACGTGCTACAGAACTAACACCCGAATCGTCCTGCCTGCGTGCGAAGCGACCGCACGCAGGCAGGATAACCACAGTTACCCGTTCGCCGCTGCCGACGCAGGCGCCGGCGCGGCCGCCTTGTCGTAGTCGACCGGTGCATCCGGCGCGCGCGGCGCTTCGCCGGCACGCTGGATCCACCCGCCGCCGAGTGCGCGGTACAGGTCGACCAGGTTCGTCCAGCGGGCCAGACGCGCGCTGATCAGCGACTGCTGCGCCGAGTACAGATCCGTCTGCGCGGTCAGCACCGACAGGTAGCTGTCGACGCCGTTCTTGTAACGCAGGTCCGACAGGTCGAAGCGCCGCTGCTGCGCGTGCTCGTTGCGCTCGAGCGCCGCGATCTGCTGGTCGTACGTGCCGCGTGCGGCGAGGCCGTCCGCCACTTCGCGGAACGCCGACTGGATCGCCTTCTCGTAGTTGGCGATCTCGATGCGCTTCTGCACGTTCGCGAGATTCAGGTTCGCGATGTTCTGCCCGCCCTCGAAGATCGGCATCGTGATCTGCGGCGCGAACGACCATGCGGCCGTGCCGGCCTTGAACAGACCGCCGAGCGTCGGGCTGCCGGTGCCGAACGCGCCCGTCAGCGAGATGCGCGGGAAGAATGCCGCGCGCGCCGCGCCGATGTTCGCGTTGGCAGCCAGCAGCGTCTGCTCGGCCTGCATCACGTCCGGACGACGCGTGAGCAGATCCGACGGAAGGCCTGCCGGCACGTCCGTCAGCAGATTCTGCGCGTCGAGCGGCATGCCGGCCGGCAGGTCGTCCGGCAGCGGCTCGCCGATCAGCAGCACCAGCGCGTTCAGCGCCTGCGCACGCGCTCGCGCCTGCGCCTGCTGGTTCGCGAGCGCCGTCTCGACCACGGTCTGCGCCTGACGCAGCTCGAGCTCGGAGCCCGTGCCGTTGTCGAACTGCAGCTTCGTCAGGTCGTACGATGCCTGCGCGGTCTTCAGCGTGTTCTCGGTGACCTTCAGCAGGTCGTCGGTCGACAGCAGCGTCAGGTACTGGTCGGCCACCTGCGACACCAGCGAGATTTCCGACGCCTGCCGGGCATACGACGTCGACAGGTACTGCGCGAGCGCCTGGTCCTTCAGGCTCTGCACGCGGCCGAACAGGTCGAGCTCCCACGACGCCGAGAGCCCGACGTTGTAGGCGCGCGAGATGTACGGCGCACCGGTCTGCGACAGGCCCTGCGGCACGCGCTGGATGCTGCCCGTGCCCGTGCCGTCGAGCGTCGGGAACAGCCCCGCGCGCGTGATCTGGTACTGCGCGCGCGCCACCTCGATGTTCAGCACCGACACGCGCAGGTCGCGGTTGTTGTTCAGCGCGATCTCGATCAGCCGCTGCAGGCGCGGATCGACGAAGAACTCGCGCCAGCCGATGGCGGTCGCAGCTTGCCCGTTCGCGCTGCGCGCGCCGGCCGCGCCCGGCTGCGTCGCGTAGACGCCGCCGGCCGGGTACGCCTGCGCGACGGGCGCGTCGGGCCGCTTGTAATGCGGCGCCATCGTGCAGCCCGTGGCAAGGAGCGCGACTGCGATTGCAGTCAAAGCGTGTTTTTGCATCATCACTGTCCCTTGTTGCCTTCGTCGCCGTTGCCCGGCTTCTCTTCGTGGTGCGAGTGCTCCTGAGCCAGGCGCAGCGCCTCGTCGACGTCTTCCTTCTCGCCGCTGAAGATCGCACGGATCTTCACGAAGAACATCGGGATCATGAAGATCGCGAGGAACGTCGCCGTGATCATCCCGCCGATCACGCCCGTGCCGATCGCGTGCTGGCTCGCCGAACCCGCGCCGTTGCTGATCGCGAGCGGCAGCACGCCGAGAATGAACGCGAGCGACGTCATCAGGATCGGACGCAGCCGCAGGCGCGCCGCTTCCAGCGCCGCCTCGATCGGCCCCATCTTCTCCGACTGCTGCAGTTCGCGCGCGAACTCGACGATCAGGATCGCGTTCTTCGCGGACAAGCCCACGGTCGTCAGCAGGCCGACCTGGAAGAACACGTCGTTCTCGAGGCCGCGCATCGTGGCCGCGAGCAGCGCACCGATCACGCCGAGCGGCACGACCATGATCACCGAGAACGGGATCGACCAGCTTTCATACAGCGCCGCGAGACACAGGAACACGACGAGGATCGAGATCGCATACAGAATCGGCGCCTGCGAACCGGACTGGATTTCCTGGAACGACAGGCCCGTCCACGAATAGCCGATACCGACCGGCAGCTTCTTCGCGATCGTTTCCATCGCGGCCATCGCCTGACCGGTCGACTTGCCCGGTGCGGCCTGCCCCTGGATTTCCATCGCCGACACGCCGTTGTAGCGCTCGAGCTTCGGCGAACCGTACGTCCAGTGACCGGTCGCGAACGCGCTGAACGGCACCATCCCGCCCGACCCGTTGCGCACGTACCAGATGTTCATGTCTTCCGGCGTCATCCGGAACGGCGCGTCTGCCTGCACGTACACCTTCTTGATCCGGCCGTCGGTGTCGAGGAAGTTGTTCACGTACTTCGACGCCCACGCGATCGAGAACGTCTGGTCGATCGCATCCGCGGTCACGCCCAGCGCATTCGCCTTCTCGCGGTCGATGTCGACCTTGTACTGCGGCGTGTCGTTCAGGCCGTTCGGACGGACACCCTGCAGCGTCGGATCCTTCGACGCCATCCCGAGCAACTGGTTACGCGCGGCCATCAGCGCATCGTGGCCAAGACCGGCGTTGTCCGTCAGCTCGAAGTCGAAACCGGCAGCGGTACCGAGCTCCGGAATCGACGGCGGGTTGAACGGAATCACGAGCGCGTCCTTGTAGCCCGCGTAACGCCCGAACATCCGGCCGATCAGCGCCTGCACCTTCTGGTTCGCATGCTGACGCTGCGCGTAATCCTTCAGGCGGACGAACACGAGGCCCGAGTTCTGGCCGCGGCCCGCGAAGCTGAAGCCGTTGACCGTGAACGCCGATTCGACGATTTCCTTCTCGTCCTTCAGCAGGTAGTCGGAAATGTTCGCGAGCGTCTTCGCGGTCGTTTCCTGCGTGGAGCCGGACGGCGTCTGCACGATCACGAACATCAGGCCCTGGTCCTCATCGGGCAGGAACGACTTCGGCAGGCGCACGAACAGCAGGCCGACCGCGACGATCACGACCAGATAGATGATGAGCCAGCGGCCCGAGCGCTTGATCACGTGGTGCACGCCGACGTGGTACTTGTCGCGGCTGTTGTTGAACGTGCGGTTGAACCAGCCGAAGAAGCCCTTCTTCTCTTCGTGATGCCCTTGCGGGATCGGCTTGAGGATCGTCGCGCACAGCGCCGGCGTCAGAATCAACGCAACCAGCACCGACAGCACCATCGCCGACACGATCGTCAGCGAGAACTGACGATAGATCGCGCCGACCGAGCCACCCGAGAACGCCACCGGCACGAACACCGCCGACAGCACGAGCGCCACGCCGACGAGTGCGCCGGTGATCTGCCCCATCGCCTTGCGGGTCGCCTCCTTCGGCGACAATCCTTCTTCCGCCATCACGCGCTCGACGTTCTCGACCACCACGATCGCGTCGTCGACCAGCAGGCCGATCGCGAGCACGAGGCCGAACATCGACAGCGTGTTGATCGAGAAGCCGACCATCGACATGATCGCGAACGTGCCGAGCAGCACGACCGGCACCGCGATCGTCGGGATGATCGTCGCCCGCAGGTTCTGCAGGAACAGATACATCACAAGGAACACGAGCACGATACCTTCGAGCAGCGTCTTGACCACTTCCTCGATCGACAGCTTCACGAACGGCGTCGTGTCGTACGGATACTTCACGACGAGGCCGTGCGGGAAGAACGGTGCGAGCTCGTCGATCTTCGCGCGCACGGCCTTCGCGGTCGCGAGGGCGTTCGCGTTGGTCGCGAGCTGGATACCGAGTGCCGCGGTCGGCTGACCGTTGTACTTCGTGTCGAAGTTGTAGTTTTCGCCGCCGAGGCCGATCTGCGCGACGTCCTTCAGGCGAACCTGCGAGCCGTCCTGGTTGACCTTCAGCAGGATGTTGCCGAACTGCTCGGGCGTCTGCAGCAGCGTCGATTCGGTGATCGTCGCCTGCAGCACGGTGCCCGGCTTCGCCGGCGTGCCGCCGATCTGGCCGCCCGCGATCTGCACGTTCTGCGCGGTGATCGCCGAGCTCACGTCGACCGGCGTGAGGCCGTAGTTGGTCAGGCGGTTCGGGTCGAGCCAGATCCGCATCGCGTACTGCGAGCCGAACAGCGTGACGGTACCGACGCCGTTCAACCGGCTGATCGGATCCTTCACGTGCGACGCCACGAAGTTCGCGAGGTCGTACTTGTTCATGCTGCCGTCTTCGGAGTTGAAGGCGAGCACCAGCAGGAAGCTGCTGCTCGACTTCGTGACCGACAGACCGAGCTGCTGCACGACCTGCGGCAGAACCGGCGTCGCGAGCGACAGCTTGTTCTGCACCTGAACCTGCGCGATGTCGGCGTTGGTGCCCGGCGCGAAGGTCAGCGTGATCGTTGCGTTGCCCGAGTCGTCACTCGTCGACGACATGTACAGGAAGTTGTCGAGACCGCTCATCTGCTGCTCGATCACCTGCGTCACCGTGTCTTCCACCGTCTTCGCGGAAGCGCCCGGGTAGTTCGCGGTAATCTGGATCGATGGCGGCGCGATCGTCGGATACTGCGAGATCGGCAGCGTGAAGATCGCCGCAACCCCGGCCAGCATCAGGATGATGGCGATCACCCACGCGAAGATCGGGCGATCGATAAAAAACTTTGCCATGAAACAGGCTCCCTGTTATTGCGCGCTCGAAGCAGCGGCAGCACTCGCCGGCGCGGCGCCCGATGCGGCGGCACCGGAAGCGGCGGCGGCGCCGGACCCGGCAGCGGCCGGCGCGGCGGGGGCAGCGGCGCCCGAGGCGGCATCGGC
>NZ_JAUJRI010000023.1:0-89482 GCF_030504405.1 Burkholderia sp. AU44665 | reverse complement strand
GAACAAGATGGTCGTCGCGCTGCGCAGCTACAAGGCGCAGGACGTGAAGGGCGGGCTGGGCCGCGGTGGCCAGCTTCAGGTCAACTGACGCCGACGGGGCCGGCGGGATGCCGCCGGCCGCTTGTCGCGCGCGACCCACCCATTGCGAGCGCCTTGCCGGTCGGTGAGCCATGCCGTGCGGACGTGGCGTCCCGGGTGCTCGTCCCCGATCGTTGCCACACGGCGCCGCTGGACACCCGGTACGACTCGGCGGGAACGGTCGCCGAGTCGCGCCGGGCCGTGGCTCAGTCGTCTCCTTTCTCCAGTACGTTCTGCGTGAGCGTGACCGACGGAATCGTCGGCTTGAGCAACGCGCGGCGCGCGCGACGGCTCAGCCACTTCCAGCCGGCCACGAGCAGCAGCGCGACCAGCGGGATCGATGCGATCGTCCACGTGCCGTTCGGGTAGTCGAACGCCATCAACACCAGCACGCCGAGCAGGAACAGCAGCGTGAGCCACGACGTCACGGGTGCGCCCGGCATCCTGAACGATACGTCGTCCACCTCGCCGCGCCTGACCGCGGCGCGGAACTTCATCTGGCACACGACGATGAAGCCCCATGTGCTGACGATGCCGAGCGACGCGATGTTCAGCACGATCTCGAACACGCTCGACGGCACGAGATAGTTGAGCAGCACGCCGACCACATAGATCGCGACCGTCACCAGAATGCCCGCGTACGGCACGGATTGCGCGCTCATTCGCGCGAGGAACGCGGGAGCCGAGCCGCCCATCGACAGCGAACGCAACACGCGCCCCGTCGAATACAGGCCGGAGTTGAGGCTCGACAGCGCGGCGGTCAGCACGACGAGGTTCATCACCGAGCCGATGCCCGGCACGCCGAGCGCGCCGAAGAACGTGACGAACGGGCTCTGGCCCGCCTTGTACGCGCTCCACGGCAGCAGGCACACCAGCAGCACCACCGACGCGACGTAGAAAATCGCGATGCGCCAGATCACGTTGTTGATCGCGCGCGGCAGCACCTTGCGCGCATCCTTGCATTCGCCGGCGGCCGTGCCGACGAGTTCGACGCCCGCGAACGCGAACACCACGCCCTGTACCAGCACCAGCGCCGGCATCAGTCCGTGCGGAAAGAACCCGCCGTTGTCGGTGATCAGATGCATGCCGGTGTCATGGCCGGCGACCGGCATGCCCGTGCCGAGGATGACCGAACCGATCACGAGAAACAGCACGATCGCGGCGACCTTGATCAGCGCGAACCAGAACTCCATCTCGGCGAACCACTTCACGCCGATCAGGTTCATCGTCGCGACGATGCAGAGCGCGACGAGCGCGAAGATCCACTGCGGCACGGCCGCGAACGGCGCCCAGTAATGCATGTAGAGCGCGACGGCGGTGATGTCGACGATGCCGGTCATCGCCCAGTTCAGGAAGTACATCCAGCCGGCGACGAACGATGCCTTCTCGCCGAGGAATTCGCGCGCGTACGACACGAAGCTGCCGCTGCTGGGGCGATGCATCACGAGCTCGCCGAGCGCGCGCAGGATCAGGAACGAAAACGCGCCGCACACCAGATAGACGATCGCGAGCGACGGGCCGGCGGCCTGCAGTCGGCCGCCCGCCCCGAGAAACAGCCCGGTGCCGATGGCCCCGCCAATCGCGATCATCTGCACCTGTCGATTGCCGAGGGTCTGGTGATAGCCGGCTTCGTGCGATTCGAGCCAGCTGCGTTTGTCGGTTTCGCCGGTTGTCGACGGTTCGGGAATCGATGCCATGACGGTATCCTCGCGCACGGATGGGATTGAATTCATCCCGATCGCGAGGCGATCGGGACCACCGGTACCGGCGGACGAGGGCGCGGAATCAAGCGCACCTGCCCTGATTGCGATTCGCCGGGCGTGGCGAACGGCACGGTACGTCGCGAACGTATTCAGCCGTAATTCCCGTCACAAACGGAATGCAAATTTCGACTGGGCCTGTTCGAATCCGTGCATAGGGGCCGGGCGGCGGGTGAACCGGTCAGTTAATTTGGTGCGCCGGCGCGCCCTGTGAGGGCAACCGCCGCCGCCGGCGCCGGCTCATGCACCGAAATGAGGAATGCGGATCGACGGGTTGCCCGGCTGGGTCGGTGCGGCAAGCGTTGCACGGGGCGTGGCCCGGTTCTTGCTGGAGTCGTGTCGGGCCGCGCAACGGTTGCGCGCGCCCCGACGACATACCAGACAAGGAAGATTCACCGTGAGCCCGACGACCCGACCGTTCCCCCGACGCACCTGGCTGGCTGCGTTGATCGCCGCACCCGTGATGGCGCTGTTCGCCGCCGCGCCGGCCCATGCCGATGCGCTCGACACCATCGCGAAAAACGGCACGCTGCGCGTCGCGGTGCCCGAGGACTATCCGCCTTTCGGCTCGGTCGGCACGGACATGCAGCCGCAGGGCTACGACATCGACATGGCCGGCCTGCTCGCCAAGGCGCTCGGCGTCAAGCTGAAGCTGGTGCCCGTGAACAGCGCGAACCGGATTCCGTACCTGACGACCAACAAGGTCGACATGGTGATCTCGTCGCTCGGCAAGACGCCGGAGCGCGAGAAGGTCATCGATTTCTCGAGCGCGTACGCACCGTATTTCCAGGGCGTGTTCGGCCCGTCCGACGTGAAGGTGAGCGCGCCCGCCGACCTGACCGGCAAGACGGTCGGCGCCACGCGCGGCGCGCTCGAGGAGATCGCGCTGTCGCAGCTCGCGCCGAACGCGACGATCAAGCGCTTCGAGGACAACAACGCGACGATCCAGGCGTTCCTGTCGGGGCAAGTGCAACTGATCGCGGCCGGCAACATCGTCGCGGCGGCGATTCTCGCGAAGAATCCGCCGCGCCGCCCCGAGGTCAAGTTCGTGATCAAGAATTCGCCGTGCTTCGTCGGCGTCAACAAGAACGAACCGCGCCTGCTCGCGAAGATCGACGATGCGATCGCGCATGCGAAGCAGGACGGCACGCTGGGCGAGATGTCGCGGAAGTGGCTCGGCCAGCCGCTGCCGGCCGGACTGTGACGAATCGTCGTGTCGCCTGACACGTCGCCGCTGCCGGCATGCCGGGCCCGGCGCGTGTCGTTGTCCGAACCCGAATTCATTCCGTTCCCATGAGCTACCAGCTTCAATTCGGCGAGCTCGCCGAATACGTCGGCGTGTTCGCGAGCGGCGCGGCGATCACGCTCGCGCTGACCGCGGTCGCGACCGTGCTCGGCGTGGCGGTCGGCGTGCTCGGCGCGGCCGCGTACAGCGCCGACGCGCGCGCGGCCGTACGATTGCGCCCGCTGATCGGCGCGTACGTCGAGGCGATCCGCAATACGCCGTTCGTCGTCCAGCTTTTCTTCATCTTCTTCGGCTTGCCGGCGCTCGGCGTGCACATCGACGAATACACGGCCGCGATCCTCGCGATGACGCTCAATCTCGGTGCGTACTCGGTCGAGATCGTGCGCGCGGGCGTGGCCGCCGTGCCGAAAGGGCATCTGGAGGCCGCGTCGGCGCTGGCGATGTCGCGCGCGCAGATGCTGCGCCACGTCGTGCTGCCGCAGGCGCTCGCCAAGGTGTTTCCCGCGCTGTCGAGCCAGATCGTGATCACGATGCTCGGTTCGGCGGTCGTGTCGCAGATCTCGGTGGCCGACCTGACCTATGCGGCCGGCTACATTCAGTCGCGCAACTTCCGCGCGTTCGAGACGTACTTCGTGATCACGCTCGCGTATCTGGCGATGGCGCTGCTGCTGCGCGCCACGCTCGGCGCGATGGGCCGCCGCCTGTTCTCCCGTCGCCTGCGAGGTGCGCGATGACCGATTTCACGTTCGGGCAGATTCTCACGAACCTGCTGCTGGCCGCGCGCTGGACGATCGTGCTGTCGATCGTGTCGTTCGTGACGGGCGGCCTCGTCGGCCTCGGGCTGCTCGTGATGCGCGTATCGAGTTCGACACTGCTGCGCGGCGTCGCGAAGCTCTATATCGAAGTGTTCCAGGGCACCCCGTTGCTGATGCAACTGTTCATCGTGTTCTTCGGCCTGCCGCTCGTCGGGCTCGACGTGCCGCCGTGGGTCGCGGCCACGGCAGGGCTCACGTTCTTCACCAGCGCGTATCTCGCGGAAATCTGGCGCGGCTGCGTCGAGGCCGTGCCGAAGGGGCAATGGGAGGCATCGGCGAGCCTGGCAATGAGCTACGTCGAGCAACTGCGTCACGTGATCCTGCCGCAGGCCGCGCGCATCGCGATCGCGCCGACGGTCGGCTTCGGCGTGCAGGCCGTGAAGGATACGGCGCTGGTGTCGATCATCGGCTTCACCGAGCTGACGAAGGTCGGCATCGCGATCTCGAACGCGACGTTCCGGCCGTTCGTCGTGTACGGCCTCGTCGCACTGATCTATTTCGCGCTCTGTTATCCGCTTACCCGTTACGCGCGCACGTTGCAAAGGAGATGGCATGCCGCTCGTTGAAACCCGTGGTCTCGAAAAGAACTTCGGCACCCATCATGTGCTCAAGGGCATCGATTTCTCCGTCGAGCGCGGGCAGGTCGTGTCGATCATCGGCCGCAGCGGCTCGGGCAAGAGCACGCTGCTGCGCACGCTCAACGGGCTCGAGAGCATCGACGCGGGCTCGATCTCGGTCGACGGCGAACGCGTGGATGCGCGGCATGCGGACCTGCGTGCGCTGCGGCTCAAGGTCGGCATGGTGTTCCAGCAATACAACCTGTTTCCGCACCTGAGCGCCGGGCAAAACGTGATGCTCGCGCAGTCGGTGGTGAAGAAGGCGCATCGCCAGCAGGCGCGCGCGATCGCGGAACTGATGCTCGAGCGCGTGGGCCTCGGCGACAAGTTCGACGCGTTTCCGGAACAACTGTCGGGCGGCCAGCAGCAGCGCGTCGCGATCGCGCGTGCGCTCGCGATGAAGCCGAGCGTGCTGCTGTGCGACGAAATCACGTCCGCGCTCGATCCCGAGCTCGTCGGCGAGGTGCTGGGCGTCGTCGAGCAGCTCGCGCGCGAGGACATGACGCTGATCATGGTCACGCACGAGATGAACTTCGCGCGTGCGGTGAGCGACAGGATCGTGTTCATGCACCAGGGCCGCGTGTGGGAGAGCGGAACGGCCGACGAGATCTTCGAGCGGCCGCAGACGGTGGAGTTGACGCGGTTTCTGGGCAGCGTCCGGAACCCGGAGGCGGCCGCGCGCTGATACGCGGTGCCGGCGAGGCTGCACATGTCGATCGACGACTTCGGAACGGGTCATTCGAGCTTGCTGTACGTGTGCACCCGGCGTGGCGGCGGCGCACGCCGGCGCCCGTGTTCCGGGCGCGTCGGCGAGTATCCGTTCCGATGAAGGCCGACGGCTGAATCATCCGGATTCGGTTGCCGACGCCGCGCACGGACGCGCCGTTACTCCACGGCGGGAAAATCGAGCGTCGTGTCGTTCACGCGGTTCACGAGATTCGTGAACGTGATCGACGCGATGGCAAGATTGATCTCGATCAGCTGACGTTCCGTATAGCCAGCTGCACGTACTGCATCGACGACTGCACCGGGGACCGTGCCGTGCGTGCCGACGAGCGTGCGGACATACGTGACCAGCGCATCCCGCGCGGCGTCGCCGGTTGCCTCGCCCGCGCGCACCTGCTTCATCTGATCGCTCGTCAGGCCGGCCAGCTTGCCCATCAGCGTGTGAGCCGCGACGCAGTAGTCACAGCCCGCGTATTCGCTGACCGCCAGCTTGATGACTTCGATGTCTGCCTTGCCGAGCGTGCTCGACGCGACAGCGGCGTCGAATGCCAGCGCCGCGCCGAGTGCTTCGGGGCTGTGCGTTCCGATGGTTGCGTACGCATTGGGCACCTTGCCGACGGCCTTCTTGATCTTCGCGAATACTTCGGCGGCCGGGCCGGTTGCGTCTTCGGGGCGAATGGTGGTGAGACGGGACATGATCGACTCCTTCGTTCGGATTGAGGGTTGAACCGCTTAGCCATGTCGTATGGCATGGGAGTCAGTGTAGGGGTGCACGGCGAGTTCTTTAATGCCATAATTCCGCAACTTCATGCCCAAACGTCTCATATGGAACTGCTGGACCGACTGCTCGCGCTGATGCCGGTCACCGGACGGCTCGATGTGCGATGCCACTTCGGCTCGCCGTGGCGCATCGACCATCCCGAGTCGAACGAGTGGGAATTTCCCTATCACGTGCTGTTGCGCGGCGAGGCCGTGGTGGAAGGCGACGCCGGCGCGAAAGGCGAACCCGCGCTTCGAATGAAAGCCGGCGATATCGTGCTGTTTCCTTCCGGCAGCGCGCACAGCCTGCGCGACGGCAGCGGCAAGCCGCCCCGCCCGGCACGCGAGCGGCATCAGGACGGCCTGACCATTGTCACGAACGGCCGCACACGCGATGGCGCCGATGTGCTCTGCGGCCGCTTCATCCTCCCGGCGGTGCCGCAGCAGTTGCTGCGCGACCATCTGCCGGGGCGTTTGCTGGTAAGCAGCGTGAGCGAGGGCGACGGACCGGCGCGCGACGCCGCATTCGCGGCCACCAGGCTCGCCCGCGTCATCGAATTGATGCGCGAGGAAGCGTTCGAGCAACGACCGGGCAGCGCGACGGTCGTGAACCAGTTGTCGGGCGCGCTGTTTGCGTTGACCCTGCGATGCGCGTCCGATACCGGCCACGCGCCGCGCGGCCTGCTGGCGCTTGCGCAGCGTCAGCGGCTGCAGCCGGCGCTCGCGGCCATGTTCGATGAACCAGATAAGCCGTGGACGCTTCCCCAACTGGCCGCGCTCTGTCACATGTCGCGTGCCACGTTCGCACGCCACTTTGAAGAGGCAATCAGCCGCTCGGCGAGCGATGTGCTGACGGAAATCCGCATGGCGCTGGCCGGCCGCAAGCTGGCGCAAACGACGATGTCCGTCGCGGAGATCGGCGAATCGGTCGGATATCGATCGGAGGCCGCATTCCAACGGGTGTTCAAACGGCAGGTAGGCATGACGCCGGCGAAGTGGCGCATGCGGTCGTCGCAAACCGCGGAGCCGCAGGCGCGTTCGGCGTGACGGACGATGCGTTGGGCCGCCGGTTCCGTCCGGGCACGGCGTTCGCGTAATTGCCTGGATGCGGATCGGCCGCGCCATGTTGCCGCGTCGATCGTGGCCGGCCGGCGACCACGCATCCGTCGACGACGCTCGTGCATGCACGGGCCATGATCGTCGTGCCGATGTCGCACGCGGAGCGGGTTCGAAACTTTGCTATGCTGGCCGCCGCCATGCGGCGACATGGATGCGCACGATACGCACGCTGCGCGTGAGGACACGTTCACTTCACCCGGATATCTTTCAGACATGGACAGGCTCCAGGCCATGACCACCTTCGTCACGGTGGTCGAGACGGAAGGATTCGCATCGGCGGCGCGCAAGCTGAACGTATCGCCGTCGGTAATCAGCCGCGTGATGACGGAGCTCGAGGAGCATCTGGGCGTGCGGCTCTTGACGCGGACGACGCGCGTGGTCCGCATCACCGATGCGGGCGCGTCGTTTTACGAAGACTGCCGGCGAATCCTGGCGGACATCGACGCGGCGGAGCTTTCCGCCACCGGCACCGGCAATACGCCACGCGGCCAGCTCACCGTCACCGCGCCGGTGCTGTTCGGCAAGACCTACGTGACGCCTATCGCGCTCGAGTATCTGGAGCAGCATCCTTTCGTCAATCTCAACTGCTGGTTTCTGGACCGCGTCGTGAATCTCGTCGATGAAGGCGCCGACGTGGCCGTGCGCATCGGCGAGCTTCCGAATTCGTCGCTGCAGGCGATCCCGGTCGGCAAGGTGCGGCGCGTGCTGTGCGCTTCTCCCGCTTATCTCAGTGCGCACGGCACGCCGCGGCATCCGGACGATCTCGCGGCTCACGTCACGATCCAGGCGACGGGCATCACGCCGGCGCCGGAATGGCGCTTGCGCGCGCGGGACAAGACGCTCACCGTCCCTATCCAGCCGCGCCTGGTGACCACGACGAACGATTCCGCGATCGCCGCGGCGACGGCCGGCCTCGGAATCGTGCGCCTGCTGTCCTATCAGGTGGTCGACGAGCTCGCGCAAGGCACGCTGTGCGTGCTGCTGGCCGAGCACGAACTTGCCCCGCTTCCGGTTCATGTCGTGCATCGGGAGGGCAGGCACGCGAACCGGAAGGCGCGCGCCTTCATCGATCTCTGCGTCGAAAAGCTGAGAGCCAAGGCGCCGATGTGGTCTGCATAGCCGACAGCGGCGAGTCGGCACGGCGCGCGCGGCGGAACCATCCCGAACGGCGCGCGTATCAAGCATCGCATTCGGTCTGCAAGCAGGCCCTGCAGGCCGAGATCGCTCAGGCCGGGATGATCGTCGGGCCCGCGCCCGAGCACGACGTTGACGTCTTTCCGGATCCAACGCCTTTCGTTGGCAACCGCCGCCGCGTGACGCGGGTTCTGAATTACACGTCGAGCAGCAGACGGTCGCCGCCGCCCGATTCGCGATGCGCGGGCACCGCGCAGCAGATCAGCGCTTCGTCGTCCGATACCTTGAATGCCGGCGCGACCGGATACGTCACCGCGCCTTCGACGATCCGGGTGCGGCAGGTGCCGCAACTGCCTCCCCGGCACCCGTATTCGGGCGTCAGGCCGCGCGCCTCCGCCAGCTCCAGCAGCGAGCCGCCGCCCGGTTGCCAGCGCGCTTCCTTGCCCGACTTGACGAATGCAACGGGTGTCGGCGTATCCGCCGGCGCACGCAGCGGGGCACGCGCGCCCGGATCGGCGCGACGCTCGAGCCCGGAAGGGCCGAACGACTCCGCGTGGATTCGGTCGTCTGCCACGTTCAGGTCGCGCAGCCCGTCATAGACCGCCTGCATGAAGCCCGACGGTCCGCACAGATAGAAGTCGTAGTCGTCGAACGGCAGCGTGGCGCGCAACAGGTTCGCATCGATGCGGCCGACGACGTCGAACTCGTCGCCCTCGCGCGCGCCGCTCGCGTCCGACAGGACGCGCACCACGTTCACCGCGCCGTTCGCCACCGATGCGAGCTGGGCGATCTCGTCGCTGAACGCGCGTTCCTTCACGGAGCGTGCGGCGTGAAAGAACCAGGTCTTGCGCGTGCCGCGCTTGCGCGCGCCTTCGTAGACGATGTGACGCAACATCGCCAGCATCGGCGTGATCCCGACACCGGCCGCCAGTAATACGGCGGGACGGCGCTCGAGCGCATCGATCGTGAATTGCCCGGCGGGCGCCCGGACGTCGATGCGGTCACCGACCTGCACCATGTCATGCAGATGCGACGACACGCGTCCTTCGCGCTTGACGCTGATGCGATACACGCCGTCTGACGGCGCGCTCGACAACGTATAAGTGCGGATGAGCGGAGCGCCGTTCTCCGACAGGTTCACGCGAATCGGCACGTGCTGGCCCGCCAGATGCGGCACCAATCCGGCACCGTCCTCGGGATCGAGCTGGAACGAGCGGATCAGCGTGCTCTCGTCGGTGATTTTCGCGATCCTGAACGGACGCCATGCCCGTGCCAGTTCGGCCGCTTTCAGGCGGCGCGCGGCCTCGTCCCAGCTCCCCGTCATCAGCGAGTTGGGCGACCAGCCTTCCGCCCGGAACGTCCAGCGCAACGGCAATGCGCCGGCGCGATAAACGACGCGGCGCGGCTTGAAGCGCCACAGTCGCTCCGCGCCCTGAAATGCGGCGATCTCGGGCGAATCGAGGTCGACTTCGGCTTCACCGGTCATCTGCAACACGTCGCCGGTTTCGAAGTCGGCGAACACGATGCCCGCGCGCGGATTGACCAGGAAATTGCCGAGTGTCGCGAAGAACAGGTTGCCGGCGAAATCGGGGATCGTCAGCGCGCCGTCGTCGCCGATGCGCACGAACCCCGCCTTGCCGCCGCGATGCGAAACGTCGACCTGACGTTCGGCGCCGTCGCCGACGTAGGACGCAACGAACAGCGTGTCGGCAGCCGCGATGATCGCGCGGGCGCGATCGTCGAGATGATCGCTCTGCTCAGGTGCGATTGCGGAAAACGTATCGGGTTCGCGTACGAACGCGAAATCGCGCAACTGGATGTATTGCGGGCAGTTGCCGAAGCTCTGCACGACGTCGAGATCGAATGCGCGCGTCTCGCCGCGGCGGATCACGCCGTTCAGCCGATTGCGACGCCGCGTATGCAGTTCGATGCCGAGCAGGCCGATCGCCGCGCCGTCGCGCGTGCCGCCGGCAGCCGGATCGTTCGGATCGAATACGGTGTCGATGCGCAGACGCTTGTCGTTCGGCGACTGCATGAAGCCGGGCCAGCCGAACGCGAACGTCGCCCATACGTCGCCGTCGTCCGCCACCGCACCGACGACGACGAAAGGCAACTGCGCGAAGAACGCTCGATGCTGGTCGGGCATGTGGTTCCTGACGAAGCGCCGTCCCACGCTGTCCATCTTCTGCATCACGCCTGTCTTTTCCTGCAGCTCGAGTTCGCCCCGATGCCACGGCGAGTTCGCTTCATTCGATACCGTGCTCAAGATGTGTCTCCTCGACGGAATTTGCACATGACGCATTGGGCGCGCCGGCGTCGCCCGTCGGCCTGCACGGGCGACGGGCCGACTTCGCTCACGCAGCCGCCGCGAGCCCGACCGGCGTCTTCACGAACTCGACGAAGCCAGGCAACGCTTCGATGCGGCGCAGCCACGCCGCGACGTTCGAATAGCCCGACAGATCCACGTTGCCTTCCGGCGCGCGCGCGACGTAGCTGTACAACGCGACGTCGGCGATGGTCGGCTTCGGCCCGACGATGAAGTCGCGCGCCGCGAGTTCGGCGTCGATGAGCGCGAGGATGCGATGCGCACGGGCGATCACTTCGTCGGCGTTGAACTTCGCGCCGAACACCGTGATGAGCCGCGCGGCGGCCGGGCCGAATGCGATCTCGCCGGCCGCGACGGACAACCAGCGCTGCACGGCGGCTTCCTGTACGGGCGATGGCGGGAGGAAGTCGTGGTTGCCCGACGTGCGGGCGAGATACACGAGAATGGCATTCGAATCGGCGATCACGGTGTCCCCGTCCACCAGCACCGGCACCTGACCGAAGCGGTTCAGCGCCAGAAATTCAGGCGACTTGTGCGCGCCGGCGGCCAGGTCGACTTCAATCAGTTCGTGCTCGATGCCGAGCAGCGAGATGAGCAGGCGTGCGCGGTGCGAATGACCGGAAAGCGGGTGAACGTAGAGCTTCATGACGGTGTCCTTTGGGCAGGTGCGACGAGCAGGTCTCATCGCTTGCGGTAAGTCTAGAAACTCGTCGGCTGCGGCAGAATCCCCGCTGCCGAGAATTGATCGTTCTCGTTTCCAGACGAGTCGGACGAAAGCCGGTGTGGTCGTCAAGGCGCGTGACGGGCGTGTTGGCGTTGTCTTCCGTGTCGGTCCCGAACCGGCTGGCAGGCCGGCGGGCACGTGGAGACCGAGCGGCGGTCGCGCATTGAAAGACGCCGTGTGTCAGGCGTACGGACGGAAGACATCGGGTAGCCGGGGTCGACCACGAGGCGTCGTCGACCGCGTCGTGTCTTCCGCTCGCCGCCGGAGCGTGACGGGGCCACGACAACCTGGATGGGCTGCCGACGTAGGTGTTATATTGCGCGCGCATGCGCCCCGACCGATGAACCAACACAATCAGTATCCGCGGACCGGCGCGCCATAGAAAGACAACTAGAACGGGTCCGTCGCGCCATCGGGGCAGCCTCTCCGTGACCGGCGCCAGGCCCATGGGTCTATGCACCGAGGGGATCGACATGAACCGGGTCTATCGGCTGGTCTGGAGCCGCAGCTTGCATGCTCCGCAAGTGGTATCCGAACGCACGAGGGCGTCGCACGGCGGAGTCGACACCGGCCATGGCGCCACGCCCGCGCGCCGCCGCGCCTGCCTCGTTTCGATCGGCGTGTCGCTCGGTCTGGCCGGCGCGGCCGTCCCGGGTTGGGCCGCCACGTGTTCGGCGGGCACCATTGCGAATTGCAGCGCGCCCGGCGGCGACGGCATCCCGGACCGAAGCGGCAACGGCGGCAGCGGTAACGGCGGTGGCGGGGGTTCCTCTACGTTGGGCGGAGGCTCGGCCACGGTGCAGGTCCCCGGCGGGGCCACGTCAGGCGGGACAGGCGGCACCGGTGCGACGAACGACAGCGGCCAGGGCGGCCCCGGCGGAGCGCCGGCGGTGGTGCTGGCCGGCGATGCGGTGGTCAACGCGAACGCGCAAGGCGGCGCCGGTCAGGCCTTCGATGGATTCAATTTCGCCGGCGGTGCCGGTGGCGGTGGCGCGGGCGTGTATTCGACCGGCACCAGCGTGACCGTCAACAACGGCGTGACGGTGCAGGGCGGCACCGGCGGGAATGGCGGAGCCGGCACGTCGGGGCCTGCGTCGAACGGCGGCGGTGGAGGCGGCGGGGGCGCTGCGCTCGTCATGGTGACGCCGGCGGCCGACGTGACGAACCAGGGAGCGCTCGTCGGCGGAAACGGCGGCAACGGGGGCAGTGGCGGAAACCCGGGCGGCGGCGGCGGGGGCGGCGACGGGCTGCTGACCTTGGGGCCCGGTTCGCAGGTGACCAACCTCGGAACCATCACCGGCGGTGTGGGCGGCGTCAGCGGCGGTGGCGCAAGCACGGCCGGAGCCAGCGGCGCCGGTGTCAACCTGGCCGGCGGCTTCACCGTGCTGACCAACGTCGGCACGATCGCCGGCGGCGCCGGCAACGGCGCGACCGCCGGGGCCGGCGTCATCGTCAATGGCGGCGATTTCGTCGTCAACGGCGGTACGATCTCGGGCGGCTTGTACGCGGACGGCGTGACGCGCGCGGCAGCCGTCCGGTTCAACGGCGCGAACAATACGCTGCAGTTGGTGACCGGGTCCAACATCGTCGGAAACCTCGAGGTGGCTGCTGCGGCGGCGGCCACCATCGCCGCGGGTTCCGCCGGGCTCACGCTGTCCAACCAGGTGACGCTTGGCGATGCCGCGTCCCGGGTGACCTTCAATTCCGGCGCGACCGGTCTCGTGGTTTCAGGCGTGGTATCCGGGGCGGGCAGTGTGGCCGTGAGCGGCGGCCGAACGATCACGCTGACGGGAGACAACACCTATACCGGCGGCACCACCATCAGCGCCGGCACGCTGCAGATCGGCAGCGGCGGGACTACGGGCTCGGTCGTCGGCAACATCGTCAACAATGGCACGTTGGCGTTCAACCGCAGCGACACGGTGACGTATGGCGGCACCGTCAGCGGGGCGGGCAGCCTCGTGCAGGCCGGTACCGGCACGCTCGCGATATCCGGCGCCGCCAGCTATACGGGGAGCACCGCGATCAACGGCGGCACGCTCGCGCTGATCGGCACGGGCAGCATCGCTGCTTCCAGCGGGATTGCCAACAACGGCACGTTCGACATCTCGGGGACGACCTCGGGCGCCACGATCAATGCGCTCACGGGCACGGGCACGGTCGCGTTGGGCAGCCGGACGCTGACGCTCGCCAATGCGGCCGGCACGTTCAGCGGTGTGATCGGCGGTACCGGCGGGCTTAACGTGGCGGGCGGCACGCAAACGCTGTCGGGCGCCCACGCCTTTACCGGTGCAACGTCGATCAACGCCGGCACGCTGGCATTAACCGGTTCGGGCAGCCTCGCCGCCTCCAGCGGAATCGCCAACAACGGCACGTTCGATATCTCGGGGACGACCGCCGGGGCGACGATCAATACGCTCACCGGCGCGGGCACGGTGGCGCTGGGCGGTCGCACGCTGACGCTCGCGAATGCGGCCGGCACGTTCAGCGGCGTGATCGGCGGCACCGGCGGCCTGACGGTTGCGGGCGGTACGCAGGCGCTGTCCGGTACGAACGGCTTTACCGGTGCAACGTCGATCAACGCCGGCACGCTGGCATTGACCGGTTCGGGCAGCCTGGCCGCCTCCAGCGCAATCGCCAACAACGGCACGTTCGACATCTCGGCGACCGCCGCCGGGGCGACGATCAATGCGCTGACCGGTACGGGCACGGTGGCGCTGGGCAGCCGCACGCTGACGCTGGCCAATGCGGCCGGCACGTTCGGCGGAACCATCAACGGGACGGGCGCACTGACCGTCGGCGGCGGTACGCAAACACTGTCGGCGGCGAACGCCTACACGGGCGCTACCACCGTCAATGCCGGAACGCTGGCGCTGACCGGTTCGGGCAGCATTGCGGCCTCCAGCGCGGTCGTCGACAACGGGACGTTCGATATCTCGGGGACGACCGCCGGGGCGACGATCAATGCGCTCACAGGTACGGGCACGGTCGCGCTGGGCGGTCGCACGTTGACGCTCGCCAATGCGGCCGGCACGTTCGGCGGTGTGATTGACGGCACCGGCGGGCTGATCGTGGCGGGCGGCACGCAAACGCTGTCGGGCGCGAACACGTACACCGGGGCGACGACGGTCGACGCGGGCACGCTCGCGTTGTCGGGCGCCGGCCGGCTGGCGTCGTCCACGTCGGTCACGCTCGCCGGCCAAGCGGCCGCGCTCGACCTGTCCGCGGCCGGCAGCCAGACGGTCGCGCATCTGTCCGGCGTGGCCGGCAGCCGCGTGGTGGTGGGCGGCAGCGCGCTCACGCTGGCCGACGACTCGTCGCAAACCTTCAGCGGCAGCCTCGTCGGCACCGGCGGCCTGGTCAAACGAGGCGCGGGCATGCTGACGCTGAACGGTATCAGCAACGCGTTCTCCGGAACGACGACGGTGGCGGGCGGCACGTTGGCCGTTGGCGACGCGGCGAATGCCGGTGCAGTGCTGGGGGGCAATGTCGTGGTCGATGCGCTCGGCACGTTGCGCGGCCATGGCACGGTGGCGGGCGCCGTCAGCAGCAGCGGGGTGGTCGCGCCGGGCGGTTCGATCGGAACGCTGACCGTGGGCGGCAACTACACGCAGGCGGCGGGCGGCACGCTGTCGATCGAGGTCAGCCCGACGGAAGCATCGCAATTGCGCGTGGGCGGCGCCGCGACGCTCGGCGGTTCGTTGGCCGTTCTGTTCGATCCCGGCACCTATACCGCCCGCCGCTACACCGTGCTGAGCGCGGCCAACGGCGTGACAGGCCGTTTCTCGAACGTCGGCACCAGCACGGCCGGCGCGAATCTCGGCGCGTTGCAATCGTCGGTGGACTACGGCGCCAATGCGGTCGACCTGCTGCTCGCCGAGCCGGCCGGGCCCGGCACGCCGGCCGGCCCAGGCACGCCGGCCGGCCCAACGGTCATCGCGCCGACCAGGACGTCGATCTACACGGCGCTCGGCACGACGGCCTTGCTGCAGGCGCAAGACGCCAGTTCGACGCTGCTCGGGCGTCTCGCCGGCCGGCAGGATGACGCGGCGGGTGCCAGCAACGTGTGGGCCGTGGCCAATGGTTCCAGCACCAAGGTGGGCGGCACGGGCGGTGCGCCGGGCTTCCTCACGCACGCATACGGGTTCCTGGCGGGCGCACAGGGGCGGCTCGGCGAAGCGACGGTCGGTGCGGCCGGCGGCTACACGCACACCACGCTGGCCGAAGACACGACAGGCGCATCGGGCGCCATCGACACGCTGCGCGTCGCGCTGTACGGCGCGCGGCCGATCGGCGCCGTCAACCTGTCGGCGGCGCTCGGCTACGGTCTCGATTTCCTGTCGCAGAAGCGGCCGTTCGGCAGCGTGGGTACCGCCGAAGGCGACCATCTCGGCCACGAATTCACCGCCGCCACGCAGGCCAGCCTGCCGATGGAAGCCGGCGGTTTCCGGTTCACGCCGCACATCGGGCTGCGGTATGCGTACGTGCGCGGCAGCGGCTTCGGCGAGAACGGCGCCAACGGCCAGAACCTGAACGTCGGGCCCGACAGTGCGAGAAGCCTTCAGCCTTACGCGGGCGTGTCGCTCGACAAGGCGTTCGGCGACGCCGTGCGCCCGGTCGGCGTCCAGCTTCGCGTCGGCTATGCGCACGAGGTGCTGCGCGGCAGCCGCGTCGTCCAGGTGCAGAGCCAGGACGGGACCGTGTTCGCGGCGCCGGGTACCGATCTTCCGCGCGCGTTCCTGACCACGGGCGCCAGCGTCACGCTGCAGGCCGCCAAGACGACCACGGTATCGTTCGGGCTGGATGCGACGATCGATACGAGCCACGTGTCGGCGCAGTCCGCATATGTGCGCGTCAATTCCCGGTTCTGACCGCATGGGAGCCGAGATGGCGAAACCGTGTCGTCTTTTCGAACCGGCCTTTTGGCGTTTGCGCCGGAGCGCGTCGAATCGGGTTCGAGGGGCCGGAGCGGGAAGCCTCGCCGAGATTGGCTCACATCACGAGTACGATCCAGATTTAAACGATTTGTGATCACTCTCCGCCGCAAAATTTTGCACAATGACGGCAGCGCGGCCTTTCGCCGGGCGGCGACCCGGGCGACCGAGCGCCGCCCGGCAACCGCCCGACAACCCTCACCGAGCGTCGCGCCGACGTGCCGCCGCCCACCGCCATGGACCAACCGAAACGCATCCTGATCGTCGAGGACGACGCCGACATCGCCGACGTGCTGAGCCTGCACCTGCGCGACGAGCGCTACGAGGTCGTGCACAGCGCGGACGGCGCCGAAGGGCTGCGCCTGCTCGAACAGGGCAACTGGGACGCGCTGATCCTCGACCTGATGCTGCCGGGCGTCGACGGCCTCGAAATCTGCCGGCGCGCGCGGGCGATGACGCGCTACACGCCGATCATCATCACGAGCGCGCGCTCGAGCGAGGTGCACCGGATCCTCGGCCTCGAACTCGGCGCCGACGACTACCTCGCGAAGCCGTTCTCGGTGCTCGAACTCGTCGCGCGCGTGAAGGCGCTGCTGCGGCGCGTCGATGCGCTCGCACGCGATTCGCGGATCGACGCGGGCACGCTCGACGTCGCCGGGCTGGCGATCGACCCGATCGCGCGCGAGGCGAGCGTCGACGGCGTGCGCATCGACCTCACGCCGCGCGAATTCGACCTGCTGTATTTCTTCGCGCGGCACCCGGGCAAGGTGTTTTCGCGGATGGACCTGCTCAATGCGGTGTGGGGCTACCAGCACGAAGGCTACGAACACACGGTCAATACCCACATCAACCGGCTGCGCGCGAAGATCGAGGCCGATCCGGCCGAGCCCGTGCGAATCCTCACCGTCTGGGGCCGCGGCTACAAGCTCGCCGCGCCGGGGCAGCGGGACGCATGATGAAACTCACGCTCACGCGGCGGCTGTCGCTCGTGTTCTCGATCCTGCTGCTCGCGTGCTCGGGCGCGTCGGCGTGGCTGCAGATCCGCGCGAACGACATGCGCGAGAAGGAAGTCGTGCAGGCGCTGTCGCGCGATCTGGCCGCCAACATCGCGGGCAGCGCGCCGCTGATGGACGCGAACGGGCTGCGCCCCGACGCCGTGCGCACGCTGTTCGGCCAGTTGATGGGCGTGAACCCGAGCGTCGAGGTATACCTGCTCGACAACGCGGGGCGCATCAAGGGCGACGACGCGCCGCCGGGCCACGTGAAGCGCGACCGCGTCGATCTCGCGCCCGTGCAGCGCTTCATCGCGGGCCAGCCGCTGCCGATTCTCGGCGACGACCCGCGCAGCCCGGACGCGCGCAAGGTGTTCAGCGCCGCGCCGCTGCAGCGCGCGGGGCAGCCGCCGTCGGGCTACATCTACGTGGTGTTGCTCGGCGAGGCGCATGACCGGCTCGCCGCGCGCGTCGACGCCGGCAACGTGCTGCGCACGACGCTGTGGTCGATGGCGATCGTCGCGCTGCTCGGCCTGCTCGCGGGCCTCGTCGCCTTCAGCTTCATCACGCGCCCGCTGCGCCGGCTGACGGCCGCGATGCGCGGTTTCGACGCGAGCGGCGCGCCCGGCGCGCCAGCCATGCCCGCCATGCCCGATACGCAGCCGCCGGTGCTGCGCTTGCCGCCGGGCCGTCGCGGCGACGACATCGCGGTGCTCGAATCCGCGTTCGCGCAGATGGCCGACCGGATCGGCGAACAGTGGCGCGCATTGACGCGCCAGGACCAGCAGCGGCGCGAACTGATCACGAACATCTCGCACGACCTGCGCACGCCGCTCACGTCGCTGCATGGCTATCTGGAGACGCTGTCGCTGAAGGCCGACACGCTGGCCGAGCCCGAACGGCGGCGCTACCTGTCGATCGCGCTCGCGCAGAGCGCGAAGGTCGGGCGGCTCGCGCAGGCGTTGTTCGAGCTCGCGCGGCTCGAATCGGGCGGCGTGCAGGCCGAGCGCGAGCCGTTCTCGCTCGTCGATCTCGTGCAGGACGTGTTCCAGAAGTTCGAGCTGACCGCGCAATCGCGCGGCGTCGCGTTGCATGCGCGGATCCCGCCGCGCGTGCCGGTCGTGTCGGCCGATCTCGGGATGATCGAGCGCGTGCTGACCAACCTGCTCGACAACGCGCTGCGGCACACGCCTTCGCAGGGCGAGGTCGAGATTGCGCTCGAGCCTCGGGAAGACCGTGTGGTCGTGACGGTGTCGGATACCGGGGAAGGGATTCCGGCGGCGCGGCGCGAAGGGCTGTTCCAGCGGCCGCAGCGGCCGATCAGCGGCGGCACGGCGACGAGCGGCGGGCTCGGGCTGTTGATCGTGCACCGGATGCTGGCGCTCAACGGCAGCAGCATCCGGCTCGTCGACCGGGCCGGGCACGGCGCGGTGTTCGAGTTTGCGCTGGCGGTCGCGTCGCCGGCCGCGGGCGACGCGCGCTGACCGCCGGCGGCGGCGTTACCCGCCGCGCTTGCGCCGCACGTCGGTCGGCGTCGTGCCGGTCCAGCGCTTGAACGCGTGGCGGAATCCCACCGCATCGCTGAAGCCGAGCGTCAACGCGATGTCCTCGATGCTGAGCGTGGTCGTGCCGAGGTAGTCGATCGCGAGCGCCTTGCGCACGCTCGTCAGTAGCTCGCTGTACGACGTGCCTTCGGCTTCGAGCTTGCGGCGCAGCGTGCGCGAGGTCATGCAGAGGATTTCGGCGATCGCGTCGATGTCCGGGAATTGTCCCGGCGTGCGGGTGAGCTCCTCGTATACGCGTCGCGTGATGCCGGACTGGCTGCGTAATTCGTCGAGCAACCGGGCGCAGTGCGACGACATCTGCGCGGCGGTGATCGGGTTCGCGAGCTGCGGCGCGCGCGCGAGCCATGCCGCCGGATAGCTGAGCACGTGATGCGGCTGGTCGAACGCGATCGGGCATTCGAGCGCGTCGGCCAGCAGCGCCGCGTGCGGCGGCCGCGGCTGCGCGAACTGCGCGCGCGCCGGCACGCACCATCCGCCCATCACGTCCTTGATGACCGTCACGTGCAGCGCGAACTGCATGTCGATCAGGAAACGGTACAGCGGCGCGTCGAGATCGGGCAGCGTGACCTCGTGCCGGGCCGGAAACAGCCACGACGCGGTGTCGCCCTGTTCGACCCAGCGGATCGGCAGCATGCCGTTCGCGAGCCGGTGATACTTGACGGCCGAATCGAACGCGCGCGCGAGCGATTCCGAGCACAGCATCGCGTAGCCGTACATCCCGTAGCTCGACGCGTGCAGCCGGCGGCCGACGCGCACGCCGAGGTCGGTGCCACCGTACCGGTTGACCGCATTGCGCGCGGCCGTCAGGAACTGCAGCGGCGACGTGAGCGTGAACGGATCCGCGACGTCGGCCGGCGTGAGCCCGGTGCCGGCGAGCACCGTGGCCGGATCGAGGCCGGCGTGCGCGGCCACGTCGACCAGCACGGCCAGCTTGGCCGGCGTGAAGCGCTGCGCGCGCAACGCGTGGGCGGCCTCGGCGTCGGGCAGCCGGGCGGGACGGGCGTCGGTCGGTTTCAACAGCGCGCTGCGCGGCATGGCGGGATCCTGCGTCCGAATCGCTATCGTTGACGGTCCGCAATTCTGCTCGGGAACGGTCCCGTCCGCCACAGGGTTCACCCTGATGCGGCGATGGAAAAGGCCGGCCGGACGGGTGTTCGCGGTGTGAGTGGCGCAGGCGCGTGCGTTCGCGTGTCCGTTTCGATCATGTTTTCGGCCGCGCGGATCATTTGCAACGCGCATCGCGCGGGCGATAGTCGCCGGTCAGGCGGCGGCCCGCGTCCTTTCGGCGTGCAGGCCGCCGTGAGAGCGGTACGCACGCTGGCGTGCCGCGCCCAGAGGAGTGAGACATGACGAAGAGACACTGGATCGGGTCGTATGGCTCGATCCCCGCCGAGATCGACGCCGATCGCCATCCTTCCGTAAGCGCGCTGCTGGACGACGCGATGCGCCGCTTCGCCGATCGTCCGGCGTTCCATGCATTCGGCCGCACGCTCACCTATGCCGACGTCGAGCACCTGTCGACCGCGCTGGCCGCATATCTGCAGCAGGTCGTCGGCGTGCGCAAGGGCGACCGCGTGGCCGTGATGCTGCCCAACGTGCTCGCGTTCCCGGTCGTGTTCGTCGCCGTCGCGAAGATCGGCGCGGTGCAGGTCAACGTGAATCCGCACTACACCGCGCGCGAGCTCGAGCATCAGCTCGACGACGCCGGGGTCGAGGTGGCGATCGTCTGCGGCGGGTCGATGGGCACGTTCGCGGACGTGGTCGGCCGCACGCGCGTGCGCATCGTGCTGAGCGTGGGCCGGGAGGATCTCGGCGTCGTCGATGCGCCGGCCGGCACGTGCGACACGCTGCCGCCCGGCTCGACCGCGCTCGCGCATGCCATCGCCGCGGGCGAATCGCTCGCGTGCGAGCCGGTTGCGCTGAGCGGCGCGGACCTGTTGCTGCTGCAATACACGGGCGGCACGACCGGCCTGTCGAAGGGCGCGGCGCTGTCGCATCGCAACCTCGCCGCGAACATCGCGCAGTTCGCGGCGATCGTGCCGGATGCGCGCCGGCCGGGCGAAGAAGTCGTCGTCACGGCAATCCCGCTGTATCACATCTTCGCGCTGACGGTGAACTTCCTGTCCTACTTCGCGATCGGCGCGCAGAACTGGCTCGTCGCGAACCCGCGCGACATGGACGGGTTCATCGACGTGCTGAAGGCCGCGCGGCCGACGGTGTTCGTCGGCGTGAACACGCTGTACGCGGGGCTCGCCGGCCATCCGCGCCTGAAGGAGGTCGACTGGTCGCGGCTGAAGCTGTCGGCCGGCGGCGGCGCGGCGGTGATCGACGTGATCTCGTCGCGCTGGAAGGCGGTGACGGGCAATTTCATCCGCGAGGGCTACGGGCTGTCGGAAACGTCGCCGGTCGTGTCGTTCAACCCGCAGTCGATCGACCGCTTCACGGGCACCACGGGCGTGCCGCTGCCGTCGACCGACGTGAAGCTGCTCGACGACCAGGATCGCGAGGTGGCGATCGGCGAAGCGGGCGAGATCTGCGTGAAGGGGCCGCAGGTGATGAGCGGCTACTGGCGGAAGCCGGACGCGAACGCGGCCGCGTTCACCGCGGACGGCTATTACCGCACCGGCGACGTCGGCGTGTTCGACGCGGCGGGCTTCCTGCGGATCGTCGATCGCAAGAAGGACATGATCATCGTGTCGGGCTTCAACGTGTATCCGAACGAGATCGAGGCGGTCGCGACCGCGCTGCCGGGCGTCGCCGAATGCGCGTGCATCGGCGTGCCGGACCCGCGCACGGGCGAGGCCGTCAAGCTGTTCGTGGTGTGCGCGCCGGACGCCGACGTGACGGAGGCGCAGCTCGTCGCGCACTGCCGCGCGAGCCTGGCCGCGTACAAGGTGCCGAAGCTGGTGCGCTTCGTCGACCGTTTGCCGAAGTCGACGGTCGGCAAGATCCTGCGCCGGGAACTCAGCCGCACCGACTGATGGCGGCCACGCGCCACGCGGCTGCGGCCGCGGCGGCCCGGCACGGCCCGGTGCGCGTCCAACCCCGAAGGTCGCGCGCGGGCCGCTCAAGTACAATGCGGTCGGTTCGATCGACGGGGACGCGATGACCGGCTCAGATTCACTTTCCGCCCGGCCCGGGCGTGCGCTGCCGTCGCCGAGCGCGACGGTGCCGATCTCGCTCGTCAACGGCTTTCTCGCGAGCGCGGGCGCGCGGCGCGACGTGGTCGAGCGCTACCTGCGCGGCGCCGGCATTCCGATCGAGCTGCTCGGCGAGCCGCATGCGCGCGTGACGGAGGAGCAGTTCTCGACGCTGTACCGCACGCTCGCGATCGACCTCGACGACGAGATGCCCGGCATCTTCTCGCGTCCGCTGCGCGGCGGCACGCTGAAGTACCTGTGCCTGAGCCTGCTCGATGCGCGCAACCTCGAAACGGCGCTGCATCGTTTCGGGCAATTCTTCCATATCCTGCTCGACGACTTCTTCGTCGAATCGAAGCGCGACGAGCTCGTCGCGCAGGTGCTGCTGCGCCCGAACGACGCCATCGGCCCGATCGGCGCGCTCGGCCAGGAGCTGATGCTCAAGCTCGTGCACGGCGTGTGCTCCTGGCTGATCGGGCAGAAGATTCCGCTGCTGCAGATCGAGTTCGCGTGCCCGCGGCCGCGCCATGCGGTCGACCACCTGTACTTCTTCACCGGCGCCGTGCAGTTCGACTGCGCGCGTACGCTGATGCGCTTCAGCGCCGATTACCTCGACGCGCCGATCCGCCAGAGCAAGCGCAACCTGCGCAAGTTCCTCGCGCGCGCGCCCGGCGACTGGATCTTCGAATCGTTCAGCGAACAGCTCGTGTGCCATCGCGTGCGGCAGTACCTGTCGGCGGCGCTGCCCGACCTGCCCGCGATCGACCAGGCGGCCGAGCACCTGCATTGTTCGGTGCGCACGCTGAGCCGTCATCTGGCCGCCGAAGGGACGACGTTCCAGGTACTGAAGGACGAGCTGCGGCGCGATATCGCGATCCAGCGGCTGACCGACACGCCCGACACGATCGCGGCGATCGGCGCCGATATCGGCTTCGACGATCCGAGCGCGTTTCATCGCGCGTTCCGGCACTGGACGGGCAGTACGCCGGGGACGTATCGGCGCCGGGCGTGACGCGGGCGCGGCGCCGGGTGTCACCGATTCGCGGGGCCGCGGATGGAATCCCATAACCGGACACCTTGGCGGTTTTCATGGCCGGTTCTTCAGAGGACACTCCCATAACCGGCTCCCTTTGCCGCGCCGAGCCGGGCGGCCGCGCGTGCGCGTAGCCGTTTTTTTGGCGCGCTTCACCGCAATCGCCGATACGGGCGGATCGGGCGCCGACGCCCGCGCGACGGGCTTCTCCGCCGGGCGGCAGGGTCGCCGCCGGTGCGCGGCGTGGCCGATTTTGTCACCATGTGGGCCGGATATGACAATGAAAATCCGGCCCCCCGGCGTTAGGATGGCCCATCACGTCGCCCGGTTCTGGCCGGTTCTGCCGTATCGGACCCCGTGGCGCCCCCAATTCACCGCCTGATTGGAACATCGACCATGAGCTATAACGCCCCCGTCAAGGACATGCTGTTCGTGCTGAAGGAACTCGCGGGCATCGACGCCGTCGCGCAGTTGCCGGGTTTCGAGGATGCGGGTTACGACACGGCGCAGGCCGTGCTCGACGAGTCCGCGAAATTCTGCGGCGAGGTGCTGGCGCCGCTGAACGTCGAAGGCGATCGCAATCCGAGCAGCTGGAAGGACGGCGTCGTGACCGCGACGCCGGGCTTCGGCGAAGCGTTCCGCCAGTTCGTCGAGGGCGGCTGGCAGGGGCTGCAGCATCCGGCCGAATACGACGGCCAGGGGCTGCCGAAGCTGATCGCGACGCCGTGCATCGAGATGCTGAACGCATCGAACCTGTCGTTCGCGCTGTGCCCGCTGCTCACCGACGGCGCGATCGAGGCGCTGCTGACGGCCGGCACCGACGCGCAGAAGCAGCGCTACGTGCCGAAGCTGATCTCCGGAGAATGGACGGGCACGATGAACCTGACCGAGCCGCAGGCGGGCTCCGACCTCGCGCTGGTGCGCTCGCGCGCGGAGCCGCAGGGCGACGGCACGTACAAGGTGTTCGGCACGAAGATCTTCATCACGTGGGGCGAGCACGACATGGCGGACAACATCGTCCATCTGGTGCTGGCGCGCACGCCGAATGCGCCGGAAGGCGTGAAGGGCATTTCGCTGTTCATCGTGCCGAAGTTCCTGGTCAACGACGACGGATCGCTCGGTGCGCGCAACGACGTGCACTGCGTGTCGATCGAGCACAAGCTCGGGATCAAGGCGAGCCCGACGGCGGTGCTGCAATACGGCGATCACGGCGGCGCGATCGGCTATCTGGTGGGCGAGGAGAACCGCGGCCTCGAATACATGTTCATCATGATGAACGCGGCGCGCTTCGGGGTCGGGATGCAGGGGATCGGCGTGGCCGATCGCGCGTATCAGAAGGCGGCCGCATTCGCGAAGGAACGCGTGCAGAGCCGCCCGGTGGATGGCTCGGCGAAGCAGTCGGTGACGATCATCCATCACCCGGACGTGCGCCGGATGCTGGGCACGATGCGTGCGCTGACCGAAGGCGCGCGGGCGCTGGCCTATGTGGCCGCCGCGCACAGCGACATTGCCCACCGCCATGCGGACGACGCGACGCGCGCGCGTCATCAGGCGATCTACGAATATCTGGTGCCGGTCGTGAAGGGCTGGAGCACGGAGATGGTGAACGACGTGGCGAGCCTCGGCGTGCAGGTGCATGGCGGGATGGGCTTCATCGAGGAAACCGGCGCCGCGCAGTACTACCGCGATGCGCGGATCCTGGCGATCTACGAAGGCACGACCGCGATCCAGGCGAACGACCTCGTCGGCCGCAAGACGCTGCGCGACGGCGGCGCGGTCGCGAAGGCGCTGATCGCGGAGATCGGCGAGACCGTCGCGGCGCTCGGCAAGATCGACGGCGCGGCGGCCGCGTCGATGAAGGCGCAACTGGAGAAGGGCGCGCGCGCGTTGTCGGCGGTGGTCGACTACGTGCTCGCGAACGCGAAGCAGGACCCGAACGCGGTGTTCGCGGGCAGCGTGCCGTATCTGAAGCTCGCGGGCGTCGTGCTGTGCGGCTGGCAGATGGCGCGTGCGCTGCTGGCCGCGCACGCGAACCGTGCGAGCGACACGGCGTTCTTCGACGCGAAGATCGCGATCGCGCAATGCTATGCGGAGCACGTGCTCGTGCAGGCGGGTGCGCTCGAAGCGTCGATCGTCGGCGCGAAGGGCAACGAGAGCGTGCTCGCGTTGACGGAAGACCAGTTCTGACCGCTGACGGTCGGGACGCAGCAGGAGACAGGATTTTGACCACACAGGACTTGCTCGCGCAATACGGCCCGCGCGAATCGATGGAATACGACGTCGTGATCGTCGGCGGCGGCCCCGCCGGGCTGTCGGCGGCGATCCGGCTCAAGCAGCTGGCCGCCGAGAAAGGCGCCGAGATCGGCGTGTGCGTGCTCGAGAAAGGTTCCGAGATCGGCGCGCACATCCTGTCGGGCGCGGTGATGGACCCGCGCGCGATCACCGAGCTGTTTCCCGACTGGAAAGAACGCGGCGCGCCGCTCGACGTCGAGGTGACGGAAGACCGTTTCCTGTTCCTGTCCGAGAAGAGCGCGGTCACGACGCCGAACTGGGCGCTGCCCGACAACTTCAAGAATCACGGCAACTACGTGATCTCGCTGGGCAACGTCACGCGCTGGCTCGGCCAGCAGGCCGAGGCGCTGGGCGTCGAGATCTTCCCGGGCTTCCCCGCCGCGGAGATCCTCTACAACGACGACGGTTCGGTCAAAGGCGTCGCCACCGGCAACATGGGCGTGGGCAAGGACGGCGAGCCGACCGAGAACTTCCAGCTCGGCATGGAGCTGCACGCGAAGTACACGCTGTTCGCCGAAGGCTGCCGCGGCCACCTCGGCCGTCAGTTGATCGCGAAGTTCAAGCTCGACGCGAACGCGGATCCGCAGGCGTACGGGATCGGCATCAAGGAACTGTGGGAAATCGATCCGGCCAAGCACAAGCCGGGCCTCGTGATCCACACGGCCGGCTGGCCGCTGAAGTCCGATACGTACGGCGGCTCGTTCCTGTATCACATGGACAACAACCAGGTCGTGGTCGGCTTCGTGGTGGGCCTCGGCTACACGAACCCGTACCTGTCGCCGTTCGAGGAATTCCAGCGCTACAAGACGCATCCGTCGATCCGCGCGTTCCTCGAAGGCGGCAAGCGCGTGTCGTACGGCGCGCGCGCGATCACGGCGGGCGGCCTGCTGTCGCTGCCGAAGACGGTGTTCCCGGGCGGCGCGCTGATCGGCGACGACGCGGGCTTTTTGAACGCATCGCGGATCAAGGGCAGCCATGCGGCGATCAAGACCGGGATGCTGGCGGCCGATGCGGCATTCGACGCGGTGCAGGCCGGGCGTCAGTCGGACGAGCTCAACGCGTACCCGGACGCGTTCAAGCAATCGTGGCTGTACACGGAGCTGTACCGCGCGCGCAACTTCAAGCAGTGGATGGCCAAGGGCCTGTATCTGGGCACGCTGATGGTCGGGATCGAGCAGAAGGTGATGGGCGGCAACGTGCCGTGGACGCTGCATCACCAGCACGCGGACCACGAGATGCTGAAGCCGGCGTCGCAGTGCGAGCCGATCGAATATCCGAAGCCGGACGGCAAGCTGACGTTCGATCGCCTCTCGTCGGTGTTCATCTCGAACACGAACCACGAGGAAAACCAGCCGGCGCACCTGACGCTGAAGGACGCGAGCGTGCCGGTGAACGTGAACCTGCGTACGTACGCAGGGCCGGAGGCGCGTTTCTGCCCGGCGGCGGTGTACGAGTTCGTGAAGAACGAAGACGGCGGCGATCGGCTCGTGATCAACGCGCAGAACTGCGTGCACTGCAAGACCTGCGACATCAAGGACCCGACGCAGAACATCGTGTGGGTCACGCCCGAAGGCGGCGGCGGGCCGAATTACCCGAACATGTAACGCAAACGCATCCCCGCGCCCGCGGGCGCGAACGAACCGGAGTGAGACGATGAGCAATGCAGCGAAGGAAGTCGTGGTGGTGAGCGGTGTCCGTACCGCGATCGGCGATTTCGGCGGGAGCCTGAAGGATTTCTCGCCGACCGACCTCGGCGCGAAGGTGGTTGCCGAAGTGCTGTCGCGCGCGAACGTGCCCGGCGATGCGGTCGGCCATGTCGTATTCGGCCACGTCGTGAACACCGAGCCGAAGGACATGTATCTCGCGCGCGTCGCGGCGATCAACGGCGGCGTCGCGCAGCACACGCCGGCGCTGACCGTGAACCGCCTGTGCGGCTCCGGCCTGCAGGCGATCGTATCGGCCGCGCAGACGATCATGCTCGGCGACGCCGACGTCGCGATCGGCGGCGGCTCGGAAAGCATGAGCCGCGCGCCGTACACCGTGCCGGCCGCGCGCTTCGGCCAGCGCATGGGCGACGCGAAGCTCGTCGACATGATGCTCGGCGCGCTGCACGATCCGTTCCAGACGATCCACATGGGCGTGACGGCCGAGAACGTCGCGAGGAAATACGACATCTCGCGTGAAGCGCAGGACGCGCTGGCGCTCGAATCGCATCGTCGCGCGGCGCGCGCGATCGCGGAAGGCCGCTTCAAGGACCAGATCCTGCCGATCTCGATCCGCACGAAGAAGGGCGAGGTCGCGTTCGACACCGACGAACACGTGCGTCACGACGCGAGCGCTGACGATTTCACGAAGCTCAAGCCGGTGTTCGCGAAGGAGAACGGTACCGTGACGGCCGGCAACGCGTCGGGCATCAACGATGCGGCCGCCGCCGTGCTGATGATGAGCGCGGACGCCGCGCGCGCGCAGGGCGTGAAGCCGCTCGCCCGCCTCGTCGCGTATGCGCACGCGGGCGTCGATCCGGCGTACATGGGTATCGGCCCGGTGCCGGCCACGCAGAAGGCGCTCGAACGCGCCGGCCTGAAGATCACCGATCTCGACGTGATCGAAGCGAACGAGGCGTTCGCCGCGCAGGCGTGCGCGGTCACGCAGGAACTCGGCCTCGATCCGGCCAAGGTCAACCCGAACGGCTCGGGCATCTCGCTCGGTCACCCGATCGGCGCGACCGGCGCGCTGATCACGGTGAAGGCGCTGTACGAGCTGAAGCGCATCGGCGGGCGTTACGCGCTCGTGACGATGTGTATCGGCGGCGGCCAGGGGATTGCGGCGATCTTCGAGAACATCTGATAATCGACCGCCCAGCCTCCGAATACACAGGAATCGTCATGGCCATCGAAACCGTCGGCGTCGTGGGCGCCGGAACCATGGGTAACGGCATTGCGCAAACCGCTGCCGTTGCAGGACTGAACGTCGTGATGATCGACGTCAGCGACGCCGCGCTCGACAAGGGCCTCGCGACGCTGAAGGGCAGCCTCGAGCGGCTCGTGTCGAAGGACAAGCTCGACGCGGCCACGCGTGACGCGGCGCTCGCGCGCATCACGACGTCGACCGACTACGCGACGCTCGCCGCGGTCGACATCGTGATCGAGGCCGCGACCGAGAACGTCGAGCTGAAGGGCCGCATCCTGAAGCAGATCGAGGCCGTCGCGCGCCCGGACGCGATCATCGCGACCAACACGTCGTCGATCTCGATCACCACGCTCGCGGCGCCGCTCGCCGATCCGTCGCGTTTCCTCGGCATGCACTTCTTCAACCCGGTGCCGCTGATGCCGCTCGTCGAGATCATTCGCGGGCTGCAGACGAGCGACGCGACCGCGTCGGCCGTGCGCGCGCTGACCGAGCGTTTCGACAAGTCGCCGATCGGCGTGCGCAATTCGCCGGGCTTCGTCGTGAACCGGATCCTCGTGCCGATGATCAACGAAGCGTTCTTCGTGCTGGCCGAAGGCATCGCGTCGGCCGAGGAGATCGACGCGGGGATGAAGCTCGGCGCGAACCACCCGATCGGGCCGCTCGCGCTGGCCGACCTCGTGGGCCTCGACGTGTGCCTCGCGGTGATGGACGTGTTCGCGAAGGACTTCGGCGATCCGAAGTATCGCGCGTGCCCGCTGCTGCGCGAGATGGTGTCGGCAGGGCGGCTCGGGAGGAAGACCGGGCGCGGCGTGTACGACTACGGCAAGTAAGCCGGTTGTCCCATGGTGTTTCATGCGGCCGCCTTCGGGCGGCCGCGTGCTTTGTATGGCGCGCGCGGCGTGATGACGCGTCGTGTACCGACAGGTCGCGCTACAGCAGCCGCTCGGACAGGACGCGGAATGCGACGTCGGGCACGACGAAGCACAGCGGTTCGCCGGTCGCGCCGATGCGGGCGAGAAAGTCGCCGCCGCCGACGGGGCCGACCGTCTTCAGCGGTCGCACCGCGTCGACGTCGATCGGCAGGTCGATCGACGCATACGCGAGGCGGTCGCAGTCCTCGACGTGGGCGACGGCCGCGTGCTGCAGCGACAGCGCGGCCACGGCCGCGCGCCAGTCGTCGAAGAACGGTGCGAAGGCGGCGGGCAGCGTCCGGTCGTGCGACGCTTCGGCCGTGCAGCGGAAGTCGGGTGCGCTGCCACCGCTTGCCGCCAGCCGCGTGTCGTAGCGTCCGTCGCGCGCCGCATGCGTGAAGGGCCGCGCGAGATGCGACGGCAGCGCGTCGCTGAACAGCCGGCTGCCGAGCGCATAGAGCGGGTGGTCGAACACGTTCTTCACGAACAGCACGGTGCGCTCGGCCGGCACGCCGTCCGGCAGCGCGTCGACGTAGAGCCGCCAGTTGCTTTGCAGCGGCGACGGAAACACGCGGCGCAGCGGCCCGGCGAGACGCGGGCCGAAGTGGCGATGCCGGTAGGTGAGCGTCGTGAACAGCGTGCGGCCGCCTCGGCTCGCGAGTGTGACGCCGCGCGGCACGAGATGCTCGACGGCCGCGACGTCGACGACCCACGTGCAATACACGACATGCTCGACGTCGCTCGCGAGCTGCAGGAACGGCAGCCGCGACAGCAGCGCGCGGCGTGCGCGCAGCAAGGGACGGCTCGCGACCATCCGGTTGGCGAGCCGCCCGGCGAGGCCGGTGGACGGGTAAATGAAGGCGTTGTCGTTGCGCATGGGCGGCATTGTGCCGGGGTTGTCGCATGCTCGGAAGAGGCGGCGAAGCTTTAGACGAACGGCGCGCGTATTTTGCCATCGGCGCGCCGCGTGCTGCCGCTTGTGCAATGGATTCCGACGGCCGAGCCCGACGCATGACGTACGCGCGCAAAGGCCCGCCGTTCGCGCGTCAGTACCCCGACCCGCCGCCGCCCTGGTCGGTCACGATTGCCACGCCTGAACTCGTCCCGAGCCGCGTCGCGCCGGCTTCGAGCATCGCCAGCGCGGCCGCGCGATCGCGCACGCCGCCCGACGCCTTCACGCCGAGCGTCGGCCCGACGGTGCGGCGCATCAGCGCGACATCGGCGAGCGTCGCGCCGCCGTGGCCGAACCCGGTCGACGTCTTCACGAACGCGACGCCGAGATCGCGGCACATCTCGCACACGCGCACCTTCTCGTCGTCGGTCAGCAGCCCCGTTTCGAGGATCACCTTCAGCGGCACCGTGCCGCACGCGCGATGCACGGCGTCGATGTCGGCCTTCACGTCGTCGGCGCGGCCGCTTTTCAGCGCGCCGATGTTGATCACCATGTCGATCTCGCCGGCGCCCGCCGCGATCGCGGCGGTGGCTTCGAATGCCTTCGCGGCGGACAACCCCGCGCCGAGCGGAAAGCCGACCACGGCGCAGACGAGCACGCCGGTTTCAGCCAGCTCGCGCGCGGCGAGCGGCACGTTCGCCGAATTCACGCAGACCGAGTAAAAACGATGCTCGGCCGCCTGGCGGCAGAGCTCGCGGATCTGCGCGTCGCTCGCGTCGGGCGCGAGCAGCGTGTGATCGATGGTTTGGGCGAGCTGGGCGTTGGAAAGCGGCATGTGTCAGGACTCCACGGATCGTGTGCGGAAAGGGCACACGGAAAGTTGATGTTTTCACATCGGTTTGTTACAAATACGACATTCCGGCCGGGCCCGCGCGCCCGGCACGACGAACGACTCACGCGGCGGGCACGCAGGATACCGGCATGGAAACAAAGAAGGGCGAACGGATCAAGACCTTGATGAACGTGCTGCAAGGGCAGAACGCGATTCATCTGAGGGAAGTCGCCGAACTGTTCGGCGTGTCCGAAATGACGATCCGTCGCGATCTCGCGGACAACCCGCACGGCTTGAGCCTGATCGGCGGCTACGTGACGCGCCATTTCGCCGCGCAGCGCAGCGACATCGGCGAATACCTGATCAGCGCCGAGAACAACCGGCAGACGGAGGAAAAGCGCCGCATCGGCAAGCTCGCCGCGCAATTCGTGACGACCGGCGACACGATCTTCGTCGACTGCGGGTCGACCACGCCGTTCATCGTCGACTTCATTCCGGACGACCTCGAATTCACCGCGGTGTGCAATTCGCTGAACGTGTTCGCGAAGCTGCAGCAGAAGCCGCATTGCAACGTGATCCTGTGCGGCGGCGCGTATCACCGCCAGAACATGGTGTTCGAATCGGTCGCCGAAACGGGCATCCTCGATTCGGTGCGCGTGTCGAAGGCGTTCATTTCGGCGGCCGGCGTGAGCGAGCGCTGCGGCGTCACGTGCTTCAACTTCCACGAAGTCGACGCGAAGAAGAAAGTGATGGCGCGCGCGCAGAACCGCTTCCTGCTGGTCGATCACACGAAATTCGACGAAGTGCGCGCGGCCTATTTCGCCGAACTGACCGATTTCAACTACGTGATCTCGGACGGGGAGCTGAGCCGTCGCTACGAAACGGCGATCCGCGAGCACGGGATCGCGCTCGTGACGTGATGCGGCGCGGGCGTGCGGCGCGCCATGCAGCGCGCTTCTCATCGCGCTTCTCATCGCGCCTCTCATCGCATCACGCATTGCGGGCTTCCGCCGGGCCGAGGTAGCCCGTCAGCACTTCGAAGCGGCGCGATGCGCCCGCCGCCAGCGCCGCGACGTGGCCTTTGCGGCGTTCGGCTTCGTAACCCTCCGGCTCGCAGGTCGACGGCAGCGCGAACGCAGCGACCTGTTGGTCCGCGTTGTGCAGGATCCAGCGCGTCGCATGCGGAAATTGTTCGGGGCGGTATGAGGTGTGGAACGCGCCGCCGTCCGGATGCACGAGCCGGAAATGCACGACGCCGTCGGCGTCCGTTTCAACGTCGTTCATGAAGAACACGATTTCGGGGTCGTACAGCGCGGGCGCATCGAGCGTCGCGAGCCGCGCCGGATCGCGCGCGAGCGTGGCCGTGTAGTCGCGCCACGCGGCGGTCGGCTTCACGTGGGCCGGCACGCTGTCGCGCAGCCGCAGCCCGCTCGGACGCAACGCTTGCACGAAGCGCCCGCCCGGCACGTACGCGTAGTTCAGGTGGACCATGTACATCAGGTCCATCGGCGTGCCGCCGAGGTTCGTCACGTCCATCGCGATCGTCATCCGCGCATCGTGCTCGGCCAGCCGCACCGACGGACGCGCGACGTAGTGACTGCCGAAGCCCTGCACGTATTCGTATTCGCCGGTCACTTCGACCGTCGCGCCGTGCGCATCCGAGCCGACGACGAGGCTCGCGCGGTCCATCGGCGCGCACGGCATCTCGCCGTGCAGCGCGTGCGTATCGTCCGGCCCCGGGCAGCCGTTGCGCAGCAGCCCGCTGTGGAACATGAAGCAGCCGTAGGTATCGATGATCGACGCCGCGCGCTTCGGCTGCCGGAACATGTGCTTCATCGTCAGGTCGCGGCCGTCGAATTCGGCGGCCCAGATCATCTGGCCGAGATACGGCAGCACGACGAGGTGCCCGCGGCGGTTGTCGAGCTTCAGCGCCTCGACGCCGGACGGATACGCGAACGCGGTGACGGTGAGGCCGTCGGTGCGGTACAGCGTGCGCGGCGCTTCGCGGAAGTCGTCGCGCCGCAGTTCGATCTCGCCCCGCATGGTCACGCTCCCGACGTGTTGCGCGTCGCGGCGTAGCGCGCGGGCGCATGGCCGTCGGCCGCCGCGTCGGGCGTGGCGGCCGGCAGGTGGCGCAGGCAGTAGAAGCCGTAGTAGACGATCACGACGAAGCATGCGAGCGGCACGACGAACGCGAGCTGCATGTTGCCGCCGGTGTGATCGGAGATCAGCCCCTGGATCAGCGGCACGACCGCGCCGCCGACGATGCTCATCACGAGGATCGAGCCGCCGTATTCGGTGTCCTTGCCGAGGCCGTCGATCGTCAGGCCGTAGATCGTCGGCCAGCACGGGCCGAGGAACACGCTCACGCACACGGCCGCATACACGGCGGTGATGTCATGCACGCCGATCGTGTACGCGAGCAGCGCGATGCACAGGATGCCGTAGACGATCAGCACCTTGGCCGGGCCGACGCGTTTCATCACGAGCGTCGCGACCAGCTTGCCGACGAAGAACGCGAAGAACGTCGCGAGCAGGTAGCGCGATGCGCCGCGCTCGGTGAGGCCGCCGATCTGCATCGCGAGCCGGATCGTGAAGCTCCACACGCCGACCTGCGCGCCCACATACAGGAATTGCGCGACCACGCCCGCGACGAAGCGCCGGTTGCCGAACAGGCGCGCGAGCGTGCCGCGCGCGTCGATCCGGTGCGTGAGCGCGCCCGCGCCGTTGCCCTTGCACGCCGGGTACGGCGTGAGCGCGAACACGATGAACACGGCGACGAGCACGACGATCAGCCACTTGTACGGTTCGAGCGTGGCCTGGATCATCGCGAGCTGGTGCCTGTGCGCGTCGGCGGCCGACATCGCCGCGAGTTGCGCATGCGACGCGTCGCCTTCCTTGAAGATCAGGAAGCTGCCCATGTAGACGCCGGCCATCGCGCCGAACGGATAGAACGTCTGCGAGATGTTCAGGCGCCGCGTGCTGGTGTCGCGCGGGCCCATCAGCGTCGAATACGAATTCGATGCCGTTTCGAGAAACGACAGGCCCGCGGCGATCACGAACAGCGCGACGAGGAACATCCCGTACTTCGCCATCGACGCGGCAGGGAAGAACAGCAGGCAGCCGGTCGTGTAGAGCAGCAGGCCGACGAGGATCGTCGTCTTGTAGCTGAACTTCTTCACGACGGTCGCGGCCGGAATCGCGAGGAAGAAGTAGCCGAGATAGAACGCGGACTGCACGAACGCCGATTCGAAATCGGACAGGAAGAACGATTTCTTGAACTGCGCGATCAGCACGTCGTTCAGGTTCGCGGCGGTGCCCCACAGCGCGAACAGGCAGCACAGCAGCGTGAACGCGAAAAGCGGCGTGCGGTTCAGGTAATAGCCGTCGGGGGCGTGTTCGATCCGGGCTCGGCTCATGGGTGTCTCCTTCCCAATGTCTCGTCGATGAAGGCGCCGGTCAGAGGCCGGCGTCGCGGAGGAAGCGTTCGAACGTCGCGGCGTCGGCGTACGACTTCTGCGTGCCGAGGCCCGTGACCGAATGCGCGGCGTACGCGGACGCGTGGCGCATCGCGTCGAGCGCGTCGCGCGACGCGGCATAGCAGCGCGCGAAGCAGCCGATATACGCGTCGCCGGCGCCCGTCGTGTCGCGCGCGTCGACCGGGACACCCGGCACGTGCCGCGCGCCGTCGCGCGACACCAGCAGCGAGCCGTTGCTGCCGAGCGTGACGAGCACGTGCTTGAGCCCGCGCGCGACCAGCGCTTCGGCGGCACGGGTGGCACGCTCGCGCGAATCGACCGGCATGCCCGACACGATCGCGAGCTCGGTTTCGTTCGGCACGAAGAATTCGACGGAACGGATGCGTTCGAAATCGAGGTCGGCCACGGCGGGCGCGGGGTTCAGCAACACCGGAATGCCGTGCCGCGCGCCGAATTCGATTGCGTAATAGACGGTGTCGAGCTCGATTTCGAGCTGAAGCACGATCAGCGCGCATTCGGCGAGCATCGGCGCGGTCGCGTCGATGTCGGCGGGCCGCAGGTGGCGGTTCGCGCCCTTGACGATCAGGATGCTGTTGCTCGAATCGGGCTCGACGAAGATCGGTGCGACGCCGCTCGACACGCCGGCGACCTTGCGCACGTGCGTGGTGTCGATGCCTTCGCGCTCGAAGTTGCGGATCGTGTTGTCGGCGAACACGTCGTCGCCGACCTTCGTGACCATCACGACGCGCGCACCGAGCCGCGCGGCCGCGACGGCCTGGTTCGCGCCCTTGCCGCCGCAGCCGAGTTCGAAGTTCGGCGCCTCGAGCGTTTCGCCCCGAACGGGCATGCGCGCGACATAGGTCACGAGGTCGACCATGTTGCTGCCGATGACGGCGATTGTCTCCATCTGTTGTCTCTTCCTTGGTATAGGGGGGCGACCGCGCGCGTGGTCGGCGGTTCACGAAATATGATAATAAAATAACATGAAGTGTGAAAATGCAATCCTGTGATGTTAGTGGGGTCACTTTTTGGTCGACGGGCAGGCGGGTGAAAACTCCATCCTGGTGTCGGCATACGAAAAAGGTCGCACTTGGATGAAGGGAGGCAATGTGCAAAAAGACCTAGGCCGGAAATCCACTCAGTGCGAGCAGGGTATCGAACCGGTGATCGCCATGCGCAGTACCGGACATGGCTGTGGCCCTGGCAAATAGCGCTGGGTCGTTGAACGCACGCATGCTTGGCTGCATCGCTTCCGTCGCCTCCGTATTCGTTTCGAGCGACGTACGGACGTTCACGGCGCGTTCCTCAAACTCGGTCGCTGCCTGATCTGCTGGAATACCCTCCGGCGCGTCGAGCCGTCTTGATGAAACCGTCTCTCAGGAACCGAGCGGATTACAGATCCGCTGGATAGGCAAGCGGCGAAGTGCGCCGGCATTACAGTGACGAGTTGGACGCCACAACATACGCACTGCGAGCCGCCTCCCGCAGCGCGAGCCACGCGACCCGGTTTTCGCTTTCCGGAAGACGTGCTGCATGGCACAAGATGCGGCGGCTTCGTTGCGCCTGGTGGCACATTTCTTCGCGCGAGTACCTGACGATGCGCACGACCTCATTACTGTAGCGTCTTTAGACCGCGATGCCTACGGAGGCCAATGCCATGAGACCAAAGGTTTCGAACTCCCCCAGCATTTCGAGGGAAGCAGATACAACGCCGGAAAATTTGTCGCCATCGTCTTCAGTTGCTTCGCAACCGCGAGCCGTGTTTCGGCCAGCAGGGATGCCGGGGAATTTCCAGTCGCGAGCAAATACCCGATCCGAGAACACGGCGTCCATAGGTTCCGGCTCCATTCGGCAGTCGGGCAATTTCATAAACCTTTCCCGTACGCCCCGCAGGCCCTCTGTATTCTCAGGGACCGGAACAGGTACGCTTGGTGAACATGCTACCCAACCGGTGCCAGCGCGGCCTCAGCGCCTCGCCGGGTCGCAGCGGGGAGTTCGCAGGGTTGATTACGACTTTGCGAGGAAAGGGCCATCTCGGGAGGCAATCGCCTACCGTCCTGTTGGTGGCCTCGATGCGAAGGTCCTGCTCGAACAGCGCAAGCGGCAACAGCTCTATTTGCAACATACCGCCAGATATTCACGCGCGGACGTGCTGGACCTTGCGACCGCCAACGTGCTTGCAGGGAAAAAGGGGCATCCGAGGGCGCTCGCCTTTCTGGATCCGGAGGGCAAGACAGATGTGTCGCTGTTTTTGCTTGGCCGGTATGTGGACGCGCTCGACAAATGCACGCTGCGCTCGGGGGACGGCCGGCACGAGCCTCTGCAAGACCCGCAGGTCGAGCAGCGCATAGAGGATGTGGCGCACTACTTGGTCAAGGCGGAGTGGTTGAATGGTGGGTCCGTCTATCACCTGGCCCACTTGTCGAACCGGCTGAGCAAGTTCGAACGTCTTCCCGCAGCTCTGGGTGCAATCGAGAAAATCGCTCGCGAGGTGATGGGACGTGGGGGAGACGCGGACTTTAGGGATCTAAAGGTGACGGCACTTCTGCTCAACGCGTTTTCGAAGCTCCCGAGCGAACCGCGTAATGCGGCGCTATCCCATGTCGCAAATGTTCTGCTGGAAGACGGGGACTGCCTCGCCAGACTGGAAGGACAGGGCCTCAGTATGGCACTCAATGCATTTTCGCAAAGTGCTGATGTCTCCCAATGTGCGCAAGCGGCAGCGAATCTTGCTCAGCGTCTCGCGAGCACGCCGACGTTGGCGACGACGCTGGACGCGCAAGGCGTAAGCAACGTGCTCGGCGCGCTTGCCAAGTGGCCGGGAGATCCTTTGTGCGCGGCGGCAACCGAAAATGTCGCCGCACGCTTGAACAACAGCAGTACGATCCTTGCCGATCTGTCGCCGCAGGGTGTTAGCAACGCCCTCGCGTCGCTGGCGCGAGACGGACTCAAAGACCCATCGCAAACGGGCTTACGGCTTCTTGTCGAGCGTCTGCAAAACGAGTCCGCGCTGCGCAGTCAGCTGAGCGCACAGGAAGTCGCCAGCGTACTTAATATCGTCAGCAAATGGCCTTCGGCGCGCCCCTGTATCGAAGTCGCGCAAGCGCTTACTGATCGCCTCAAAAACGAGCCGGCATTGCGGGAAAAGCTGCAAGAGCAGTCCCTTGCGAATGCGTTGACCGCCCTATCGAAATGGCCGGAGCAGGCTGTCTGCAAGGCGGTCGCGAGCACGCTTGCCGAGCGTATCGTTTCTGAACGCGACCTTCAGGTCGGCTTCAATGAACAGGAGATCAGCAACGTATTAGGCGCGCTGTCGAAATGGCCGGATTTGCCCTATTGCAAGGAAGCCGCGCTCACGCTCATTCCGCGCATCGCGACCGATCCGAGCGTCGTACGCTCTTTCAACCAGCAGGAGGCGGTTCAAACGCTCAATGCATTGCGGACGTGGGCGAAGCACCCCGGATGTATGCAGGCGGCTCGCGCACTGGCGGGCGTTCTCGTGCCGAGTGAAAACGATCAAGGTCCGTTAGCCCGTCGCCTCACTGGGGGCCACGTCAGTTTGACAGCGAATGCGCTCAGTTATTGGCCGGAAGACGACCAGTGCCGCGATGCGGCACTTACTCTGATTCGTCGCTTGCGTGCAGAAGGCGACCTGGTGAAGCACCCGTTGGATTCCCTCAATGCGCTATCTGCAATGGCGCGGCTTGCACATGTCCTGGAATTCCCCGACGGGGCCCGCGAGATCGCCCAACGCTTGCGCAGTGACGAGGAGGCAATCGCTACTGCCGGTGCACAGGAAATTTCAGGCATGCTCGTCGCGCTGTGCAAATTCCCGCAGTACGACTCCTGTACAGAACTTGCTGCCGCATTAACCGCACGCCTCGTCGGCGATGCAGAGTTACGCAAAGGCTTTTCTGCTCATCAAATGAGTGGGACGCTGAACGCGCTCAGCAAGATGCCGGATCTTCCAGGTAGTGCAGAAGCTGCTCGGGAGTTGGCAAGGCAACTTGATCAAGACAGGTCCAAGCTCAACGCGATGAACAGCGAGGACGTCAGCAACACGCTTAACGCCTTGTCCCATTGGACCGCCGAGCCGGCCGCCCTAAAGGTCGCCGGTGCGCTTGGTCAGCGGATCCATGAGGACGACGGTCTTTGCGCGACGTTCAACGATCAGGGACTGTCGAACACGCTCGTCGCACTGAGTAAATGGCCTGACGATGAGCAGTGTGTTGCAGGTGGACGGGCGCTTGCCGAGGCGCTCATCGAGCGCCGTGCTGAATTTGCCTATCCGGAGAAATTTGAAGCGCGTTCGCTTGCCACGATCGCCAACGCGTTGAGTCGCTGGCCTCGTGAGCCGGCATGCACCACCGCTTTGCAGGCCATCGCCGAAACGCTATCCGAGGGCAAGCGGCAATGGAGCGAGTTCAACATGGTGTCGCTCGCGCAACTCGCGAATGCGATGTCACGCCTCCATTCGGCGGACGATAGTGCCGACGATCTACAAGCTCTTTCGCAGACATGTCTGCACATGCTTGCGGCCCATCTCGACACGCACAAGAGCGAGCTGCTCGGAACAGCTTCCGCCAAACATATCGGCGTTATCTTCAAGGCGCTAGGTTCGGCCAACATGCAGAAGGCGATGAAGCCGCTCGTCCCGACTGCCCTTGGACGCGTCCATGCGTTGATCGACACGGACGCCCTGCGCGGCGAAAACCTGGAGTCGCTGGGAACACTGTGCATGGGCCTCGTGCCGGTACAGCGAAGCCCGGAACTCGTGCGTCATCGCAAAGCCGCACTAAAGCTGATGGATCGGCTAAAGCCGATTGCGGATCGTAAGATTCAATTGTTGTTGGATCAGGCAGATTCCACACCCGGAAATAGTCGAGAGGATCAGTCTGCTACTGGCGAGCCGGCAGAACAGTTCGATACGCGTCGCCCCGCCCTGACTTTCGTGCACATCCTGAAGTCGTTTGCGATCACGCAAAGCTTGTGGAAAACGCGCTGGGTAGACGCGCCACGTACCGAGGTGGCACAGCAGCGTGCGGAGCTAAAAGGTTGGGTCGAAAGCCTGCTCGAGCGCACGCGCGACACGGTCACCACCGATCTGCAGGAGATGAGTTGGAATCTCATTGCGCAGATCGAAGTCGGCGACGACATTCTCAATGCGCTGGATGTTCGTATGCGCAGAGATGAAGCTTTGTTGACGGCAAAGAGCAAACCCATTCCGCTCGACCTCGATAAGCTGCAGGCGAGCATGAAGACGAAGCCAGGCACGCTGCGTCCGGTTCGGCCAGGAGAAGGATCGCCGCACTACACGCTCATTGATATGACCGGCAAGACGTTGCGGAGCGAAGAGTCCGAAGGTGGACCCCAGTATTCCTTCTATTCACGCTTGACGGGCCAGCCTGTGACAGAAGTCAAGCTACCTGGTCCCTTGAGCCCCTTCATGCTGGCGCGCACGATCAACCACAACGGCGAGCAGTGGCGCTTCGATATGTTCGGCGGCAGCCATTTGAAGGTGCCGAGTATGCGTCCGCAAGCCATCCTGGCGGGTTCAAAGCGTGGATACGGCCGGCTTCCGGCGATTCGGTACTCGGACAGCGCGCCGACGAGCCCATTTATGAAGCTGGTCTCAAAGCTGGGGCCGCAGCGAGAGGATTGGTCGCGAATTCAGCGCTCTCTACTCGAGATCGTGCCCGCCGACCACGCCGTGGAAGGGACGGTGAGGATTGGCTGGTTCCCGGACGTGCCCGGACCGGAACATCCGTTCAAGCCGGTGGATCCCGCCTCCGGCAAGGAAATAAAGCTATGTCCGAACGACGGTTGCGGGTTCTTGCGCTACGAGGCCGCCATGCAGATTCCGGTCGTGGCTGAGCTCATCAATGCGTGGACCGCTTGTCGAGATGGCCACGCCGACCAAGCACAGCGCAAGCTAATCGAGTCGTTCAAGCAAGAGCCCAGTTACATGGCTCCCCAGGCGCTACAGCACTTCCCTCGCGACGAAGCAGCGGTCAAGGAGGCGAGCGATCTTATCGAGGAAAAGCTGAATGAACTGGTCAAGGCAACGACGGTTGTCGGCAAGGCACCGGGGCTCGACGCGCGCCGGCCTGGTCCTCTGGATCCGGACAACGTCACAAAGCTCGAGCAGTATCGATTGCTCGTCAACGGCGGCTACGAAGGGCGCAAGATCCGGGCGGTGCCGTCTGCCGACGACAACCTCCACCTACCCAGGCAAAAGGGCGAGACGTTCGACAAAAAGGGCGGTGCCGTCCTGCTGGGGAAGCCGCCGTACGACAAGGAAAACTTGTTGCCTATTGAGGAAGACCGTGTGAAGACGATAGGGTCTGGCGATGTCACGGCGAAGTTCCTGAGTAACGACTGCTTTGCGATCCAATATAGTTATGCGGGCTTCGATGACGCCAAGCAGTCGGATGCAGACATTCTCCATAGCAAAGGGATGCTGATTATTCCGCCGAAAGGATCCTGGCCAGAGGCGTACCAGCACCTTGATCTAGCATGTTCCACGGAAGACATGAAGACGCTGTCTACTTGGACGGAATCTCGAAACCGCGCGCAATCGCCCACGTCGATGACGACAACGGGCAGCCTTCGTGTGAAGGATCTGCTGTTGCCTGGCGAACTAGGCGCGGTGCCGATCAGAGAGTTGCGCAAGCGGGACATGGACACCGATGGAGATGACGCATATGTATTTGCCGGTTATCCCAAACTCACCGAACACATCGCGAAAGTTGTAACGGATCGCGCAAGTCGCAAGGGCGTACATCGCTCGTTTAAGCCGCCGAAGACGGCACAGACGGCCTTTGATTCGGATCGTCACTACCACGCGGGGCGTGCGCGAAACATCATCGACGCCCAACAGGGAGATGCGCTCGTAGGCAAGGCCAGCATGGCGGCCGTCCGCTTTATGGCGCAACCTGAGGCATTGCGTCACAAAATGGCGGAGGACTGGATGTTCGGTACCTATGACGGTGTCGATCGCGATCTTCGCAATACGTTGCAGGATCTGATTTCGGACAGCAGCCCGAATCGCGCGATGCTCGACGAGCAGTTCGAGGCGGCGCAGCAGGCCGTCGAGGCGGCTCATCATCCTGTCGCCAAGGAGGTCGCTGAACTATTGCACGGGGCCATCGCCGATTGGCGGCGGACGCTGGACGGTGAGAAGGCAACGCCAGCCGTTTCGACCGGTGCTGAACTTCAAAAGCGGTTTCCGGAATTGGCGGAGAGCTACGGCAAGGCCCAAGCGCCCGTCGATCGAATCGCCGCAATCCTCGATCACTATCCCGTGTGTCGCCTGCCGGCATCGAAATTCCCGCAAGGGCAACCTGGCTATGTGAAAGGAGAAGTCGAACTTACGGCGCGCAATCTGCTGACGCTGGCAGTCAAAGTGGGTACTGATGCGCTCAAATCGAACACCGGGACGGAGACCTTCATGTCGGTCATGGCGTTGTTCGAACGTGTCGAGAAGCAATACGACGAACGTGTCAGGACGGTTCCCTACGGAAAAGAGACAGCGCGCCTGTTGCGAGATGACCGCTTCGATGCCGATAGCGCGTTGGAACAATTGCGTAAGATGCCTTCCATGGCTGCAGCCGTCATGGAAACCTCGATCGAGCAGCAGCAGCGCTTCGGTCTGTTGGCGCGATCGCTCACTCCGCGTGAGCGCATCGCGCAAACTGCGTCACAGGCGGAGATCGAGGCGGAAGCAAAGCGCATCCGAGCGACCGCCGCGCATGTCGAGAAAGTCGCGACGCCTTTAGTGACCAATGTCGTGGGCAAGATCGAGGGCGGCAGTTTGAAGAATATGGACCATCGGCTCAAATCCGTAGGTTCGCTGCAGGAGAAGTTGAGGCGCTTCATCGGAGTGCGCAAGCTATCGCTCGCTGACGCGAGTGCCGGCGTGAACGACGCCGTGCGATATTCCGTGGTGCTGGATTCGGCTACGTTTGCCAAATCGTATGACCTGGCGATCGCTGAGCTGGCGAAGAGCGGAATGGAGCGCGTGAAGGTGGTCAACCATTTCAGAAAGCCGTCGGAGGCATTCAACGCAGTGTCGGTCACCTGCGAACTGAACGTGCCAAACGATCAAGGTAATGAAGAACGCCGACTCGTCGAGATTCAATTCCATACCGCTGAAAGCTTTCAGCTCAAGGAGGCCAACCACGACCAGTACAAGTTATCACATGCGCTTGAGCTGGAAGGCCGGCACGAGGACCGAGCGAAGTTGCTCGCGGGTACCCTTGAGAAGACGAAGGCGATGCCAAAGCCGGAAGGATGGCTCGAGATCGATGACTGGACTCGAGAGGTGGCCCGTCCAAAGGATATCAAGCCGAAGGCGCCGCGTTTGAGTGGAATGGTTGCGTGGGGGCCGGCGAATCAGAGAGCTGTGGCGTTGGCGAGCTCGGCCTTGCAACTGGAGAAGGTGTGCACACCGACTGTCGAGAAATTGATAAAAGGCGTCGGCGGCGAATGGGCCGAGGGGGAAAAATGGCGTGCGTCATTGCTGAAGAAGGAGGCATCCATCGCGCGCAAAATCGACGTGATTAGACGCGAGCGGGGCCTGACTTTGGACGAAGCGGCCCAGCACGTGCGCGACGCGCTTCGCTATACGGTGAAACTGAAACCCGAGTCGTTTACTGCGTCCGCAAAGCGACTACTCGAGGACTTCCCTAAGAACGGCTTTGAGGTGATGCGGGTTCGCAATGCTTTCGTGGAAGATGACGGTACATATCGCGGAATTAACGTCGGGCTGCGGACCGCTGACGGCAAGGATTTCGAGGTTCAACTCCATACCGGGAAAAGCTTTTACGCAAAGCAGAAGAACCACAAGCGTTACGAAAAATTGAGGTCGCTTAGCAGCACGATCGAGGCTGGCAGCGATCGGGCGGACGGCAATGATATCGATGTCTTCGACACGGAGCGCCATCGCTTGTCGAATTTAATGCGTTCGCAGACTGCGAGCGTCGAGATACCGGCTGGTATTGAGACAATCCAATCTTTCCGGCGCTACTAATTGACGTCGTATGAACCAACCCGGCTTTCGAGAAGGCCGGTTGGTTCAAATTCAGGCCGATTGGCTTGATTCCATGCGCTGAAAACGGCGCGACGGACGCGCATTATGTGCTCGACGACCTACCGAACAAGATACTCGCGGCAGCGTATCAGATGGTCCTGCGGGATGCCGCCGCGCGTTGCCGCGTGATACCGAGATGGCGTTGGTCGAAGCCGCGCACGAGCTTGAGGCGAGCGAGCAAGCCTTTGCTGTCGTTTCGACCAGCAGCACGCGCTGCAACGTCGGCTCGCGCAGACCACATCGAACCCGCGCGCGGCACTGGCGCAGCCCTGCCTTCTGAAGGCCGCGTTTTCTGGCCGGATCGCGTCTGGCCTGCTCGTCGGTCACTGTCGATTTTCCTTCCGATCGTAAAGATTCTTTCCGTTCAGATCGAATACGGCGGATGGTCGCGTCGACCGCACCCGCCCACCAGACAACGCTTCCCGGTCGATTCGATATTGGCACGGGCTTTGCAGTACTGGAGCGTAACGAACCTGAGGAGGCGCCCGATGCCAGCGGTACGTACGTCGATCCCGAAAGTGATCGGGATACCCGAGCCGGGCGAGCGTCGCTCCAGCGACGCAGCGGCATGCGGTCCCGACGTGCTGTCGATGTCCGCATTGATGGGCCTCATGGAAGCCGCTTGCGTCGACGCGATGTGCCAGCGAATGCGGCGCGACGAATGGTCGATCGGCCGCATGACGCATGTCACGCATCTGGCGTCGACGCCATTGGATGTCCCGGTTGTCGTCACCGCGACGTTCCGGGCGTTCGATGGCGAACGGTACTGGTTCGATGTCGTGGCGACCGATGCGGCCAGTTCGGTGGCGAGCGCGAGTCACGCGCGCTCGATCGTGGAGCGTTCCGCACTCGCGTTTCAGTGCGCAAGCCGTCGCGGCCGTGTCGGCGATATGGGTTCGTCATGCTAAAGGAAACGGGAACATGAAAGTGGAGTCGTCAGTCAACGCAGGCAACGCGCTTTTCGACGAAGCATTCGAAACCCTGCCTCCCGGGCAGGTGCACCGGCATCAAGACGCGCTATGGCCGTCGCAGTGGGACTACATCCGTTCGATGTCGACGTTCTATCGCGGGAAGCTGTCGCGCTGGATCGACCGAGAAGTGACGCTGGATGCGCTACAGGAGCTGCCTTTTACCGAGAAGGACGAACTCCGGATCAGCCAGGAGGCGGCCTCTCCATTCGGCGATTACGTGGCGTGCGGCGAGGCGGGCGTGTCCCGGCTGCATCGCACCTCCGGGACGACCGGACGCCCGCTGATTCTTGCGAACAGCGCGGCCGATGCGTACCGGGTCGCACGGGGCGGCGCGCGGTCGATGTGGGCCGCTGGATTGCGGCCGACGGATCGCGTGGTGCACTGCCTGAACTACTGCATGTGGACCGGCGGCTTTACCGATCACACGATTCTGGAGGCGACCGGCGCGACGGTCGTACCGTTCGGCGTGGGCAATACGCGTCTGCTGATCGATTCGATCGTCAATCTCGGCATCAACGCGATTTCGTGCACGCCTTCGTATCCGGGGCTCATCGAACAGATCCTGCGCGAATCGACCGACCTTCGTCCTCGCGACCTGAAGCTGACGCTGGACCTGTTCGGCGGCGAGGCCGGGCTCGACAATCTGGATCTGCGCAGCGCGATGGAAGAGAAGTGGGGCTTCCGGATCCGTAACGCCAACTTCGGTTTGTCGGAAGTGCTGAGCATTCTCGGCGGGCAAACCGACTGGACCAACGACTTGCTGTATCACGCGAGCGACGTGGTCTTTGCCGAAATCGTCGATCCCGCCACGCTGCAACGCTTGCCGATCGAGACGGGGACCGTCGGCGAACTCGTCTGCACGCACTTGCAGAAGGAGTGCCAGCCGCTCGTTCGCTACCGCACGCGAGACGTCGTCACCGTGACCGGCGTCGATCGCGGGCCGGACGGCCGCACGGCATGGCGATTCCGCGTCACCGGCCGCACCGACGACATGTTCAACGTGCGCGGCATCAACGTGTTCCCGAGCGCGGTTCGCGTGGCCGTCGAATCGTTGCCGCAATGGGCGTCGGGAATCTTCCGGATCGTGCTGAAGGGGGACGGACCGTACGACCGGATCACGATGACGGTCGAAGCCGCGCAGGGGCTCACGGGTAAGCTCGGAGCGACCGCACGCGGCCGAGGCGGGGCCCCGGCATGGCTCCGCCTCGGCTCAATCGGCCGGCACTCGGCGGCATCATTCGATATCGTCGAGCTTTACCCCGGTGTTGTTCTTCCAGGTCACGACGGCACAACTCGCGATGATTGCCACCACGATCAGATAGACGTTGAATAGCTGTCCCTTTTGAATCGAATACAGCCACGCGTTCAGATAGGATGCCGTGCCACCGAAGAGCGCCACCGCGAGCGAAATGAAGAAGCCGAACAGACGAGTGCGGTAACGCGTCGGTACTTGTTCCGAAATGGCGGCAGGCTTGCTGCCGGTAATGAACGCAACGAGAACGAGCCCGATTGATTGCGTGGCCAGCAAAGTCCATGGCTCGCTGGAAATCAGGCTCCATAGCGGAAAGATGGTGATCGAGATGCCGAGCAACGAAATGAGCGTGGTCACCTTGCGCCCGGTGTAATCGGAAAGGCGCCCAATGAGCGGAAGCACGATCAGATAGATCACCTGCGCGATGCAGCTCATGGTGAACGCACGGTGCGGATCCATGTGCTTGACCGTGATTGCATAGATGGCGGCGGACGTTACCCACGTATAGTAGGTCAGCGTCGATCCGGCTTCGTACACGAACAGCTTGAGGCCTTCGCGGATGACCTTGGCCCGGGGCCACGGCGCATGACGTGTGTTGGCCGATGTATCGATGTCGATGCTTTCCACCATGTTGCGGCGCAGCCAGAGCGCGAATATCGCGAGGAAGCCGCCCGTCGCGAACGGCACTCGCCATCCCCACGCCTGCATGGCATCCGGTGAAAGGAACGCCGTCAACGACGCGAGAAAAAACGTGGCAATCAACGAGCCGGCGCCGACCGAAATGAATACGGCACTCGACCACAAGCCTCGCTGGGACGCGGGGGCGATCTCGGCAACATACGCATAGGACGCCGTCGTCTCGCCGCCGTGTGCCGCGCCCTGCACGAGTCGCGCGAGCAACAAGGCAGCCGAAGCCCAGCTGCCGATCGCGTCGTATGACGGGATGATGGCGATCAGGAGGCTGGCAAACGCCATGAGCAGCATCGTGCTCAAGAGTACCGAACGGCGCCCGACCCGGTTCGCTATCGCGCCGAACACCATGCCGCCCAACGGGCGAGCGAAGAAGCCCGCGGCGAACACGGCCAGTGTACCGAGCAGCGACGATGTCTTGTCCGTGTTGTCGAACAGCGCGCCGGCGATATAGACGGATGCCACCGTATAGATCGTCCAGTCGAACCATTCAAGCAAATTGCCTAGACTAGATGCGATCAGCGATCGCCGATGAGAGGACGATCGTAACGCCGCGGGTCGCGACGTAGAAAGATGGGAAAGGTAAGTCATGACGTCTCCAGTTGTTTTTGATGCGGGGTTGGATGCGCGCCCGATTCGCGCAATGCCGAGGCTCAGGCGGTTGCGTGGTCGATTGCATCCATCGCCGCGACGAGGTCCTCGACGCGGAGCGGACGCTCGAAATTCGCCGAATGAGGCGCCTGTAACGTGAATCTGGCGACGGTCTCGTAGTGGTCCCGCGTAACGGCCCCGGGGCCCAGGTCGCTCAGCCGGACAGGCAGGCCGATGCGTTCATACAAGCCGGTCAGATCGCGCATGAAGTCCGGTGCTCGACCTTCGAGCTGTAGCTGTACGAGCAGCGCATATGCGACCTGCAACCCGTGTGGCGCTGCGGCCGCCGTTTCGATTCGGGAGAGGCCGCGCGTCATTGAATGTGCGATCGAGAGCCCCGCGCTCTCGAAGCCCAGGCCACTCATCAGAATGACCGCTTCGACGAGTCGGTCGAACCCATGGCCGGTGCGGCCGTGCGCGAGTTCGTCCAGCACCGTTTCGGCGTCGGAGCGGATCAGCGAGAAGCATTCACGCGCGAGAATGTACGCGGAGTACGACGACCTGGCGCCGAACATGTTTTTTCCGCCACTGCGCAAGCACTGCTCTGCCTCGAAGTATTTGCTGATCGCATCGCCAATTCCGGCCAGCAGAAAATGTGTCGGCGCCTTCGCGATCACCGCGGTATCGACCAGCACGTACGCGGCGCTGCGCGGCAGGTGCCTGACCGATGCGAGTTGATGGTTGTCGTCGTAAAGCACATAGTTCTTGGAAGTCGGCGAGTCGTTCGATGCCACGGTAGGCACCGTGATCAAAGCGCAACCAGCAGTGTCGACGAGGGCCTTTCCGGCGTCCAGCGTCTTGCCACCACCGATTGCGACCACGACGCCATAGTCGAACGATTGCGTGGCACGCTCCAGTTCGCGCACTTTGCGATCCGTGAGTTCACCGTCGAACGCCAGCCAGAGGACGTCGATTCCGTGTGCGTCACATGATGCCGCGATGCGCGCGCCGAACTGCCTTTTCACGAAAATGTCGCAAAGAACCAATGCACGCTCCGAGCAATCGCGGATGTATTGACCGATCTCGTCGAGGACGCCATCTCCCTGAATGTATCGCCCTGGAGATCCAAAAATGAGTGCAGTCATGATTTCGAGTAACAGAGAAGATGGATCGATGCGGGGTCTAAACCGGATGCAATCAAACTGACGCGCCGATGACCACCGATGTAATACGCATTCCAGAATGGCCGGGCGGCTCGGCCCCATGAAGCACGGCTTGGATGGCGTATTTGCCAACACGCCCGGCAGCATGGATGCATCAATCCGTGCGGCCTGCGGCCGGAAGCAAGAATTGGACAAACTGGTCAAGTTGCGATGTAACCATGTGCTCGCCGCGGTGAATGCGAGCGCCCCGCGCTTCGGCTTCCATCAGAAACCGCGTGACGGCAGGTTGCATGACGACCTCCGCGACGACCATGCCCGCCGTGAGCCGCGAGGTGTCGCACGGCAGGGCGTCGTCAGGCTTGAGCCCGAGTGACGTCGCGTTGATCACGATGTCGTGGCGGTCGGGTTCGCCGCTGTCTGCGGTTACCGCGCAGTCCGGCACCGCCTTTCCGACGAGTGCGGCCAGATCGTTCGCCTTTTCCCGATTCCGGTTCGCAATGGTCAACCGCGCAATCCCTTCGCGCGCCAATGCCAGCGCAAGGGCGGTTGCCGCCCCGCCGGCACCCAGTAGAAGCACGCGCTTGCCCGCAAGCGCAATACCCTCCCGCCGCATGCCGGTGACGAATCCGGAGCCGTCGTACATGCGTCCCGTGTAGCTGCCATCAGCGTTGCGGCGCAGCACATTGACGACGCTCAGCAGCGATGCGTCCCCCTCGAGCTCGTTGCACAGTTCGGCCGCAGCCTGCTTGTGCGGAATCGTGAGGACGATGCCGGCCAGATTGGCGATGTGCCGCAAACCGTCGCATGCCTGCACGAGATGTTCGGGACGCACGGCCCACGGGACCATGATGGCGTTGACGTTCCGGCTGGCGCAGAGCGTATTGAACAGCGTCGGCGTGCGGACATGAGTGGCAGGCCATGCCATCAGGACGATGAGCTGTGTTTCGCCATTGACGATCGGCGAGGAGGGTGGGGTGGTGAGCATACGCGTCTCCGTGTTCTTGATGATATATGATGCATCATTATTCGAGTGCCCCGCAACTGCTATTTGCCCGCTGATGGCTTCGTCGTTGCATTCGACAAATATATGATGCATCATGCATCAATGCGGCGGGCAAAAATGGCGTGCTTGCCTCGTTCTTTTCAGGTTCCAACAGGAGACTCTATGTCGACAGCATTGCAGGAGAGCGATCATGCGCTTTCCACGGAGACGCTCGCGCGGTTGCGCGTAAAGGCCCAATTCGTCCGCCTCGAGACGATCCGTCTGATCGAAATCGCGAAGACGGGTCATTACACATCGGTGTTTTCAGCAGCCGAAATCTTTGCGGCGTTGTACTACGACGTCATGTCGGTGCGAGCCGGTGAGCCGCGCTGGAAGGACCGCGACAGGTTCACCATGGGCAAGGGACACGCTGCCGTCGGCCTCTTTCCCATTCTCGCCGAGTACGGGTTCATCGAGCGCGAGACCCTCGATGGCTACACGCGGCTCGGCAACCCGCTTGGCGACCACCCGGACATGACGAAGGTCCCCGGTGTCGATTTCAGCTCGGGGTCGATCGGCCATGCGCTGTCGAATGGGGCCGGCATGGCGAAGGCGGCGCAGCTGGCAGGCAGTCCCTTCAAGGTTTTCACGTTACTGGGTGATGGCGAAATGCAGGAAGGGCAGGTATGGGAAGCCGCGTTGTTCGCGGCGCACCACCGCCTTTCGAACCTCATCGCGATTGTCGATCGCAATGGTTATCAACTCGACGGCAAGGTCGACGACGTCATCGGCATCGAATCACTCGCAGATAAATGGCGCGCGTTCGGCTGGGAGACGCATGAAGTCGACGGCCACGACTTGGCGGCCCTCGTGCCGTTGTTGCGTCGGGTCAAGGCGGACACGGCACGCAGCAAGCCGGCCTGCATCATTGCGAAGACGATCAAGGGCAAGGGCGTGTCGTACATGGAAACCGAGCCGGGCTGGCATCTCGGCTATCTGGCACCCGACGACGCGCAACGTGCGATCGAAGAAATCAAGAGCAAGGTGATCTAAGCATGTCTACTCCGCAAAATCCCGATTCGTGGCAATACCGGGCGCTCAACGCGCGCAATCCTGGGCTCGACTATTTGTCCGATGCGCTGATCGACCTCGTGCGCGAAGGCCATCCCGTCGTCGCCGGCTCCGCCGATCTCCAGTATTCGAATGGCTTGAACAAGTTTGCCAGCGAGTTTCCGGAGCGCTACGTGCAATTCGGCATCTCCGAGCAGAACATGGTTTCCGCGGCCGCCGGCATGGCGACCACCGGCCTGATGCCCTTCGTCGCGACTTTCGCATCGTTTCTCGGCCTGTTGTGCTGCGAGCAGATCCGCATGGATGTCGCGTACTGCAAGCTACCGGTGCGGCTGGTCGGTCACCATACCGGCATCTCGCTCGGCTTCTACGGTACCTCGCATCATGCGACGGAAGACATCTCGACGATGCGCGCGATCGCTAACCTGACCGTCATCTCGCCGGCTGACGGTGCGCAACTGGCCGCGGCGATTCGCGCGTCAGCCACGTGGCCGGACCCGATCTACTTCCGCATCGGACGCGGGCGCGATCCGAAAGTCTACGAAGACGGTGTCGAGTTCACGATCGGCAAGGCGATCGTTCACTCGGTCGGGCACGACGTCACGATCATCGGCTGCGGCTTGCCCGTCGCAGGTGCGCTCGAGGCCGCGACCAAGCTCGGAGCGGAAGGCATTTCTGCCGGTGTGATCGACATGCCGACCATCAAGCCGCTCGACCGCGACGCCATTATCGCGGCGGCCAGGCAGTCGAGCGTGCTCGTCACGGTGGAGGAGCACAACGTGATTGGCGGCCTCGGTGCGGCAGTGGCGGAGGTCCTGGCCGACGAGGGGCTCGGCGTGCGGCTCGTGCGGCATGGCATCTACGACGAGTACAGCCTGATCGCGCCGCCGACGCATCTGTATGCGCACTACGAACTCGACGGTCCTGGCATCGCGCGCGTCGCACGCGCCGCGCTTGCGAAGGCAACCTGATCGATCGGCCGCCCGCTAAATGAACATCCATATCGCGGGCGGTGCAGGCGTGTCGATGTTAATGGTTCGCGAAGGGTGCATCGGGTCTCGTTCGTCCATCCGTCCCGGATATCGAGACCCGGGCGCCACCATTTCGCGCCGGTTTTGACAAAAGTGGGAATAGCGATGTTGAATGACGAAAGCTGGCGTGGCGCCGAGCTGCGCGATACGGACCTTCTGAAAGATGTATGCCTGATCGGCGGTGAATGGACTGCGGCAGACGACGGGGCTACGATCGACGTATTCAACCCTGCGACTGGCTCAGTGCTCGGTAGCGTACCTCGGGCGGGTGCCGCCGAAACGCGACGCGCGATCGACGCGGCGTCCCGGGCCCTGCCGCTCTGGCGGGCCAAAACCGCGAAGGAGCGCGCGGCGCTGCTGCGACGGTGGCACGATCTGATGCTCGCGCATCGCGAAGATCTGGCGAAAATCATGACGCTCGAGCAAGGAAAGCCGCTGAACGAGAGCCGCGGCGAAATCAACTATGCCGCGTCGTTCGTCGAGTGGTTCGCCGAGGAGGGCAAGCGCGCGTACGGCGACACGATTCCGTCGACTGCGGCCGACAAGCGGATCGTCGTGCTGAAGCAGCCCATCGGAGTATGCGCGGCCATCACGCCATGGAATTTCCCGGCGGCGATGCTCACGCGCAAGCTTGCGCCAGCGTTGGCAGCCGGTTGTACGATGGTGCTCAAACCGGCGAGTCAAACTCCGTTCAGCGCATTGGCACTCTGTGTGCTGGCCGTTCGTGCAGGCATTCCCGACGGCGTGATTTCGTGCGTGACGGGCAACGCGAGCCAGATTGGCGCCGAGCTCACGTCGAATCCGGCCGTGCGCAAGCTTTCATTCACCGGCTCGACCGAAATCGGCAAACAACTGCTTGCCCAATGTGCGGCGACGGTCAAGAAGACGTCAATGGAACTGGGCGGCAACGCACCGTTCATCGTATTCGACGATGCCGATGTCGACGCTGCCGTGCGCGGCGCGATCGCGTCAAAATATCGCAACGCCGGGCAGACCTGCGTATGTGCGAACCGCCTGCTCGTGCAGGATGGAATCTACGATCACTTCGTCACGCGACTCGAGAAGGCAGTCGCCGAGCTCGTGGTTGGAAACGGTCTTGATGAACGCGTCACAATCGGCCCGCTGATTGACGGCAGCGCCGTTTCGAAAGTCGAAGAGCATGTGCAGGATGCGCTCGCGAAGGGCGCGCGCATCGTGACGGGCGGCCAGCGCGCAGCACTCGGCGGAAACTTCTTCGAACCGACTATCCTGGCCGATGCGACACGAGACATGCGAATCTTCGACGAAGAGACGTTCGGACCCGTTGCGCCGGTTTTCCGGTTCAACACGGAATCCGAAGCTGTCGCACTGGCGAACGATACACCGTTTGGCCTGGCTTCGTATTTCTACGGGCGCGATATCGCGCGCGTCTGGCGGGTCGCGGAGGCGCTCGAATACGGCATGGTCGGCATCAACGACGGGATCGTATCGACGGAAGTCGCGCCGTTTGGCGGCGTGAAGGAAAGCGGCCTCGGCAGGGAAGGATCCCGCCATGGTCTCGACGACTATCTAGAAATAAAGTACTTGTGCTTCGGCGGCATCGTCTGAACGCCGTCCGATCGAGGTCCGATTGAAAGATGAAATGGCCGGCACCCGCGGCCATTTCATCAAATCGACTTCGAACCGGGTCCCAAATCGGCTTAAAAGCCTGATACATAACCACCATCGACGGGCAGCGTCACGCCAGTCACGAATGCGGCCGCAGGGGAGGCAAGAAACACCGCGGCACCCGCCAGGTCGTCTGCCTCGCCCCAGCGTCCGAGCGCAGACCGCGCCACGATCTTGTTCGACAACGCTTCCGACTCCCAGAATATCCGGGTCATCTCGGTTCGGTGATAACCCGGCGCGATGGCGTTGACGCGCACGCCGCTGCGCCCATATTCGTGTGCCAGCGAGCGAGTCAGGCCGACGACTCCGGTTTTGCTTGCGCAGTAGGCCGGTACGTCGGCGTCGGCGAGGTAGCTCAGCATCGAGGCAATGTTGACGATCGAGCCCCGGTACTGTTCGAGCAGCGGGCGCGCGGCTTGCGAAACGCGCATCACGCTACGCAGGTTGACATCGAGCACATCGGTGAAGACGTCGTCCGTGTATTCGTCGCGCGGACGAGCCACGCCGGCCGCATTGATCAGCACATCGACGCGCGCGAGGCTGCCGAAGAATGCATTTATTTCTCGTTGGTCGCGCACGTTCAGCGCGGCGAAACGCAGCCCCGACAGGGATGCGTCGTCGCGAAGCGCGTCGAGCTTCTTCATCGACGATCCCGTGGCGGTGGTATGCGCGCCGAGTCGGTGAAACGTGCGCGCGATGGCCAGCCCGATGCCACTTGTGCCGCCGGAAACGACCACGTGTTTTCCCGCGAAAAGATCGGCGCAAAATGTGCCATTGTCAAAGCTCATGAAGTGAAACTCCTTTAACGCGGCGCGGCGGAAACAATGAGTGTATGCGCGCCGTTGCATTGGAAAGGGGCAGTTGAAACGACTCAGTCGCTCTTGCCTTGCCCGCGGATTTCCGGAATCGACCGGACGGGCGGGATCGTGTACTTGTAGAACAGGTTGGCCGGGTTCGGGTCGATCTTCTGATCAACGTTGCCTTGCGTGATGATTGCGGGCGGGAAGCCGGAACCTAGCGGCAGGTTGTTGGCATCGACGCGCCGCGTGAATGCGTTGTGGATGAATTCAATGGCCGCGACGCCCGTCTGCTCGCCGGAATTCTCGCCGGACACGAGGATGTTGCCCTTCTTGATCTGATCGAGTTCGCCGCGATAGCCGCCGGCTGCATCGGCAATGCGGATCTTCCCCTGCTTGCCCATGTTGCGTACGGCACGTAATGCGCCGAGCCCCATGAAGTCATTTTCCGAGAGGATGAAATTCAGTTTGCTCCCGTGCGCGGACAAAATGTCTTCGGTTGCCGCGAGACTGCCTTCCTCGGTCCACTTGCCAACGCCAAGCGCGAGCACATTGAACTTGATGTCCGGTGCGCTCAACTTCCCGGTCTTCTTCAGCGTCTGGAACAGTTCGAAGCCGCGCAGCATGGCGTCATCGCGGCTCGCCCCGGGGGCCTGGTCGCGCATGCGCTGATAGACGATGCCCGTGATCAGACCGTTGATTCGGCTTTCCGACGTCGAGTTTCCGAGCACGCCGATGATGACGGCTGCGTCGATCGGCGTGTCCTTGCCGGCTGTTTTCGCCACATATTGGCCGACCTCGAAGCCGCTTGCATACGGATTGCCGAGCAGCGTGGTAAGGACGCGGGCGCTTGCGTCCGGCGTCGTGCCGACGGTGACGACTGGAATGCCGGCATCGACGGCGCGATTGACGCACGCGGATACGCCCAGTGTATCGGTCGGATCGACCACGATGACATCCAGCTTGCGCGTGACGAAATTGTCGATCTGCGCACATTGGCGTTGGAGATCACCGTCGGCGACCTGCACGTCGATCGAATAGCCGTACTTTGCGGCGCTCGCCCGCGCGCCCTTGATAAGCTCCACGAACCATGGATTACCGAGCGTGATCTCTGTCCAGCCGATTCTGATCTCCTTTGGATTGGCAGGCTGTTTCGGCCACGCCTTGCGAATCGCAGTCCGATCCGGCAGCGAGGGATCGACTACGCCCGACAGGGCGGTGTTGGGTAGCAGCGTGTAGATCCTGGCCTTGGCCTCGCTATGGATCGGGGCGGTGATGCCGAACGCCAGCATGCCGGCTGCGGCGAGTGCCTTGCGAGCAACGCGCATTTGAGTCTCCTGAACGATATTGTTTGACGAAGTAAGGCGTGGAGCGGAAGGCCGCGCGGCGGCCTCTTGCACGGACGCGCTGTTCAGCGTTGGCCGATGCGCTGAACCAGAACGGCGAGAATGATGATGGCGCCCTTGATGATCTGCTGCGGATACACCGGTACGCTCAGCAGATTCATCACGTTGCCGATGAGCCCCAGCACGAGCACCCCAATCACGGTGTTGAGAACTGAGCCCCTTCCGCCGGAGAGTAGTGCACCACCGATCACGCACGTGGCGATCCCGTCGAGCTCCAGGCCGACGCCAGTGATCGGTGTGCCGACACCCGTTCGGGCCGTGTAAATGATGCCGGCGACGGCGCTCAGTGCGCCGGAAATCACGTAGACGCAGAACTTGTAGCGGCGCTCGGAAATACCTGCAAGCCGCACCGCCATTTCGTTGCTGCCGGTGGCGACGACCATGCGTCCGAATGTGGTGTAGTTCATCAAGAAGTAGAACAGGAGCGCGACGCCCGCGGCGAGTACGACGGGCCAAGGTACGTTGAGCCACGGTACGCTGCCGCTGCCGAATTCGTTGAGCAACTCCGCTGCGGGCAGATCGAGTGGCAGCATCGTCGGCTGGCCGTTCGACATCATGTACGTGACGCCGCGCGCGATGGTCATCATGGCGAGCGTGACGATGAATGGCGCGAGGCCGAAGGCGGTCACCAATATTCCGTTGAATGCGCCGAAAAGCGCGCCAAGCGTGACGGACAGCACGACTGCGAGGAGGAGCCCCGGCGTGGCGCCGAACGGCATCACCGGCACCAGCATGGCTGCCAGCAGGCCGCCCGCGGCCGCGATCGACCCCACCGACAGGTCGATGCCGCCGGTATTGATCACGAGCAGCATGCCCAGGCTGACGAGCAACAGCGGTGTCAACTGCCGCAGCAGGTTATAGAGGTTTTCCTCGCTCAGAAACGCCGGTGACATGATGCTCGATACGGCGAATAGCACGATGAGCATGATCAGCGCGTTGTAGCGCGCCACGCTGCGAAGCAGCGGTACGTCGGCGCGCTGCGTTTGCATGATTCCTTCCATTACTTCACTCCCATGGCCAGCGATATCAGCGACTTTTCATTGATGGCGGGGCCGCTGAGTTCGCCCGCGATACGGCCTGCGCGCATGACGACCACACGGTCGCACAAGCCGATGATCTCCGGCATGTCGGAGGAAACCACGATGATGGCGGCGCCGGTGCGCGCGAGTTCGTTGATTACCTGATAGATCTCGATCTTGGCGCCGATATCGACGCCCCGGGTCGGCTCGTCAAGAATCAATACGCGGCATCCGTTCGAGAGCCACTTCATCAGCGCGACTTTCTGCTGGTTGCCGCCGGAGAGCGTCGACACGTCGACCTCGGTGTCGCGCGCCTTCACCCGGAGCTGCTTGATCAATTCGCGTGTGCGCACGCGCTCGGCACGATGATCGAGAATGCAGCGCAGGCGCGCGAGCCCGTTGCGCGGCGTCATCATCGCGTTGACGCGGATTGGCATGTCGAGCAGCACGCCTTGCTGCTTGCGATCCTCGGGCAGCATGCCGATGCCGCTTTCGATGCCGTGACGGGGACGTTTGAGTTTTGGAATTGGCCGGCCATCGACGAGGATTTGGCCGCTGCTCTTGCGGTCTGCGCCGAAGATCGCGCGCATCGTTTCCGTGCGCCCGGCGCCGACGAGACCGCTGAATCCCAACACTTCGCCCGCGCGCACATGGAACGACACATCGCGCACGTTTTCGCCCGCGCACAGCTCGCGGACTTCGAGCCGTTTGTCGCCGATGCACGCGTCGCGTCTGGGGAACAGATCCTGGAGCTCGCGGCCCACCATCAGTTGAACGAGACGGCTCTCGTCGATGTCGGCAATGCGCACCGTGCTGACGAAGGTGCCGTCCTTGAGCACGGTGGCGCTGTCGCACAGTCCGAAGATTTCTTCGAGTCGATGCGAGATGTAAATGATGCAGACGCCGTCGCGCTTCAACCGTTCCAGCAGGGCGAACAGACGCTCGGTTTCGCGCGCGGTCAGCACCGCGGTCGGCTCGTCGAATACGAGAACGCGCGACGTCCGGGAAAGCGCCTTGCAGATCTCGACGATCTGCTGTTCGGCGACCGACAACGTCGATACGGGGCGCGATACGTCCAGTTCGCCGAAGCCGAGCGCGGCAAGCTGTTCGCGGGCGCGCGCATAAAGTTTCGACCAACGAATGATCGACGTTCCCGCGCCGATGTCGTGCAGGAAGATGTTCTCCGCGATGGAAAGATGCTTTGCGAGCGAAAACTCCTGGTGAATGACCGAGATCCCGTGTGCCCGCGCAGTGTGGGGACTGTCGATCGCAAGCTGGCGACCATCCAGAAGGATCTCGCCTTCGTCGGGCGTGTGGGCGCCCGCCAGTATTTTCATGAGCGTCGATTTACCCGCGCCGTTTTCGCCCATCAGCGCGTGCACCTGGCCGCCGTATGCATCGAGGCTGACGTTACGCAGCGCGTGTACGCCGCCGAAGTGCTTGCTGATGTTGCGCATGACCAGATGGTTGCTCATCGTCTCCTCTGTGATCGTGTTTTGCATTCTGCGAACTTCATCGCGGGTGCCTGAGCGAACCTGCGGTGCCATGTGGCTGATGCGACATGCATGATGCATCATATATCCGCATGGCTTCGTGTTAGATGGGTATTTGCCCTAACAAGTTGGCTCTACCGGAGCGCCGGCCATTGCTCTATGATGATGCATCATATATCTATCGTGACGGGAAGCGGCGCCGAGGCCCTCGCGAGGCTGTCCCGTTGAATTGACACCAGAACCGGACACAGGAGACATCATTGAAATACGACTACATCGTGATTGGGGGCGGTTCGGCGGGCAGTGCCGTCACCGGTCGGCTGATCGAGGCCGGCGCGAACGTCTTGTTGCTGGAGGCGGGGCCGCGTGACAGGAATCCGCTGGTGCACATTCCGGCGGGTTTCACGAGGCTGCTGTCCACGGACCTGCTGTATCACTACGAAACCGAACCGCAAACGGGACTCGATGCCCGTCCGCGCATCGTGCCGCAAGGGCGCGTGCTGGGCGGCGGCAGTTCCGTGAACGCGCTCATCTATATCCGCGGCCAACGCGAGGACTACGACGAATGGGATCGTCTAGGCAATTCCGGATGGTCTTACGACGAGGTGTTGCCGTACTTCAAGCGCGCCGAGGACAACGAGCGACTCAACGATCGCTATCACGGCGTAGGCGGGCCGCTTGGTGTATCCGATCTCACGCAGCGCTGTGAATTGTCGACAGCATTCGTGCGTGCCGCGCAGCAGGCTGGCATTCCTTTTACCCACGACTTCAACGGTGCCACGCAGAACGGCGTCGGTTTCAATCAGATCACGACACGCAACAAGCGTCGTTGCAGCGCCGCCGTGGCCTATCTGCGCAAGGCCGAGGCGAGCGGCCGCTTGACGATCCGCACCGATGTCCGCGTGGACCGGATCCTGATCGACGCAGGCCGGGCCGTCGGGGTGGAATACGTCAGCAATGGCGAGGTCGTCCAGGAGAAGGGCTGCAAGGAGGTGATCGTGTCGGCCGGAGCCGTGCAGTCGCCCCGCTTGCTGTTGCTTTCGGGAATCGGCGCGGCCGCCGAACTCGCCCGGCACGGTATTGAGACGGTGTACGATCTGCCGGGCGTCGGCGCGAACCTGCAGGACCATATCGAGTTTCCCGCGGTTTCGTATTGCACCGGAAACTACGGCTACTACGGTCAGGACAGCTTCGCCAATACGCTGAAAAACGGACTGCAGTACTTGCTGTTCAAGAGCGGTCCTGTCACGTCGAACGTGACCGAAGCCTGCGCGTTCGTCAACGTCGACGCGCCGCAAGAGCGGCCCAACATCCAGATGCACTTCGTGCCTATCGTGTTTCTGGACCTCGACCAGGACCACGTGAAGTCGGCAGGCGCGACGATCAATCCGTGCGTGCTACGCCCTCAAAGCCGTGGCGAGATTCGCCTGCGCAGCGCGGACCCGGCCGCTGCGCTGTGGATCGATCCGAAGTACTTCCAGCATGCCGAAGATCGGCGCGTCGCCGTTGCCGGCCTGAAAAAAGCGCGCGAAATTCTCGCGCAGCCCGCTCTGCGCGCCTATACGGGGGAAGAAGCGCTGCCGGGTGCTGGCGTCGCGACCGACGCCGGGCTGATGGACTACATTCGCAAGCGCGCCAAGACCGTCTATCACCCGGTCGGCACGTGCAGGATGGGCGTGGACGAGCGCGCAGTGGTCGATCCGGAATTGCGCGTGCGCGGCATCGACGGATTGCGGGTGATCGATGCATCCATCATGCCGAATCTCGTGTCGGGCAATACGAACGCCGCATCGATCATGATAGGCGAGAAGGGGGCGGACTACGTGCTCGGCAAATCGCTGCTGAACAGCGCAGCGCTCGACGCGGTGGTGTAGCGATGGTGGAACACGACGTGACGATGGACATGAACAGCACGGTGGAGACGATGGGCGCGTGGACCTGGCAGATCGCCGGCGCCCCTTCCGCGCTCGTGTGGCAGCGGGTTCCGAGGCCGGCGCCGGGGCCCGGGGAGGTGCTCGTACGCAACCGCGCCGCAGGGCTCAATCCGGTCGACTGGAAGTTCATCGATTGGGGTGCGCCCGACTGGCGGCCGGGTCACGTGCCCGGTGTCGACGGCGCGGGAGAGGTCGTTTCCGTCGGCGCGGGGATACAACGGGAATGGCTGGGTGTGCGCGTGGCCTACCATCAGTCGCTCGCGCGCGACGGTAGTTTCGCGCAGTACACCGTGGTGCCGGCCCGCGCAGTGTTGCGCTTGCCACCGGGCCTGGGCTTTGCCGAGGCCGCGACATTGCCGTGCCCCATGCTGACCGCGTGGCAAGCGATGCAAAAAGTGCCGCACCATCCTGGCGCCGAGGCGCTCGTGAGCGGGGCCGGTGGCGCGGTCGGCACGCTGTTGGTCCAACTTGCCGTACGTGCGCGCTGGCGCGTCTCCGTCATGTGCAACGCCCGTCATTTCGAGCGGATGGCGCGTCTTGGCGCTTCGACCTGCCTGTCGCCCGATATCGGAAGCAGTGCCTTTTCATCGCGTCGGCCGTTCGATGCAGTGTTCGACACGGTGAGCGGTCAGCATGCCGTCCGGCTGGCCGCTTCCGTGGGCGCGAACGGCCATCTCGTCTGTATCCAGGATCGTCTGGACACGTCGCCGGTCGCGCCGTTCACGACTGCAATCTCGCTGCACGAGGTGGCCCTCAATGCACTGCACGTACACGGGTCGGCCGCGCAGTGGCGCACGCTGGTCGACGCGGGCGAGCGTCTGCTCACGGATGTGCTGCATCGTGCGCTGGCGCCGCTGCCGATCGAGCCGACGTCGGTATCGCGCTTGCCCGAGGCGCTGGAATCGCTGAAGGCTCATACCGGGCAAGGCCGGCCCGTCGCCGTATTCGACTGACCGCGCACGGTTGCCGCGGCGTGCCGATGAGGTCGCCGCCTGTTGCAGCGAGGAAGCGTGATGTATCATGCATGACAACATTCTTTTTCGTCCCGTTATCAGAATGAAGCCCCTCGCCCGTGTGGAAAAGAGCAATCTCTCGTCACGCATCTATGAAGAGATTCGCTCCCGACTCATGAATGGTCAGTACGCGCCTGGCGACCGACTCCGCATCAACGATCTCGCCGAAAAACTGGGCACGAGCATCACGCCCGTGCGCGAAGCGATTTTCCGTCTGGTCAGTGAACAGGCACTCGAGATGACTGCGGCCACGTCGATCATGGTGCCGGCGCTGGATGCCGATACCGTTGGAGAGATCCAATTGATGCGACGCCTTCTGGAGGGCGCGGCGGCCAAGCAGGCCGCGCAGCGCATTACCCCGAAGGAAATCCGCCATCTGAGCCTGACGCACGACGAGTTCATCGAGGCAGTTGCCGTGAGTCCGTCGGAGGCAGCGGAGCGCAACCGCGATTTCCATTTCGAATTGATGGCAGCCGCCGGAATGCCCACGCTCAGCGCGACCGTGGAAACCATGTGGGTCAGGATGGGGCCGCTGTTGCACACGTTCCATTCACATCTGCCGCCCCGCGAGATATCGAACCGATCGCATCCTCACTATCGCGTGCTTGCCGCGCTGCGCAAGGGCGATGCGGAAGGCGCATCCCAGGCGATCCAGGAAGACATCGAATGGGGCCAGCGCGTGCTGCTCGAATGGATGGCCGAGCGTGAGCGTGACGAAGTGGCGGCGACGTAAGCAGCCGCACGCTCCGATTGCGTTACCGCATGCGTTGGTGGTAATGGCGCACGGCGGCCTCGCGCCGCCGTGAATACTCATTGCGTCATCACGCGATGCTGAAGCCGCCGTCGATCGGCAGGACCACCCCCGTGATGTAATCTGCATCGGCCGAGCAAAGGAATCTCACGCCTCTGGCGACATCCGAAGGGTGCCCCCAGCGCCCAAGCGGCACACGCGCGCGAATGGAACCACTGCGTTCCGGGTCGTTGAGCGCTCCGGCCGACAGCCGCGTTTCGATCCAGCCCGGCGCTACCGCGTTGACGCGCACTCCGCGATCTGCGAAAGCTGCGGCGTGCGCGCGCGTCAGGCCCACCACGCCGGCCTTGCTTGCCGTATAGGCAGGATTCCGGGCCGAGCCAAAAAAGCTCCACATCGACGCGATATTGACGATGCAGCCGCGCACCGCGGACAGCTTCTCGAGCGCGACTTCGGTCGTGAGCTGGCAGGCGTTCAGGTTGACATCGACCACTTTCCGAAATCCCGCCGAATCGAATTCGGCGCGATCGTGAAGGATGATTCCGGCAGCATTGACGAGCACGTCAATCCGCGCCAGATCGCCGAATGCGTCACGCACGGCAGCAGCCGATGTCACGTCGACCCGCCGGAACTCGATGGCGGGATCGAGATCCTCGTCCGCATCCTTGCCGACTGACACGGGGTACAGACCGGCGCGCCGGAACTCTTCCGCGATAGCGCGCCCGATACCGGTGCCTCCGCCCGTTACTACTGCAACTTTCGTCATGGACTTTCCTCCTGTGGAAATTGAATATATGATGCATCATATTCTTTGATCGTGACGCGCACAAGCGTACGGCTCGATCGTGGCAACGGAGGCGGAGAGTCACGAGCCTTTCCGAAGGCCATGCAGATGGTGCGATGACGATGACGGCAAGAGCGAACCACGTTCTCAATTCAACAACTGGAGACTCGAATGACCCATGCGAAGCGGTTCTACATTGCGGGCGAATGGCAAGCGCCCGATTCAAGCGCTCACATCGAAGTGGAAAATCCGGCGGACGAAGCGGTCATCGAGACGATTGCCGCCGCCTCCGCGTCCGACGTCGATCGTGCGGTGGCGGCCGCGAAAGCGGCGTTCGGCGAATTTTCGCGGACCACCGTCGAACAGCGGGAGCGCTGGCTCGTCAAGCTGCTGTCGATCTACAACCGTCGCTATGACGAGATGGCACGCGTCATCTCGCTTGAAATGGGCGCGCCGATCGATTTCGCAGTCGCGGCGCAGGCGCGCACCGGACAGGGACACATCGAAGCCGGCATCAACGCCCTGCGGACGTTCCGCTTCCGGCATTCGGTCACTGGCGGGACCGTGGTTCGGGAGCCTATCGGCGTATGTGCATTGATTACGCCGTGGAACTGGCCGATCAACCAGATCGCGTGCAAGGTGGTGCCCGCCCTCGCAACCGGATGCACGATGGTGCTCAAGCCGAGCGAAGTCACGCCGTTGAGCGCGCTGTTATGGGCCGAAATGATCGACGAGCTGGATTTGCCGCCGGGCGTGTTCAACCTGATCAACGGCGACGGGGCGGCCGCGGGCGCGACGCTCGTGGCGCATCCGGACATCGATATGATTTCGTTTACGGGTTCAACGCGCGCCGGCAGCACGATTGGCGCGGTGGGCGCGCAAATGATCAAACGCGTCACGCAGGAGCTGGGCGGAAAATCGCCGAACATCATTCTCGAGGGTGCCGACCTGCACGCGGCAGTGGAGAGAGGTGTGCGTCATTGCATGGCGAACAGCGGACAGTCATGCAATGCGCCGACGCGCATGCTCGTACCCCAGAACGAATACGCTGCCGCGGTCGAAATCGCCCGTGACGCGGCCAACGAAATTCGCGTCGGTCGACCTGATCATCGCGGCAACCATATCGGCCCCGTGGCGTCGCGCGTTCAGTTCGAAAAAGTCCGCGCGCTCATCCGGGCCGGCATCGACGAAGGCGCGACGCTCGTCGCTGGCGGGCCGGATGCGCCGGCTGGTCTCGAGCGCGGCTACTATGTGAAACCGACGGTGTTCGCCGATGTGCATAACGAGATGCGTATCGCGCGCGAGGAGATTTTCGGCCCCGTGTTGACGATGATCCCGTATCGCAGTCTCGATGAGGCGATCGCCATTGCAAATGACACGCCGTACGGGCTTGCTGCATATTTGCAGGGAGATGCGGAGTTGGCGCAATCCGTGGCCGGGGAGCTACGTGCCGGTATGGTAAGCCTCAACGGCGCCGATCAGTCTTTCGAAGCGCCGTTCGGCGGCTATAAGCAATCCGGCAATGGACGCGAATGGGGCGCGTTTGGTTTTGAGGACTACCTGGAAACGAAGGTCATTAACGTGGCGGCGTGAGGACTGGCGCGGGATCGCTGTTGGTGAAGCCGTGAATGCGGGGGGGCGGCAACTCGTTGCAGTGTCGCTGCCGGAAATCCCCACTACATCGATGTTCGCGAACATTCGGAGCAAGCCGATCGGATTGCTTGGCCGTGTCGAGCGTGAGCGTTCCGTTACCCATGAGCCTTCGGCCTGCGGTCGAAGGCTGTATTGCCGAACCATTCGCGCCACCTTGGTTCCTCTAGTGTGATGATGGCGTTGAGCCGGCCGCGTGCGCGGCGCGCGGATCATGGCGTACCGGATGTTCGACGTGCTGCAAGCGGCGTTTGCGCAGGTCGTGCCCGACGCGATTCCGGCGCTCGGCGCGGGCGGGAACTGGCTGATCATCGACGGTATTCTCGGCAGTTGGGGCGGCGGCGGTCGCAATGACGGCACGAAGGCATTGCGAATCCGCCCGGCAATCTGTCGAACCAGCCGGTCGAGTTGATCGAGGCGCGTCTGCCGCTGAACATCTCCGACTATGGCTTCGTCACCGATTCGGGAGATGCGGTGTGTCACATCGCGGCAGGCGGTGCTGGTTACGGCCATCCGTGGGAGCGCGATGCGCAAGCCGTGCTCGACGAGATCGACGTTAAGGACTATCCGAACCACGTACGAAAACGATCCGCCGGTGCGCGAATCAAGGCCGCTACGGCCTGCCCGGGCAGAGACCAATCGTGGCGCGATGCATGCCCGCGCGTCGCAACGATCGGCAGCGCGCTCAGCGATTCACGACCGAGTACACGAGCGTGCCGGAGAACATCAACAGCACGAGCGAGGCGCCGCGCAGCAGCGTCGACGTGCGGGCGGCCCATGCGCGTTGCGAAGTGACGAGGCCGCCGAGGGACGACCAGCCCACGCCGATCGGCGCGAGCACGAGCAGAAATACGACGAGCGTCCATGCGAAATAGTGCGCCGACCGGAACGCCTCCAGCGGAAACAGCGTGCTCGAGAACAGCAGCGCCTTCGGATTCATCATCGTCGCGACGAACACGTCGCGAAAGCTCACCGGCGTGCTCGATACGTCCTGCAGCACGCGGCTGTGCGTCCACATCTTGAGCGCGAGGAAAAGAATGTAGACGGAACTCGCGAGCTTGACCACGTCATAAAGCCAGGGCCGGCCGGCAGCGAACGCGGCGAGGAAGAATCCCCATACGGAAATCGCGATCGCGTAGCCGAGCGCTTCGGCGATCACGAGCGGCCAGGTGCCGCGCAGGCCGACCTTCAACCCGGACGACAGCAGCAGCGTATTGGTCGGCCCCGGCACGATCAGCACCAGCGATACGTACATCGACATCTTCAGCAACGCTTCCTGGATGGGCATGCGGCCTCCTCGATTCGTCAGTGTCGCGGTTTGCGTCCGGTCCAGGCGGGGTGCACCGTTGGACTGGAGATGGCCCGGTACGCGCAACCGTTCGATCTGCTTACTCGGCGCTTCTTGTCCGATGCGTCTGGCGAGCATCGCTCATGTTCGCCCGGACACATCATGACGAATTTCTCCGCAGGCGCGTTGAATTATTTTTGGGGTCGAGATCGAAGCTGCCGAAATGAGAAAAGATCGTCATCTTTGTTTTGGTAATGGCGAAGGTTTTATTTCTTTCCCTTGAATTCGGTCGGCCATTTATCGTTTTTTTGTAAAACAAGGACATTTGATGATGGACATTGAATGAAAAAGTGAATTTATTAGTTCGATAAAATTAAATCGGTTGATGCGGGATATTTCGTCGAAATTCCTCGGGATTTAGAATTTCTCTGAACAACCCGGGATTGATATGAAATTTTTCGAGATAGACCATCGTGAACGCTGCTATGGTGTGTCCCGGAGGTCAAGTGCACGGTGTGACAATCCTGACTGCAATTAGGCAAACTGATTAAATCCATGCACTAATGGCGATCGACGCGTCGGCAAGCCAATTTGTCGACGTGGAATCCGTTGCGCGGTGTGCCGCCGCGCGAAATGGGGCTTCGCATTGTTGCCTGACTTCGCTGCGATTCACGCGCCTTTTCGACGCCATTCGTCATGATGGACGAAACACGTCATGACGTATTGACGAACGATTTTCCGGTTCAACTCGACGAGGCGGCACTATCCATTCAGGTTTCAAATCCCATGGGAAGCGTGTCATGAGCAATCCGATCAGGAATATTGTCATCGTGGGCGGCGGCACGGCGGGCTGGATGTCCGCGTCGTACCTCGTCCGCGCGCTCCAGCAGCAGGCGAACATCACGCTCGTCGAGTCCGCGGCGATTCCGCGGATCGGCGTGGGCGAGGCGACCATCCCGAGTTTGCAGAAGGTGTTCTTCGACTTCCTCGGGATACCGGAGCGGGAATGGATGCCGCAGGTGAACGGCGCGTTCAAGGCTGCCATCCGGTTCGTGAACTGGAGGAAGTCGCCCGACGGTTCGCGCAGCGACCACTTCTACCATTTGTTCGGCAACGTGCCGAACTGCGACGGCGTGCCGCTGACCCACTACTGGCTGCGCAAGCGCGAACAGGGCTTCCAGCAACCGATGGAGTACGCGTGCTACCCGCAGACGGAGGCGCTCGACGGCAAGCTCGCGCCGTGCCTGGCCGACGGCACCCGCCAGATGTCCCACGCGTGGCACTTCGACGCGCATCTCGTGGCCGACTTCCTGAAGCGCTGGGCCACCGAACGCGGGGTGAAGCGCGTGGTGGACGAGGTCGAGCAGGTTCACCTGGACGACCGCGGCTACATCTCCCGCCTGTCCACGAAGGAAGGGCGCACGCTCGAAGCCGACCTGTTCATCGACTGCTCGGGCATGCGCGGGCTCCTGATCAACCAGGCGCTGAAGGAGCCCTTCATCGACATGTCCGATCACCTGCTGTGCGACAGCGCGGTCGCCAGCGCCGTGCCCGCCGACGACGCGCGCGACGGGATCGAACCGTACACGTCGGCGATCGCGATGAACTCGGGGTGGACCTGGAAGATCCCGATGCTGGGCCGGTTCGGCAGCGGCTATGTATTCTCGAGCAAGTTCACGTCGCGCGACCGGGCCACCGCCGATTTCCTCGACCTCTGGGGGCTTTCGGACAAGCAGCCGCTCAACCAGATCAAGTTCCGGGTCGGGCGCAACCGGCGCGCGTGGGTCAACAACTGCGTTTCTGTCGGACTGTCGTCGTGCTTTCTGGAGCCGCTGGAATCGACCGGCATCTACTTCATCTACGCGGCGCTGTACCAGCTCGTGAAGCACTTCCCCGACACGTCGTTCGATCCGCGCTTGATCGACGCGTTCAACGCCGAAATCGTCTACATGTTCGACGACTGCCGGGATTTCGTGCAGGCGCACTATTTCACCACGTCGCGCGACGACACGCCGTTCTGGCGCGCGAACCGGCACGACCTGCGGCTGTCTGACGCGATCAGGGAGAAGGTCGAACGCTACAAGGCGGGGCTGCCGTTGACCACCACGTCGTTCGACGATTCCACGTACTACGACACCTTCGACTACGAATTCAAGAACTTCTGGTTGAACGGAAACTACTACTGCATTTTTGCCGGCCTGGGGCTGCTGCCCGACCGGTCGCTGCCGCTCTTGCGGCACCGGCCCGAGTCGATCGACAAGGCCGAGGCGATGTTCGCGCGGATCCGGCGCGAGGCCGAGCGTCTGCGCACGACGCTGCCGACGAACCATGATTACCTGCGCTCGCTGCGCGAGGGCGATGCGGCGCTGTCTCGCAGCCAGCCCGGGCCGACGCTCGCGACGCCGGAGATCCTGTAGTGGACCGCGCCCCGGACCGCGTACGGACGATCGCGGCCACGCACGCCGCGGTGGCGGCCTGCGATCCGCTGCAGGCGCGCGCGCTCGTCCTGCGGCTACCAGGCCTGAACCGTCAACGGGACGTGCCCGGCATCGTCGGCCTGTTGCGCGCGTTCCTGCCGGCACGCGGCGTGCCTTCGGGCTGGGGCTTCGTCGAAGCCGCCGCTGCGATGCGGGACATCGGATTCTTCCTCGGGTCGCTCAAGCGGCACGGACACGAGCCCGTGGACGTGGTGCCCGGGCTCGAGCCGGTGCTGCTCGACCTGGCGCGCGCGACCGGCCTGCCGCCGCGCGAGACGCTGCTGCACGTGACGGTCTGGAACCCCGCGGCGGCCGACGCGCAGCGCAGCTACACCGGGCTGCGCGACGAGGCGCACCTGCTCGAGAGCGTGCGCATCTCGATGGCGGCTCTCGAGGCGGCCATCGCGTTGACCGTCGAGCTGACCGACGTGCCGCTGAGGTCGCCCGCGTTCGCGCAAGGGTGCGACGCGCTCGCGGTCCATCTGCAGAAAATGGTCGACTCGATCGTCTACGCGTACCGGTTCATCTCGTTGCAGGTGTTCTACGACGAGCTTCGTCCGTTCTACGAACCGATTCGAGTCGGCGGCCAGCACTACCTGGGCCCCGGTGCGGTCGAAATGCCCCTCTTCGTGCTGGAGCACGTGCTGTGGGGTTCGCAGTCGGACCACGCCGCTTACCGGGAATTCAAGGAGACATACCTGCCTTACGTGCTTCCCGCGTTCAGGGCGATCTACGCGCGGTTCGCCGGGCGTCCGGCGCTCATCGACCGCGTGCTCGGCGAAGCGCAGGCGGCACGCGCGCGGGGCGAGCCCATCGAGGCCGGACTGGCGGCCCTCGACCGGGTATTCGAGATTCTGCTGCGCTTTCGCGCGCCTCACGTCAAATTGGCGGAGCGCGCGTACGAAGTCGGGCGAAGCGGCCCCACGATCGGCAGCGGCGGGTACGCGCCCAGCATGCTCGGCGATCTGCTCGCGCTCACGCGTGCGGTACGGTCGCGCGTTCGCGCCGCGCTCGACGAATCCTGACGCGCGACGCGCGCGGCCATGTGTTCCATCTCAACAGGAGAGTGTGCCCTCATGACTCAACAGAGCCCCGCGGACGGGCGCGACAGCAACCACTTCGATGTGATCATCCTCGGTTCGGGCATGTCGGGCACCCAGATGGGAGCCATCCTGGCCAAGCAGCGGTTTCGCGTGCTGATCATCGAGGAATCGTCGCACCCGCGCTTCACGATCGGCGAATCGTCGATCCCCGAGACGTCGCTGATGAATCGCATCATCGCCGATCGCTACGGCATTCCGGAGCTTGATCACATCACGTCGTTCTATGCGACGCAGCGTTACGTCGCGTCGAGCACCGGCATCAAGCGCAACTTCGGCTTCGTGTTCCACAGGCCCGGCGAGGAACACGACCCGAAGGAGTTCACGCAGTGCGTGATTCCCGAGTTGCCGTGGGGGCCGGAGAGCCACTATTACCGGCAGGACGTCGACGCGTACCTGTTGCAAGCCGCCATCAAGTACGGCTGCACGGTTCGCCAGAAGACGAGCGTGACCGAATACCACGCCGACAAGGATGGCGTCGCGGTCGCGACCGCCCAGGGCGAACGGTTCACCGGCCGCTACATGATCGATTGCGGCGGGCCCCGCGCGCCGCTCGCGACCAAGTTCAATCTCCGCGAAGAGCCGTGCCGCTTCAAGACGCACTCGCGCAGCCTCTATACGCACATGCTCGGCGTCAAGCCGTTCGACGACATCTTCAAGGTCAAGGGGCAGCGCTGGCGTTGGCACGAGGGCACCTTGCACCACATGTTCGAGGGCGGCTGGCTCTGGGTGATTCCGTTCAACAATCATCCGCGTTCGACCAACAACCTGGTGAGCGTCGGCCTGCAGCTCGACCCGCGTATCCATCCGAAAACGGACATCTCCGCGCAGCAGGAATTCGACGCATTCCTCGCGCGGTTCCCGAGCATCGCGGCGCAGTTCCGGGACGCCGTGCCGGTGCGCGACTGGGTCAGGACCGATCGCCTGCAGTTCTCGTCGAGCGCCTGCGTCGGCGACCGCTACTGCCTGATGCTGCACGCGAACGGGTTCATCGATCCGCTTTTTTCCCGCGGGCTCGAGAACACCGCGGTGACCATCCACGCGCTCGCGGCGCGCCTGATCAAGGCGCTGCGCGACGACGATTTCTCCCCCGAGCGCTTCGAGTACATCGAGCGTCTGCAGCAGAAGCTTCTGGACCACAACGACGACTTCGTCAGTTGCTGCTACACGGCGTTCTCGGACTTCCGCCTGTGGGACGCGTTCCACAGGCTGTGGGCGGTCGGCACGATCCTCGGGCAGTTCCGGCTGGTGCAGGCGCACGCGCGGTTCCGTGCGTCGCGCGACGAGCGCGACCTCGATCACCTCGACGACAACCCCCCGTACCTCGGGTACCTGTGCGCGGACATGGAGGGGTACTACCAGTTGTTCAACGACGCCAAAGCCGAGGTCGAAGCCGTGAGCGCCGGGCGCAAGCCGGCCGAGGAGGCCGCGGCGCGCATTCACGCCCTCATCGACGAACGGGAGTTCGCGAAGCCGATGTTCGGTTTCGGGTACTGCATCACGGGTGCCAAACCGCAGCTCAACAACTCGAAGTACAGCCTGCTGCCGGCGATGAAGCTGCTGCACTGGACGCAGACCAGCGCGCCGGCGGAGGTGAAAAGGTATTTCGACTACAACCCGATGTTCGCGCTGCTCAGGGCGTACATCACGACCCGCATCGGCCTGGCGCTGAAGTAGTCGGCCGACCTCCGGAATGAAAATGATCGAAGACATTCAATTGAACGAGGCGGGGGCCAGGGAGCGTCCCGCGGGAGCGTACGACGCGACCACGCGCGTGGCCGCGAGCTGGTACGTCGCGATGCGCTCGGCCGACCTCAAGGACAAACCGACGGCGCTGACGCTCTTCGGCCGGCCGTGCGTCGCGTGGCGCGGCGCGTCGGGACGGGCCGTGGTGATGGACCGCCACTGCGCGCACCTTGGCGCGAACCTGGCCGACGGGCAAATCAGGGACGGGTGCATCCAGTGCCCGTTTCACCATTGGCGATACGACGAGCGCGGCCAGTGCGTGCACATTCCCGGCCATAGCCCGGCGGTGCACCGGCTGGAGCCCGTTCCGCGCGGCGCGCGCCAGCCGACGTGGGTCACCGCCGAGCGGTATGGCTACGTGTGGGTCTGGTACGGTTCCGCGCAGCCGCTGCACCCGCTGCCCGACATCGCCGCGGCCGACGTCGACAACGACGATTTCATGCATCTGCACTTCGCGTTCGAGACGACGACGGCGGTCTTGCGGATCGTCGAGAACTTCTACGACGCGCAGCACGCGACGCCCGTCCACGCGCTCCCGGTCTCGGCCTTCGAGCTCAAGCTGTTCGACGATTGGCGCGAATGGCCGGAGGTCGAGCCGATGGCGCGGGCGGGCGCGTGGTTCGGCGCCGGGATCGACTTCACGGTGGACCGGTACTTCGGGCCGCTCGGCATGCTGTCGCGCGCGCTGGGCCTGAACATGTCGCAGATGAACCTGCACTTCGACGGCTATCCCGGCGGGTGCGTGATGACCGTCGCGCTGGACGGAGACGCCAAATACAAGCTGCTGCAGTGCGTGACGCCGATAAGCGACGGCAAGAACGTCATGCACATGCTGATCTCGATCAGGAAGGTGGGCGGCCTCCTGCGCCGCGCGACCGACTACGTGCTGTTCGGGCTCCAGACCCGGCAGGCCGCGGGGTACGACGTCAAGATCTGGAACGGGATGAAGCCGGACGGCGGCGGCGCGTACAGCAAGTACGACAAGCTCGTGCTCAAGTACCGCGCGTTCTACCGGGGGTGGGTCGACCGCGTCGGCTCGAGCGAACCGTGACGCGTGAGTCGACAGCGCCGGCCGGCCCTCGTTGCCGGTTCCCGTTTTCCCGGTGACGAGAACGTCCCGCGTTTTCATCGCGGCCGGCGCACCATTTTTCGCGGCAACCGATAAAAAGATAATTCGCCGTTGATCGTTTGCGAGGACGGATAGTCACCCTCTGCGGCTGCATGTCGGGGCAAGCCGACCGACATGGCCGGCCATCTTGCGAAATGTCTCTTCAGGCGGGGATGCGCACATTACAGTAAGTTTGCTTGCGTGCCGACATCAAGAACAACAACACACGCGGGGAAGAAAGCATGGGCTCCATGACGGTCGGCAGGAAGCTGGGCGTAGCATTCGGTATCGTCGTACTTATTTCGTTGATCGGCAGCGCGATCTCGATCGTCAATTTTCTGAAGCTGAACCAGGCGAACGGCTGGAACGTTCATAGCTACCAGGTCCTGCGAGCGAACGACGACATGCTGACGAGCATGATCAACATGGAGACGGGCGTGCGCGGCTACGTGGCCGCGGGGGATGACCGGTTTCTGGAGCCCTACAAGGCGGGCCTCAAGCAGTTCGCCACGTCATTCGATGTCGTGCGCAGCCTCACTTCGGACAATGCAGCGCAACAGCGCCGTCTCGAGACGCTGCGCGACATGCATCGGAAGGTGGCGGAGGTCGACGACAAGCTGATCGCGATGCGGCGTGACGTCAATGCCGGTACGCAGCCTGCCAATGTGCTGATCGACTACTTCAAGCAGGGCGACGACAAGCAGTTCATGGACCGCTATCGAGCCGTGGCCGGCGAGCTGAACGACGCCGAGCAGTCGCTGCTCGATCAGCGTTCAGGAGACGTGGCCAGCTTGACGGCGCTGACCAAGTTGACGCTCGCGGCTGCAGGCATCGTCACCGTCATCCTCGCAATCGTGCTGGGGACAGTCATCACGCGCGGAATCATGCGGTCGCTGGGCGGCGAGCCCGCCGCCGCCGCGGTCGTGGCCGGGCGTATTGCCGAAGGCAACCTCGAAGCACCCGTGCCGGTCGCGCCGAACGATCGCGGCAGCCTGATGGCGTCGCTCGAATCGATGCGACGGCAACTGAGCGGCATCGTGTCGGAAATCCAGTCGACCGCGGAATCGATCACGACTTCGGCCGGCGAAATCGCGCAGGGTAACCTGGATCTCTCGCAGCGAACGGAAGAGCAGGCGGCTTCGCTCGAGGAAACGGCGGCCAGCATGGAGCAGTTGACCGCGACGGTTCGTCAGAATACGGAAAACGCCAGGCAGGCGAATGCGCTTGCGGGCAGCGCGTGCGAGGTCGCGATGCGCGGCGGCGAAGTGGTGAACCAGGTGGTCGATTCCATGCGTGCGATTTCGAGCAGTTCGGGCAAGGTGGCCGAAATCATTGCCGTGATCGAGGGGATCGCGTTCCAGACGAACATCCTCGCGCTGAACGCGGCAGTCGAGGCCGCGCGTGCGGGCGAGCAGGGGCGCGGCTTCGCGGTCGTGGCCGGCGAAGTGCGCACGTTGGCGCAACGCAGCGCGAACGCGGCCAAGGAAATCAAGGATCTCATCACGGGTTCGGTGGAGAGCGTGGCGCAGGGGTCGCAGCACGTCGAACGCGCGGGCACGACGATGTCGGATATCGTGCAGTCCGTGCGGCGGGTGACCGACATCATGAGTGAAATTGCGTCGGCTTCGGACGAACAGGGAACGGGTATCGAGCAGGTCAACGTCGCCGTGGGGCAGATGGACTCGGTCACGCAGCAGAATGCGGCGCTCGTGGAGCAGGCATCGGCTGCCGCCCAGGCGATGGCGCAGCAGGCAACCACGCTGCGCGACGTGGTCGGGGTATTCAGGATCGGTCGCGCGCTCGCGCACTGACGGGCGCGGCCCCGGTGCTCCGCGGGAAGTCGACGCGAGCCGGAGCCGAGCCGCTTCGCGGCTTTCCATGTGATTGTCGTCGGCGAGTTCCGGCGTAAGCCGCAAACGGCTGCCTTGCCCAGCCGCTATATGGCGATCTGCGTCGAGGAAAAAACCTGTTTGAGCACCATGAAAGTCCGAATCTGACGCACGCCGGGCAGATAAAGCAGTTGTTCGGCATGGAGTCGGTTGAAGCTTTCGCTATCGCGGGTGCGCAGCATCATGAAGTAGTCGAACTCGCCGGTCACCACGTGGCATTCCATGCAGCCGGATACGTTCTGGGCCGCTTTTTCAAACGCGGCGAAGGATTCGGGAGTCGATCGATCCAGTACGACGCCGATGATGACGACCATGCCCGCATCGAGGGCAGGCGCGTTGAGCAACGCGACGATTCCTCGGATCAAACCCAGGCTCTTGAGCCTTTCGACGCGGCGCAAACACGCCGGCGCGCTCAAATTCACCTTCGCCGCCAGAGCGACGTTCGAGATCGATGCGTCTTTCTGAAGGGCTCGCAGGATCGCTTTGTCCGTACGGTCAAGTTCGACGTGGCTCGCGTCGTCGGGGCGCGATTTGCCAGGAAATTTTGTTGTCGATTTCATTGATTCTAAAAAATATACATTCGTGAGGATGGGGGAAATTGTATTTCAAAGCGTGGCGATCGGCGGATGTTTGCAACCACGTTTCGTGGGTATTTCACTAGAATTTCTTCGTGCCCGGTCGCCCTGACGACATCGGGCGTCGGAATCCACCGCCCACCTTTCGGAGAACCTCCGTGAACCTCGATCGCTTTCCTCGCCACAAGCTGACCTTCGGACCCACCCCCATCCACGAGTTGCCCCGCCTCGGCAAGGCGCTGGGTGGAAAAGTTCATCTCTATGCAAAACGCGAAGACTGCAACAGCGGCCTGGCGTTCGGCGGGAACAAGACCCGGAAGCTCGAGTACATCGTGCCGGACGTTCTGGCGAGCGGAGCCGACACGCTGGTATCGATCGGCGGCATCCAGTCGAACCAGACGCGTCAGGTCGCGGCGGTCGCGGCTCATCTTGGCCTGAAATGCGTGCTGGTTCAAGAAAACTGGGTCAACTACTCGGACGCCGTGTATGACCGCGTCGGGAACATTCAGATGTCGCGCATGATGGGCGCCGACGTTCGGCTGGTCAGCGACGGCTTCGACATCGGAATTCGCCCGAGCTGGGAGCAGGCGATGGAGAGCGTTCGCGACGCGGGAGGGAAGCCGTATCCGATCCCTGCCGGTTGTTCAGAGCATCGGCTTGGCGGCCTGGGGTTCGTCGGTTTCGCGGAGGAAGTGCGCGCCCAGGAAGCTGAACTCGGATTCAAGTTCGACTACATCGTCGTGTGTTCGGTGACCGGAAGCACGCAGGCCGGCATGGTCGTCGGCTTCGCGGCAGACGGGCGCGCGGATCGCGTGATCGGTATCGATGCGTCGGCCAAACCCGCGCAGACGCGCGAGCAGATTCTTCGCATCGCACGCCACACCGCCGATCTCGTGGAACTCGATCGGCCGATCGAGGACGCGGACGTGGTGCTGGATACGCGCTACGGGGGCGCCGAATACGGCCTTCCGTCGGAAGGTACGCTCGAAGCGATTCGACTGTGCGCGAAGACCGAGGGGATGTTGACCGACCCGGTTTATGAAGGCAAGTCGATGCATGGCATGATCGACAGGGTGCGCCGGGGCGAGTTTCCGGAAGGGTCCCGTGTCTTGTATGCGCACCTCGGCGGCGTCCCCGCATTGAACGCATACAGCTTCCTGTTCAAGAACGGTTGAGGCTTGGCCGCGTTCCGACTGCAAGTGGAGTCGGAACGCGGCGTGTATACCGTCAATTCGGGGTGCAAAGTATGGACATGCAGAATCGACTTCCGACCACGACGACCGATCCCGACCCGGAGGAGCTCCGGGAATGGTGCGACGCGCTCGATGGCGTGTTGCATGCGTGGGGCGGCGATCAAGGCAAGGAACGTGCACGCCATCTTCTCGACTCGTTGTTGGCGCATGCACACGCCCGTCGCGTCGCGTGGAGGCCGCCTCTGATCACGCCGTACGTCAATACCGTGGCGCCCGACGAGCAGCCTGCCTATCCGGGCGATCTGCAAATCGAGCGGCGGATCGCGGCGTTGATACGGTGGAACGCGCTCGCGATGGTGGTCCGCGCCAACCGGGCGCAGGGCGAACTGGGCGGACACATCGCGAGCTATGCTTCGGCCGCGGACCTGTTCGAGGTCGGTTTCCAGCATTTTTTCCGCGGCCCGGATGCGGTGCACGGCGGCGATCTGGTGTTTTTCCAGGCGCACTCGGCGCCGGGTGTCTACGCGCGGGCATTTCTCGAGGGGCGACTGTCGGAAGAATCGCTGTCCCATTATCGCCAGGAGATCGTGGCGGAGGCCGGCGGCATCCGGGGATTGAGTTCATATCCTCATCCCTTTCTGATGCCGGACTTCTGGCAGTTTCCAACCGGATCGATGGGACTGGGGCCGCTCAACGCCATTTATCAGGCGCGGTTCATGCGGTACATGGAAAATCGTGGCTTGAAGGCGCATGGCGATCGTCGCGTGTGGGGTTTTTTCGGCGATGGAGAAATGGACGAGCCCGAGTCGATCGCCGCGTTGACACTCGCGGCTCGCGAGCGGCTCGACAACTGCATATTCGTCATCAACTGCAATCTCCAGCGACTGGATGGCCCCGTTCGCGGCAACGGCCGGGTCATCGACGAACTCGAGGCATTGTTCGCCGGCGCCGGATGGAACATCGTCAAATGCATCTGGGGCTCCGAGTGGGATGCGTTGCTCGGCCGCGATCATGGCGGTGTGCTCGAACGCGCTTTCGCGAACACCGTCGATGGTGATTTCCAGACGTTGTCGGCCAATGACGGCGCGTTCAATCGCGAGACGTTCTTCAGCCGGACGCCGGAACTGCGAGCGCTGGTGGATTCGTTGTCCGACGACGACATCGCGATGCTTCGGCGCGGCGGACACGATCCCGTGAAAATCCATGCCGCCTTTGCCGCGGCGACGATCAGGAATGGTCGGCCGTCGGTTGTGCTGGCCAAGACCATGAAGGGCTATGGCATGGGCACGATCGCGCAAGGGCGCATGACGACGCATCAGCAGAAGAAGCTGGAGCGGGACGACCTGCTTGCCTTTCGGGATCGATTCGCGCTCCCGCTTTCCGACGAAGAGGCATCGCAAGCGCGGTTCTATCGGCCGGCGCACGATAGCGATGAGCTGCGGTACTTGCGCAAGCGTCGCGAGACGCTTGGCGGCTATCTCCCTCAGCGACGTGTGGCATCCGAGCGACTGGCGGTGCCCGAACTGGCGAGCGTCGCGGGCTTCTCGCTGAATGCGGACGGCAAGGTCATGAGTTCGACGACCGCCTTCGTCAGGCAACTTGGTGCGCTGCTCAAGGACGCCAGCCTCGGCCCGCGATTGGTTCCGATCGTGGCGGACGAGGCCAGAACGTTCGGCATGGCGAATCTTTTTCGTCAGGTCGGAATCTACGCGCCGTTCGGTCAGTTGTACGATCCGGAAGACAATTCATCGATGCTCTCGTATCGTGAAGCGTCCGATGGTCAAATTCTCGAGGAAGGCATCACGGAGGCGGGGGCCATCTCGTCGTGGACGGCCGCCGCGACGAGTTACGCCGTGCACGGTATTCCGATGATGCCGTTCTATATCTACTACAGCATGTTCGGCTTTCAGCGTATCGGCGACTTGATCTGGGCGGCTGCCGATCAGCGAGCCCGAGGCTTTCTCGTCGGCGCCACGTCAGGCCGCACGACGCTGGGAGGTGAAGGATTGCAGCATCAGGATGGCTCGAGCCATCTTCTCGCGTCGACGATACCGACGTGTCGGGCGTACGATCCGTCCTTTGCCGGTGAACTGGCGGTCCTGGTCGATTACGGGTTGCGGCGCATGCTGAGTGACGCGCACGACGAGTTCTTTTACGTCACCGTGACCAATGAAAACGTCGCGCAACCGAGTATTGCCGATGTGTCGCATGAAGGTATCGTGAAGGGCATGTATCTGTTTCGACGGGGCGGCCGCTTTCAGAGGCGGGTTCAGTTGTTCGGCAGCGGCGCGATCATGGGGGAGGTTCTCAAGGCGGCGGACGAATTCGAGCGGTTGCATGAGGTGTCCGCGGACGTCTGGAGTATTACCAGCTATGTCGAGCTGGGGCGGGATGGCGCGCGATGCGAGCGGGAATGGCGGCTCGGTTCCGGAGACATCGGGGAATCGTGGATTGCCACCCAGCTGCGCGCGACCGTTGGGCCGATCGTCGCCGCGTCGGACTATGTGAAAGCGCTTCCGGAAATGGTTCGTGCATATATTCCTGAAGGACGGCGATATGTCACGCTTGGGACCGACGGGTTCGGTCGAAGCGATTCGCGCGCGCAGTTGCGGCGGTATTTTGAGGTGGATGCTCAGGCCATCGTGCAGGCCGGGTTGAAGGCCCTCGAGGGGCCGGTGGTGGGGAATGAGGCCCGCCAACTGTCGGGGGCGTCTGATGTCGTCGGGGTGGTGGCGTACTAACGTGTGCTTTCTGTCGAATATGTGCGTGGGTCGTTGTTTTAAGTGGTTCTCCGCGCCTTTGTCGTTGAACCTGTCTTGCTATCGGTCTATCAGCGTCGCCCCTGCGCGGGGCGGCGGTCACTTTTCTTTGTCTTCCAAAGAAAAGTAACCAAAAGAAAGGCGCGTCCTTGGGCGGACGGCAAAGGTGGTTCTGCTCAGGTTCGTGGTTTATTTGACCACCGTAGTTCGCGGGATGTCGGGGCTCGGTGGGGACACGGGTACGGGTCGTCACGTATCTAGTCGGCCGTATGCAGTTGCTTCACCAGTTCGCCAATGAAGTCGATCAGTACAGTCGACAACTCGCGGCCCGACAAGGTCTGGATCTGGATCGCACGCAACGACATGCCCGGATGGTCGATCGGTATCGCCACCAGGCCGTCCGTCGCCAGACGCGCCCGTACCGTCAGGCGGCTGGTCAGCGACACGACCCCAGACATTTGAGTGAATGCATACAGCGTGCCGGAGTTGTTGCAGGTCAGGACAGGCTCGAAAAGAAGATTCTCGAGGCTCGCCGTCGTATCGAAAAGCTGACGGATCGTCGTGCCACGGTCAAGCAACGCAATCGGGAAATTCCGCAACTCGGCCATCGATACCGTCGCGCGACCAGCCAGCACGTGAGAACGCGGCATGACGGCACAAATGGGCGCGCTCTGCGTGTACTCGACGTTGATCTCCGGCTCTCGTACAACACCGAAAGTCAGGCCGATATCCGCTTCGCCGCTCCGTACGTGTGCCGTCACCTCCTTGGGCGCCGTCACCGCCACCTCGAAACGGGTACCGGGCGACTTCTCCAGAAATTGCGTGATGGCCCGAGGGAGAACATCCCGGGCAAACGCTTCCGACGTCGAGACGCGGATCGTGCTCCGATCGAACGAGTTCAGCGCCTTGATCTCCTCGATCACCTGCTGACCTTCGAGCAGGGTTCTACGAACATGTGCAGCCAGCAGCTCCCCGGCCTTGTTGGGGACCATGCCGCGCGCCTGACGCTCGAACAACGGGCAGCCAACCTCCTCCTCCAGCTTCGTGATCTGACGGCTGATCGCCGAGATCGAAACGTGCAGCTTCTCGGACGCCTCGCTCAGCGAACCTGTATTGGCAACGGCAAGGAAGTATCGGAGTGCAGCGTTGTGCATGACGGGCCGCCAAGTTTGCGTTATTCGAAAGCAGGGCACGCAAAAAAGTCAATTGTAGTGCGCGTTTTGGCTCCGTACGCTTGATCCATCAAGGTCGAACAAGCCGCTCTTCCACGATACACGCGAGGATCACCATGACGCGCCATCAAGCAATCGACTCTGCCACAACATATTTCGATTCGGGGGGCTTTCTGAAAGATCTCGCGCGACGCGTCTCCATGACGACGGAAAGTCAGGATTCCGGACGGGACGGCGAGCTTCGAGCATACCTCGTCGACGAGATCGTCCCATCGATCGACCGTATCGGCTTTGAGTCTCGTATCGTCGAGAACCCGGTTGCGGGGAGCGCGCCGTTTTTGATCGCGACGCGTATCGAGGATCCCTCGCTTCCGACGATCCTGATGTACGGGCACGGTGACGTCGTCCGTGGCCATGACGGACAGTGGAAGGACCAGATGTCGCCATGGAACGTCACGGTTGAAGGGGACCGATGGTTCGGGCGGGGCACCGCCGACAACAAAGGGCAACACACGATCAACCTGGCCGCGCTGGAGCAAGTCATCGAGGCCAGGAATCGACGCCTGGGCTTCAATGCGACGCTGCTGCTCGAGATGGGGGAAGAAACCGGATCGCCCGGGCTGCGCGCGGTCTGCGAGCAGAACAAGGACCTTCTCGCCGCCGACGTTCTGATCGCTTCGGATGGCCCTCGGGCCAGGTCGAACGTCCCCTGCGTTTTTCTCGGGTCGCGTGGATTCGTGAACTTCACGCTTTCCGTCCGGCTCCGGTCGGGCGCCCATCATTCCGGAAATTGGGGTGGAGCGCTCGGCAATGCCGGAACCGTGCTCGCGAACGCGATTTCGTCGCTCGTCGACGGGCGCGGGCGGATCCTCGTCGACACGCTGTTGCCGACGCATATTCCGGCTTCGGTACGCACGGCGCTGAAGCATATTGCCGTCGGTGGCGGGCCCGACGATCCTCACGTCGATGGCAATTGGGGCGAGCCCGATTTGACGGCCCAGGAGCGCGTCTATGCATGGAACGCGCTCGAAGTACTGGCCTTTACCACCGGTAACCCGACCAGCCCGATCGGCGCGATTCCGCCCGTCGCGCACGCGCATTGCCAACTCAGGTACGTCGTCGGTACGGATTGCGAGCGTATCGAAGAAGTTCTACGGCATCGCCTCGACGAATGCGGGTTCGACAGGGTCGAGGTTTCGATCGGCGAGCGAATGGGCGCTACGCGTCTGCCGCCGGAAGATCCGTGGGTCGCATGGGCGCTCGATTCGATCGAGCGGACGACCGGAAAGCAGCCGGATTTGCTTCCCAATCTTGGCGGGTCGCTGCCCAACGACGTCTTTTCCGAGGTTCTGGGCCTTCCGACGATCTGGATTCCGCACTCATACGGAGCCTGCTCCCAGCATGCACCGAACGAACACCTGCTTGGAAGTGTCGCGCGTGAGGCGCTGCAGATCATGGCCGGCATATTTTGGGATCTCGGGGAGTCGGCATCCGCCGTCCGGGATCGGCGCAAGGAAGGAACGCTTGTCGTCCACGCATAAGACGCCAATTTTTTAATGCACTTGTCATCGTAAGTGAACGGAGAATGAGATGCGTACTATGGAAATGGTGGATGCCGCGCCGACGAGAGAACAAGCTCCAAACGTGTTGCGGCTGGTGTTCGCCGCAACCGTCGGCAATGCCTTGGAATGGTTCGACATACTGATTTACGGATTCTTCGCAATCTCGATTTCAAAGGCTTTCTTTCCAGCGTCGAGCAGCGGGGTATCCCTTCTTCTGACGTTCGGGACGTTCGCGATCTCGTATTTGGCCAGGCCGATCGGAGCGCTGGTGCTGGGTTCGTATGCGGATCGTCGCGGCCGCAAGGCGTCGATGATGGTGTCGATCGTGACGATGATGATCGGCACGACGACGATCGCACTGATGCCGAGTTACGCGTCGATCGGCGTGATCGCACCGATTCTGGTCATCTGCGCTCGGCTGCTTCAGGGATTTTCCGCGGGCGGCGAGTTCGGCAGCACGACCGCGTTTCTGGTGGAGCAGTGTCCCGAGCGCAAGGGATTGTTCGCCAGCTTCCAGTTCGCGAGTCAAGGATTGAGCTATATGCTCGCGGCCGGTTTCGGCGTTCTCCTCACGTTGATCCTCGATGGAGACGCCATCGACGCATGGGGTTGGCGCATTCCGTTTCTCTTTGGTGTGCTGATCGGCCCGGTCGGCCTGTACTTGCGAAAGCACGTGCATGAGGCCGACGGCGCAAGGCGTGAAAGGCCCGCATCGTTCCCGGTGAGGGAAGTGTTCGTCAATCAGAAGGCCAGAATGTTGCTGGCGATCGGTACGCTCGTTCTTTCTACCGGCGCCAGTTACGTCATTCTTTATATTCCGACCTACGCGGTACGTGAACTTCATCTGCCTGCCAGTTTCGGTTTCATTGCAACGACGTTGACCGGCGCCATCCTGACGTTCGTTACGCCGTTCGTCGGTCATCTCTCGGACAGGATCGGCCGCATCAGGCTGATGATCTGGGCCGGGATAGCCTTCATTCTGACCATTTATCCGGTTTTCAAATTGCTTGGCGCGCATCCCGATCTGGGAAGACTCATTGCGATGATGGCCTGGATGGGGACGCTGAAGGCGGTCTATTTTGGCGCGCTGCCAGCGCTGATGGCGGAAGTATTTCCGGCCGAAACGCGAGCGACGGGCATGGCGATCAGCTACAACATCGGCGTCACGCTGTTTGGCGGTTTCGCGCCGCTGATCGTCGCATCGTTGATCCATCAGACGGGCAATCTGGCATCGCCGGCGTTTTATCTGATGCTGCTCGGCGTGCTGAGTCTGTTTGCATTGCGCGGCTGTCGATCGATGTTGAATCTCCGATAAGGCAGCGCATCGAGAGAACGCCGCACGGCCGAGCGATGGCTTCGCCGGGTGCGGCCCGAGACTTGTTTCGACGACATGCGAGGTGATCGGCATGAGTGCAAGGAAACTGGACGCGGTATCGTCGGGGGCTTCGACGTGGAACTGGCTGTTACCGCCTTCGGAGCGGGCTCGCGTATGTGTCGTCATGGATCCGAGCCCCGGTGCGGCCGCGGTTTCAGCGGCCGTAGCCCGCTTCGCGGCGATGCCGGAAGTCGCGCTTCTCCAGATTGACGATCCCGTCGATGCGCATCGCGCATGGAGCGAGTCGCTCATGCCGGGTAACGTTCCCGATGTGGCGAAGACGAGCGCGGATTGCCAATTGAGTCGATTGCCGCGAGGCGTGCCGTTGCTGGTGTGGTCGACACGCCCGCAAGACCTCGACTGGCTCGGCGGCATCGACGGCAACAGGGTGCGTGCCCTCGTTACTTTCGACGGCGACGAGGTCGAAATGCAGGTATCTCGTCTGCTCGCGCTTGTTCTGAAGGAGTTGAAGCACGCGATCGCCGAGAACATGTTGATCCATTGATGCGATGAAAATCGTTTTGCCCGGCCGTTGCAGACCGAGCGGCTGGTCAGTGACTGGTCCCGGCAAATCGGTGTCGCGGTCACGTCGTGGAAACCATGAAGGGCATCAACGACAGCTCCCGCCAAATCTCGGACATCACGGGTGTCATCGACAGCATTGCCTTTCAGACGAACATTCTGGCCTTGAACGCCGCGGTCGAGGCCGCGCGCGCCGGCGAGCACGACAGGGGCTTCGCGGTGGTCGCCAGCGAAGTGCGCAGCCTGGCCGGACGTTCCGCCGATGCGGCCAGGGAGATCGAGAAGCTCATCGGCTCGAGCGTGGGGCGCGTGGCTCAAGGTTCGACCGAAGTCGAGCGCGCATGGGTGGCGATGACCGAAGTCGTGAACTCCATTCGTCGCGCCACCGAGACGATGCGTGAAATCAGTGCCGCGAGCGCCGAACAATCGCTCGGCGTGGCCCAGATCGGCGAAGCCGTCGGCCAGATGGAGCGCGCCACGCAGCAAAACGCCGCGTTGGTCGAGCAAACGGCGGCGGCGATCAGTCTGCGCCAGCAGTCACGGGAACGGGTGGAGGTCGTCTCGGTTTTTCGGCTTGGACGCAGTGAAGCCCCGTAGAGCCGGCGTGTTTAGGCATACGCGCCGCGATCGCGCTGGACCGACGGGACGGGAATCCGCGGCCTGGCGCCGCGACCGCACGCCAGGCTGACGGGCCGATTACCGTTTTGTCATCTACGCCGCTCGGGCCTGCACGGAGCGCGGCCGTGTCGCCGTTTCCGGGTAACATCGCCGTATGTCCCCACGAATGCGACGGAGCCGGCCATGCGCATCCTGATAGTCGAAGACGAACCGAAAACGGGCGCGTACCTGAAGAAAGGGCTCGAGGAATCGGGCTTCAGCGTCGATCTCGCGAAGGACGGCGCCGAAGGGCTGATGCTCGCGCAGGAAGAGCGTTACGACGTGATCGTGCTCGACGTGATGCTGCCCGTGCTCGACGGCTGGGGCGTGCTCAAGCGGCTGCGCGAGACGCACACGACGCCCGTGCTGTTCCTGACCGCGCGCGACGACGTGCACGACCGCGTGCACGGCCTCGAACTCGGCGCCGACGATTACCTCGTGAAGCCGTTCGCGTTCGTCGAGCTGCTGGCCCGCATCCGCACGCTCGCGCGTCGCGGGCCGCCGCGCGAGACCGAGCACCTGGCGGTCGGCGATCTGGAAATCGACGTGGTGCGCCGCCGCGTGAAGCGCGGCGGCACGCGAATCGACCTGACGCCGCGCGAATTCTCGCTGCTGCAACTGCTCGCGCGCCGGCAGGGCGAGGTGCTGAGCCGCACGCAGATCGCATCGTACGTGTGGGACATGAATTTCGACAGCGACACCAATGTCGTCGAGGTCGCGATCCGGCGCCTGCGCGCGAAGATCGACGACGCGTTTCCGGTCAAGCTGATCCATACCGTGCGCGGCGTCGGCTACGTGCTCGAGCCGAAGGACGGCGCATGACGCGCCCGCGCTCGCTCGCGGCGACACTCGCGCTCGCTTTCGCCGCGACCACGCTGGCCGCATTCGCGCTCGTCGGCGCGTATGTGTATGCGGGCCTCGAGCGGCAGGTGAACACGCAGGACGATCTCGACATCGTGCTGGCCGCGCGCCACACGCGCCGGCTCGCGGGCGAGCTCGAGTCGCTCGATGCGGTTCGCGCGCACGCGGAGCGGCTGACGAGCCAGGTGCTGGGCAACGAGGCGCTGTCGATGGTCGTCGTCGATGCGCAGGGCGACGTGCTCGCGCGCCACAACGTCCGGCTCGCCGCGCTCGACGATGCACCCGCGGCCGCATCGGTTCCGCTGGCCGACGCGCAACTGTTCGCGCCGCACGCGGCGCCGGTTCCCGCGAACGACCGGATCACGGCCGACCGGCTCGTCACATGGACCGCCGCCGGCGGCACGCCGATGCGCGGCGTCGCGATCGAGGCCGCGCTCGGCGACCGCACGCCTATCCGCATCGCGATCGCGCGCAACATGCGCGACCGGGCCGAACTGCTCGACGGCTACCGCAACCGGCTCATGCTTGCCGGCGGCGTCGGCGCGCTGTTCGCGCTGCTGCTCGGCTACTGGCTGATCCGCAAGGCGCTCGCGCCGCTGCGCGAGATCGTCGACGACACCGGCCGGATCACGGTCGACAAGCTCGACACGCGGCTCGACGCGTCGCGCGCGCCGCCGGAGCTGCGCGCGCTCGTCGATGCGCAGAATGCGATGCTCGGCCGCCTGCAGCAGGCGTTCGCGCATCTGTCGCAATTCAGCGCCGATCTCGCGCACGACTTGCGCACGCCGCTGAACAACATGCGCGGCGCCACCGAAGTCGCGCTCGCGCGGCCGCGTTCGGCCGACGAGTACCAGACGCTGCTCGAATCGAATCTCGAGGAATACGATCGCCTCGCACGGATGATCGAGAACGTGCTGTTTCTCGCGCGCGCCGAGCATCCGAGCTTCGTCACGCGGCAGCGCGCATTCGACGTGCGCGACGAACTCGAGCGCATCGCCGAGTATTTCGAGGGGCTCGCCGGCGAGGCGGGCTCGGCGCTGCGCGTCGACGGGCACGGGCAGTTGACCGCCGACGTCGAGCTGTTCCGCCGCGCGGTCGGCAACCTGCTCGCGAACGCGCTGCGTTACACGCCCGCCGGCGGCGTCATCACACTGAGTGTCGATGAAACCGCCGACGCGGTGCGCGTCGTCGTCGCGAATCCGGGCGAGCCGATCGATCCCGCGCTGTTGCCGCGGATCTTCGACCGCTTCGTGCGCGGCGACCCCGCGCGCAGCGGCGGCGCACCGGGCGGCACGGCAGGGCTCGGCCTCGCGATCGTGCGCTCGGTGATGGAACTGCACGGCGGCACCGCGCAGGTCGAAAGCGACGCGCGCGGCACGCGCTTCGTGCTCACGTTCAACCGGCCGCCGGCTGCGTGACGGCGGGTTCGGGCCGCACGGTCGCCGCGTGGTCCTTCGTGCCGGCGTTCGAAACAGGGCAGCCGTTTGCAGGGTCTTCAAACGAACCGAATGTAGAATCAATGTAGATACAAACGGCTTGCCATTTCTGCGGCGCGTGTCTACAATGGATAAACATTCGGAGCGTGATATGGAACTCAAAATTCAGAAGTGGGGCAACAGTGCGGCCGTACGGCTTCCTGCTGTGTTGTTGGAGCAGATCGGCGCGTCGGCTGGCAGTTCTCTGCACGCCGATGTACGGCCGGATGGCGTGTTGCTTTCGCCCGCGCGGCGCAAATATTCGCTGGATGAACTCGTTGCGCAATGCGATCCGAAGGCTCCGCAACCGGCAGACCTCGTCGCGTGGGGTGAAGTCAAGCCCGTGGGACGTGAGGCATGGTGAGGCGCGTCAAGTTCGACCGTGGCGATATCGTGCGGGTTAGCCTGAATCCGACAGTGGGCAAAGAACAGCAAGGGGATTTCCGTCCCGCGCTGGTTCTGTCACCCGCCGCGTTCAACACGCTTGGCGTGGCGCTCGTCGTGCCAATTACGCAGGGCGGCGAATTCGCGCGATACGCGGGATTCGCTGTGCCGCTCTCGGGTTCGGGGACGGAGACGCAGGGCGTGGCGCTGGTGAACATGGTCCGCACGCTCGACCTCGAGGCGCGCGGCGCACGCAAAGTCGAGCGTGCGCCCATTGAAGTTGTCGAAGATGCGCTCGCTCGCCTGCAAACCATTTTGGAATGACGGGAAACGCCGGCCTCGCCGGTAAGTGACATCGCCAATCGACAGTGCGATCAACGCGTCGGTTCGCTGCCTCAAATGCGGCGCGCACGGCGTTGGCGCGTGCAACCGTGGGCGGCTGTTCGATGCGGAGCGTCTCGGCGACGTCATTGCCGGCGAATTGGTCGAAGCCCTGCTCGCAGATGGACAATTACGCGAGCACGCCCCAGCATTATTGGAGCTTGATCCAGAACGAGGCCGGGGACCATTCGCTTGCCAGCGGCAGGTCAACCGGACGTACGAGACCGGAGAGTGGCACCCAACTACCGCGAGGCAATCGACCCGGGCGCAAGTGATGGGGAAGACATGGTTCGCATGACTGACGGTGATATGTCGCAGTGTGACGTCAACGAGCCGTATTACCGACGTGCAACCTTTCGTCCGCCGATCGAAGAGTTGAAATGGTGCTACGGCTGCGCGCCTCTCACGTTCAACCGGCCGCCGGCTGCGTGACGGTGGGTTCGGGCCGCACGGCCGCCGCGTGCTCCTTCGCGCCGGTGTTCGATTCCGCGCCTGATTCCGCGCCCGCGCCCGCCTGCCAGCCGCCGCCCAACGCCTTCAGCAGGCCGACCGCCGCCTCCATCCGGCGCGCGTCGATCTGATCGGCGGTGCGCCGGTTCGTCAGCGCGATCGTCTGCGCGGTCACCACATCGAGATAGCTGACGGCGCCGGCGTTGAAACGATTCGTCGTCAGCCGCAGCGACAGATCGGCCGCGTCGGTCGCGCGTTGCTGGCTGCCGGCTTCGGAAGCGAGTGCATCGAGCGCGGACAACTGATCCTCGACCTGCTGGAACGCGACGAGCACGGTTTGCCGGTAATCGGCGACCGCGCCGTCGTATTGCGCATGCGCGCCGCGCAGCGATGCGCTGCGGCGGCCGCCGTCGAACAGCGTGCCGGCGAGCTGCGGGCCGAGCGACCAGAACAGGCTCGGCGCGGTGAGCCACGGCGCGAAGAACGAACTCTCGAGCCCCGCGCTCGCCGACAGCACCAGATCGGGAAAGAACGCGGCACGTGCCTCTCCGATCTGCGCGTTCGCGGCCGCGACGCGACGCTCGGCCGCCGCGATGTCGGGCCGCCGCTCCAGCAGTTGCGACGGCACCCCGGCCGGAATGGCCGGCACGTGGAACGCCTGCACGCGGGGCGGCAGCGCGAACGTCGACGCGCTTTCGCCGACGAGCGTCGCGATCGCGTGCTGCAACTGCGCACGCGACGCGTCGATGTCGGTGTCCTGCGTGCGCGTCGATTCGAGTTGCGTCTGAGCTTGGGCGACGGCCGACGCGTCGATCGCACCGGCCGCGAGTTGCTGCCTGAGCAGCGTCAGCGCGTCCGCGTACGCGCGGACCGTGTCGTCGAGCAGTTGCTTCTGCGTGTCGAGCGAGCGCAGCGCGAAATAATCGGTCGCGAGTTCGGCCGTGACCGACAGCTTCACGGCCTGCAGGTCGGCCGCGCTCGCGGCCGCGTTCGCCTGCGCGCCCGTCACCGCATCGCGCACGCGGCCGAACACGTCCGGCTCCCAGCTCGCGGCCACGCCGGCCTGATAGTCGGGCGTCGTCTTGCCGGCGAGCGACGAGCCGAGCCGGTTCTGCGACACGCGCGCGCGGCTTTGCGCGACGCCCGCGGTGATCGTCGGCAGGAATCCGGCGTGCTGATAGTCGACCATCGCGCGTGCCTGCTGCAGATCGGCGACGGCTTTCTTCACCGTCTGGTTCGACACGTCGACGCGTGCTTCGAGCGCGTTCAGGTCGGCGTCGCCGAACACGGTCCACCACGCGCCGCGCGCGGCGGCGTCGGCCGGCATCGCGACGTGCCAGCCGGCCTGCGCGGCAGGTGCGGCCGGCGCGCCCGCGTAGTGCGCGGGCACCGCGACGGCGGGTGGCGAATAGGGCGGCAGCGTCGAGCAGGCGGTCAGTGCGGCGGTGGCGGCGAGCGCGACGATGCGACGTGCGAACGGAAGCGGATGACGGAGGCGCATGGCAGGTATCTCGTGATTCGTCGTCGATGGGTCAGCCGCGGGTGGGCGCGGCAGCGGGCGTTGACGTAGCCGGTGCGGCGCCGGCCGCGCGCGGCGGCGGCACGTTGCGTGCATCGGCCGCAGACGCCGGTTGCGCGGCCTGCGCGGCCTGCACGGCGGAAGCGGCCGAAGCGCCCGAAGCGCCCGAAGCGGCCGAAGCCGGCGAAGCAGCGACCGGCGCCGCATCGTGCGCGGTCGACACGATCTTCACGGTCTCCCCTGCCGTGATCGCATCGCCCGGGTTGTCGATCACGCGATCGGTTGCCGCGAGCCCCGCGACGATCTCCACCCGCGTGCCGAAATCGCGCCCGATCTGCACGGTCTTCAGCGCGGTGCGCCCGTTCGCGCCGACGGTGGCCACCGTCACGCCGTTCGGGCGGAACAGCAGCGCGCTGACCGGCAGCTCGAGCGCCGGCGCCGCGCTCGGCACGACGAGATGCGCCTGCGCATACGCGCCGGGCATCAGCGCGCCGTCGCGATTGTCGACGTCGATCTCGACGCGCAGCGTGCGCGTGACGGGATCGATCGCGCCCGCGCTGCGCGCGACGCGCGCGGCGATGCGCCGCCCCGGATACTGCGGCGTCGTCAGGTAGACCGGTGTGCCGGTCGACACGCCCGTCGCGCTGTCCTGCGGCACGTCGACGAACACGCGCAGCGTGTCCGTCTGTTCGAGATGGAACAGTTCGCCGGACAGGCCCGGGCTGCCCGGCGTGCCGCCCGCGGTGACGAGCGTGCCGACGTCGACGTTGCGTGCGGTGATCACGCCGTCGAACGGCGCGGTGACGGATTCGTACGACACGAGTTCGGCAAGATGCGCGACGTTCGCCTGCGCGGCGGCGAGCATCGCGCGCTTCGCGTTCATGTCCGCGACCTTCGTGTCGGTGTCCTGCTGTGACACCGATTGCGTCTTCAGCATGTCCTGCCAGCGCTGCGCGGTCGATTTCGCATAGTCGTAGTTCGCCTGCGCGCTCGCTTCGTCCGCGCGCGCCTGGCGCAACTGCGCGTCGAGATCGGGTGCCGAGATCTGCGCGAGCGTCTGGCCGGCCTTCACGTGCGTGCCGAGATCGGCGCTCCAGTGCGCGATATAGCCGCTCGTGCGCGCATAGATCGATGCGTCCGCATACGGCGTCACCGCGCCGGGCAAGGTCAGCGTCTGGTCGGCCGGCGCCGTGCCGGGCACGACGACCGACACTGGCAGCGCCTGCTGCACGGCCACCTGCGCACGCTGCGCGGCGCGCGCGTCGATACGCGGCACGATGCCGAGCGCGAGCAGCGCGGCGGCGAGCGCGGCGGCCGCGAGCGGCACGGTCAGCTTGCGGCCGCGGCGAGCCGGCGGGGTGTCGGAGGC
>NZ_JAUJRI010000022.1:0-91941 GCF_030504405.1 Burkholderia sp. AU44665 | reverse complement strand
ATGCTCCGCACCCCGCCGTTACCAGCGACGCACGACCGAGTGGGCTACTGCTGGCAGAACAGCAGGTCTTGTCCGGTTGCTATTGGCAAGACAGTTGTGATAGCGACTTTCAGGTCGCACCTGTATGAATGTACAGTATAGTATCCGTCGAACTCGACCGGCGCGGGTATCGCCCGTGCGACATCCGCCGCGGCGCGGCGGCACAGTGAATTCCGGCTAACTCATCCAGACGGGCAGGCAAATTGTCATCCAGCAATCTGATCCGCATTCGCGGAGCACGTCAGCACAACCTCAAGAATCTCGATCTCGACCTGCGCACCGGCGAAATGACGGTCGTCACCGGCCCGTCCGGCTCCGGCAAGTCGAGTCTCGTGTTCGACACGCTGTACGCGGAAGGCCAGCGGCGCTACGTCGAAACCTTCAGTGCCTACGCGCGGCAGTTCCTCGACCGGATGGATCGCCCGCAGGTCGAGCGCGTCGACGGCGTGCCGCCTGCGATCGCGATCGACCAGACCAACCCGGTCCGCAGTTCGCGTTCGACCGTCGGCACGATGACCGAGCTGAACGACCACCTGAAGCTGCTGTACGCGCGCGCGGCCGAGCTGTTCGACCGCAAGACCGCGCGGCAGGTACGGCACGACACGCCGGAGACGATCTACGCGGAGCTCGTCGCGCGCACGCAGGGCGACGATCCGCGCGTGGTCGTCACGTTCCCGGTCGAATTGCCGGAAGCGGTGTCCGACGAGGAAATCGCGCAGTGGCTGTCGGCGAGCGGCTACACGCGCGTGCAGGCGCAGCGCGAAGTCGCGTCGCCCACCGGGCCGCGCAAGATGCTCGACGTGGTGGCCGACCGCTTCCGCGTGCAGCAGGCCGACAAGGTGCGGGTGGTCGAGGCGATCGAGGCGTCGCTGAAGCGCGGCGGCGGCCGCGTGAACGTGTACGTGCTGGCGGCGGACGCGGAAAACGCGACGGCCGAGCCGCAAGTGTGGCGCTTCTCCACCGGGCTCCACGATCCCGATAGCGACCTGCGTTACGCGGAGCCGCAAGCGGCGCTGTTCTCGTTCAACTCGGCATACGGCGCGTGCGAAACCTGCCGCGGCTTCGGCCGCGTGATCGGCGTCGATCTCGGGCTCGTGATTCCCGATGCGCGCAAGACGCTGCGCGGCGGCGCGATCAAGCCGATGCAGACGCCCGCGTGGAAAGAGTGCCAGGACGACCTGATGCGCTATGCGGCGAAAGCCGGCATCCGGCGCGACGTGCCGTGGTCCGAGCTGACGGACGCCGAGCGCGACTGGGTCGTCAACGGCTCGCCGGACTGGAACGGCAAGTGGCAGAGCCAGTGGTACGGCGTGAAGCGCTTCTTCGGCTACCTCGAATCGAAAGCGTACAAGATGCACATCCGCGTGCTGCTGTCGAAATACCGCAGCTATACGCCGTGCGACGTGTGCGGCGGCGCGCGCCTGAAGACGGAATCGCTGCAATGGCGGCTCGGCTCGAAGGAGAATGCCGACGCCGTGCTCGCGCCGGCCGACCGCTTCATGCCGCGCGGCGTCGAATGGAGCCGCGCGCAGCTCGAAGCGGTGCCCGGCCTGACGGTGCACGATCTGATGCTGCTGCCGATCGAGCGCATCCGGCGCTTCTTCGACGAAATCGTGCTGCCGAGCGCGCTGCTCGACGACGCATTGAAGCTGCTGCTCGCCGAAGTGCGCACGCGCCTGAAATACCTGTGCGACGTCGGGCTCGGCTACCTGACGCTCGACCGGCAGAGCCGCACGCTGTCGGGCGGCGAGGTGCAGCGGATCAACCTGACCACCGCGCTCGGCACGTCGCTCACGAAAACCCTGTTCGTGCTCGACGAGCCGAGCATCGGGCTGCATCCGCGCGATCTCACGCGGATCGTCGAGGCGATGCAGCGGTTACGCGACGCGGGCAACACGCTGGTCGTCGTCGAGCACGATCCGTCGGTGATGCTCGCGGCCGATCGATTGATCGACATGGGGCCGGGCCCGGGCGAGCGCGGCGGCACGATCGTGTACGACGGCACGCCGTCCGACATCCGTTCCGCGCACACGCTGACGGGCGAGTATCTCGGCGGCCGCAAGCAGGTCGCGCATGCGTCGAACTGGGCGCGCCGCGCGGTCGACGCGAACACGCCGCGCATCGTGCTCGAAGGCGCGACCGAGCACAACCTGCGCGACGTCACCGTCGAAATTCCGCTGCAGCGGCTCGTGTGCGTGACGGGCGTGTCCGGCTCCGGTAAATCCACGCTGCTGCAGGACGTGCTGTATCCGGCGATGGCGCGGCATCACGGCAAGGCGACCGAATCGCCGGGTGCGTACCGCAGCCTGACGGGCGCCGACCAGGTCGGCGACGTCGTGTTCGTCGATCAGTCGCCGATCGGCAAGACCACGCGCTCGAACCCGGCGAGCTACGTCGGCGCGTTCGACGAAATCCGCAAGCTGTTCGCGAAGGCGCCGCTCGCGCTGCAGCGCGGCTACGGCGCGGGCACGTTCAGTTTCAACTCGGGCGACGGCCGTTGCCCGACCTGCGGCGGCTCGGGTTTCGAGCACATCGAGATGCAGTTCCTGAGCGACGTCTACCTGCGCTGCCCGGATTGCGACGGCAGCCGCTACCGTGCCGAAATCCTCGAAGTGCGAATCGAGCGCGACGGCCGCGCGCTGAACATCGCCGACGTGCTCGACCTGACCGTCAGCGAAGCGGCCGCGTTCTTCGCGACCGATGCCGAGGTGCTGCGCGTGCTGCAGCCGATCGTCGACGTCGGCCTCGAATACGTGAAGCTCGGCCAGCCGGTGCCGACGCTGTCGGGCGGCGAGGCGCAGCGCCTGAAGCTCGCCGGCTTCCTCGCCGAGTCGGCGGCGGCGGCGGGCGGGCGGCGGGTCGCGACGGAAGAGGCGCGCATCGCGCGCGCGAAACTGTTCATGTTCGACGAGCCGACCACCGGGCTGCACTTCGACGACATCGCGAAACTGATGCAGGCATTCGGCAAGCTGCTTGCGGCCGGCCATTCGCTGATCGTGATCGAGCACAACCTCGACGTGATCCGCGCGGCCGACTGGCTGATCGATCTCGGCCCGGAAGGCGGCGACGGCGGCGGCCTCGTGCTGTGCGCGGGCACGCCGGACGACGTGAAGGCCTGCGCCGAATCGCATACCGGCGTGGCGCTGCTGCAGTACGACCGCGCGATGGATGTCGGCGCGGTGCATACCGGCGCGGGGCATGCCGACGAAGGCAAGCCGTTGCAGGCCGTGCTGAACGCGGCGCGCGCGCGCCGGGCGATCGAAGGCGAGGACGTCGTGCGCATCGTCAATGCGCGCGAGCACAACCTGAAGGCGCTCGACGTCGACATCCCGCACGGCAAGTTCAACGTGATCACCGGCGTGTCGGGATCCGGCAAGTCGACGCTCGCGTTCGACATCCTGTTCCACGAGGGCCAGCGTCGCTACCTCGAATCGCTGAACGCGTATGCGCGCTCGATCGTGCAGCCGGCCGGCCGCCCCGAGGTCGATGCCGTGTACGGCATTCCGCCGACCGTCGCGATCGAGCAGCGGCTGTCGCGCGGCGGGCGCAAGAGCACGGTCGCGACCACGTCCGAGGTGTGGCATTTCCTGCGGCTGCTGTACGTGAAGCTCGGGCTGCAACACTGCATCCATGACGGCACGCCGGTCACGTCGCAATCCGTCGAATCGATCGCCGCGCAACTGCTGCGTGACCATCGCGGCGAACACGTCGGGCTGCTCGCGCCGCTCGTCGTCAATCGCAAGGGCGTGTATACGGATCTCGCGAAATGGGCGAAGGCGCGCGGCAGCACGCATCTGCGCGTCGACGGCGAGTTCGTCACGGTCGACCCGTGGCCGAAGCTCGACCGCTTCCGCGAGCACACGATCGAATTGCCGGTGGCCGATATCGTCGTGTCGCCGGACAACGAAGCCGAGTTGCGGCGCAGGCTCGACGAGACGCTCGAGCTCGGCAAGGGCGTGATGCACCTGCTCGCGCCGCTCGACGGGCTGCACGATGCGATGCGCAACGATCGTTCGACCGCCCGGGTCGGCGCGGTCAAGGTGCTGTCGGTCAAGCGTGCGTGCCCGGTGTGCGGCACGAGCTATCCGGAGCTCGACCCGCGGATGTTCTCGTACAACAGCAAGCACGGCTGGTGCACGACCTGCGTCGGCACCGGCGTCACGCTCACGCGCGAACAGCGCGCCGCATACGACGACACTGTGCTCGCCGGCGACGATCGCGGCCGCGAGCAAACCTTGCCGTCGGACGAGCAGGAACCGGAAGGCGTCGGCAACGAGCCGTGCCCCGATTGCCACGGCACGCGGCTGAACCCGTCCGCGCGCGCGGTCACGTTCGACGCGCATCCGATCGTCGAAGTCGCGCAATGGACGGTGTCGGACACGCGCCGCTGGATCGACGCGCTGGAACTCAGCGGGCGCGATGCGCAGATCGCGCGCGACATCGTCAGCGAGATCGGCAGCCGCCTCGCGTTTCTCGAGGAAGTCGGGCTCGGCTACTTGAGCCTCGATCGGGCGGCGCCGAGCCTGTCGGGCGGCGAAGCGCAGCGCATCCGGCTCGCCGCGCAGCTCGGCAGCAACCTGCAGGGCGTCTGCTACGTGCTCGACGAGCCGACGATAGGCCTGCATCCGCGCGACAACCAGATCCTGCTCGACGCATTGCGCAAGCTCGGCGACAAGGGCAATACGCTGGTCGTCGTCGAGCATGACGAGGACACGATCCGCCGCGCGGATCACATCATCGACGTCGGCCCGGGCGCGGGCAAGCGCGGCGGCACGCTGGTCGCCGAGGGCGCGGTCGCCGATCTGGCCGCGCAGCCGGATTCGGTCACGGGCCGATTGCTCGCGCAGCCGATGACGCACCCGCTGCAGCCGCGCCGCGGCGTGAGCCTGCCGGGCAAGAAGGGCGGCGAGGCCGTGCCGGAAGCCTGGCTGACCGTGCATGGCGCGACGCTGCACAACCTGCGCGACGTCACGGTCGGCATTCCGCTCGCGCGGCTCGTCGCAGTGACGGGCGTGAGCGGCTCGGGCAAGTCGACGCTCGCGCGCGACGTGCTGATGACGAACCTGCTGGACGCGGTCGGCCGCTCGGTGCTGTCGTCGCCGGCCACGCGGCGTGCGCGCAAGGCGGCGCAACAGGACGCACCGGCCACGAACCGCCGTTCGAGCGTGCTCGCGCGCAGCGCACCGCGGCCGTCGCTGAACGTCACGCATGCATGGCAGGGCTGCGAGTCGCTGAGCGGCTGGGAGCAGATCGATCGCGTGCTCGAGGTCGACCAGACGCCGATCGGCAAGACGCCGCGCTCGTGCCCGGCCACCTATATCGGCGTGTGGGACACGATCCGCAAGCTGTTCGCCGATACGCTCGAAGCGCGCGCACGCGGCTATACGGCGTCGCGTTTCTCGTTCAACACCGGCGACGGGCGCTGCCCGGCCTGCGAAGGGCAAGGCGTGCGCACGATCGGCATGAGCTTCCTGCCCGACGTGAAGGTGCCGTGCGACGTGTGCCACGGGCAGCGCTTCAATCCGGAAACGCTCGCCGTCACGTGGCGCGGCCGGAACATCGGCGACGTGTTGACGATGGAGATCGACGAGGCGGTCGAGTTCTTCGCGCCGATCTCGAACATCGCGCATCCGCTGCAGTTGATGAAGGACGTCGGGCTCGGCTACCTGACGCTCGGCCAGCCGTCGCCGACGCTGTCCGGCGGCGAGGCGCAGCGCATCAAGCTCGTCACCGAGCTGACGAAGGTGCGCGACGACATCACGCGGCGCGGCCAGAAGGCGCCGCACACGCTGTACGTGCTCGACGAGCCGACGGTCGGCCTGCACATGGCCGACGTCGCGAAGCTGATTCGCGTGCTGCACCGGCTCGTCGATGCGGGGCATAGCGTCGTCGTGATCGAGCACGATCTCGACGTGATCGCGGAAGCCGACTGGATCATCGATCTCGGGCCGGAAGGCGGCGTGGGCGGCGGCACGATCGTCGCGGCGGCGCCGCCGGAAGCGCTCGCGAAGGTGAGTGCGAGCCATACGGGGCGGGCATTGAAGCCCGTACTGGCGCGAACGGCATCGCCCGACGGCGAAACCGAGCGGCAGGGCGAAGCGCGCGTCGGTTAGACGCGGTGCTTGTCGCAAGCGGCCCCGGTGTCAGGCGAGATACCGAGGCCGCTTGCCCATGCGCCCATGCGATCGGCCCGCCGCCGCGCTCATTCGCCCTTGATGCCGATCGTCTCGATGATGGTTTCCAGTTGCGGGCTCATCGGCAGGTTGAGACTCAGGCCCGACGGAAGCGGGCGCAGGAACCAGCGCTTGTACTGGCGTGCGATCTCGCCGTCGGCGGCCAGTTCCACGAAGGTGTTCTTCACGACCTGCGCGAGCTGCGGATCGTCCTTGCGGAACATGATGCCGTACGGGTCGTACGACAGGTAATCGCCCACCACGTCGTACTGGCCGCCCTTGCCCGCATTCTCGGCAATCAGGCCGTACAGCAGCACGTCGTCCGTCGCGAACGCGTCGGCGCCGCCGTTCGCGACGAGCGCGAAGCCTTGCGCATGGTCCGGTACCACCTGCAGCTGGATCCCGAGCCTGAACCGCTGGTCCAGGTCGCGCAACGCTTTCTCGTTGGTCGTGCCGGCCGTCACCGCGACTTTCTTGCCCGCGAGATCGCGGAACGAGCGGATCGGCGCGCCGCGCTTCACCATCACCTTCGTGCCGGCCACGAAGATGATCGGCGAGAACGCCACGCGCTTCTGGCGCTCGAGGTTGCTCGTCGTGGAGCCGCATTCGAGATCGACCTGGCCGTTGACCACCGCGTCGATGCGGTTGTCCGACGTGACGGGCACCCAGCGGATCGTCAGGCTCTTGTTGACCGCATCCTCGATCGACGACACGAGCGCCTTGCACAGCTCGATCGAATAGCCGATCGGCTGGCGGCGCGCATTCAGGTACGAGAACGGTATCGACGCGTCGCGATAGCCGAGCGCGATCGTGCCGGTGCCGCGCACCTTCGCGAGCGTGCCGGTCAGTTGCGCCGGCGCGAACGGCTCGACGCGCGGCGGCGGGGAGGGCAGATCGTCCGCGCGCGCGGACGCGCTGGCGGCGAGCAGGCTCGCGAGCGCGAGCGCAAGCCGGAATCGCTGCATCTTCATCGGCGGGCCTCCGTCAGACTTCCGTCGGATGTGCGATCGTCGCTTCCTGTTCCGCTTCGATGCGCGCCGCGTTGGCCTCGGCTTCCGCCTCCGACATCAGTTGTCCTTCCCATTTCGCGACTACCGCGCTCGCGATCGAGTTGCCGACCGCGTTCGTGGCCGAGCGGCCCATGTCGAGGAACGTGTCGACGCCGAGGATCAGCAGTAGCCCGGCTTCCGGCAGCCCGAACTGGTGCAGCGTCGCGGCGATCACCACGAGCGACGCGCGCGGCACGCCGGCCATTCCCTTCGACGTGAGCATCAGCACGAGCAGCATCGTGATCTGCGTGCCGAGCGACAGATGGACGTTGTACGCCTGCGCGATGAACAGCGACGCGAACGTGCAGTACATCATCGAGCCGTCGAGGTTGAACGAATAACCCATCGGCATCACGAAGCTCGAGATCTTGCGGCGCACACCGAAACGATCGAGCGCGTCGAGGATCTTCGGATACGCGGCTTCGGAGCTCGCCGTCGCGAACGACAGCATGAACGCTTCCTTGATCAGCACCAGCAGCTTGAACACGCGCGGCCCGAGAAACAGCAACCCGGCGCAGACGAGCAATGCCCAGAGCAGGAACAGGCTCAGATAGAAATCCCCCATGAACACCGCGAACTTCAGCAGCACCGACAACCCGTTGACCGCGACGGTCGCGGCCATCGCGGCCAATACGGCGAGCGGCGCGAGCTTCATCACGTAGCCGGTGATCTTCAGCATCACGTGCGACAGTTGATCGATCGCGGCCACGAGGATCTTGCCGCGTTCGCCGAGCGCGGCGAGCGCCACGCCGAAGAACATCGAGAACACGACGATCTGCAGGATTTCGTTGTTCGCCATCGCCTCGGCGATCGACTTCGGCACCATGTGGCCGACGAAATCCTTCAACGTGAACTTGGAGGTCGCGAGGTTCGCCGATGCGCCGATGTCCGGCAGCGGCAGGCCAAGGTTGTCGCCGGGCCGCAGCAGGTTCGCCATCAGCAGCCCGAGCAGCAGCGAGACCAGCGACGCGGTGATGAACCAGCCGAACGCTTTCGCGAACACGCGCCCGACCGACGCCGCGTCGCCCATGTGCGCGATGCCGACGACCAGCGTCGAGAACACGAGCGGCCCGATCACCATCTTGATCAGCCGCAGGAACACGTCGGAGACGAGCGAGATGTAGCCGGCGATTTCGGTCGCGGCCTTTTTGTCGGGAAAGCTCGCGAAGACCATGTAGCCGATTGCGATGCCTGCCAGCATCGCGATCAGGATCCAGACGGCTGCAGCATTCTTTTTTCGCATCGAGAGCCTCCCATGCACCGGTTTCGCAATCGGGGATGGAAGGACGATACAGGACCAGAATGACGATGAACAGTGCAACCGGGTCCGGGTTTGCGCTAGCGCGGGGACGAGGCCAATCGGGCTCGACAATTGCGCCGGTGGCGCTTCGTGGCTGAAGCCGGCGCGGTCCGCAACGGGTTTGTGCGGAGCAGCACATTGCCCCATTCGGCGGTCGCGGGGGCGCGACGTCCGGCGCCGCTCCGCCATTTGCGCGTGTCCTGTGCCGGGCGATGCTGCGTTGCCGCGATTCCGCACGCGTCATGCGCGCGAGGACCGAGCCGGCGCGTGCTGAAATCGCATGCCCGAGCCGCGAGCCGGAAGATGCCGTCGATCAGCGGATGGGCGCGTTCGGCGCGTCGCCGCGCGGCTGTCGATCAGCCAGCCGGCGCGACCGATGCGCCCGTGATGCCGTGCCGGCGCAGCGAATCGGCGACGAAGCCCGACGCCTTCATCTCCTCGACGAACGCGTTCAGCACCGCGGCCGCCGCGTCGCCGCGGCTCTTCGGCACGCCCATCGCCTGCCGGATCACCATGAAGCGCTCGTCGAGCAGGCGCAGGCCCGGCGTTTTCGCGGCGTCGGCTTCGAGCTGCTGCTTCACGCCGGCCGCCACTTCGAGCTTTTGCTCGACGAACGTCGACACGACCGCTTGCGACGTCGGCGCGCGCACGATCCGCGCGGCTTTCAGTTCGCGGGTGAGGAACAGGTCGTATGCGCTGCCGTTGCCGACGGCCACGCGGTTGTGCGGCTGGTCGACGTCCGCATGGGTGCGGATCGGCGACGCGTCGGGCACGAGATAGAAACCTTCGATCAGCACGTACGGCGCGGTGAACGCGACGGTTTCGCCGCGCAGCGGATCGATCGCGAAGAAGCCGAAATCGGCGCGTTCGTCGGTCAGCGCCTGCACCGATTTGCCGGCGGCGTCGAACACCACGAGTTCCAGGTCGGCCGACAGGCGCTCGGCGAATGCACGGGCGAGGTCGATCGAGACGCCGAACGGTTCGCCCGTTGCCGGGTCGCGGTTCGCGAGGATCGGGTTGCCGAGGTTGATCGATGCGCGGAGCTTGCCGGTGGGGGTGAAGGCGGAGACGACAGCAGGAGCGATGGGCATGAGCGGACTCGCGGGAGGCTTGGGGTCGGTCGGGTGACGGGTGCGCGACAGCGCGTCGATGCCGAGCTTATCATCGGGACGCCCGATGTAGCATGCCGCGGGCGTGGCCGCGTCGAAACGCCGAGCCGGCACGCGACTTTTTTAATCGGTCGTGACCCGATATGTCGGCACGAACGCGAACCGCGTTCGCATGTCACTGACGCATCGACCCCTGCCTGTCGGTCGCCGTCGCCGGATTGCATGTCGCCCCGTCAACGGGGATCAAGGTCAGACATGCTCGCGAAGGTAACGGATGCACGCCATTCGGAGGCCCGCCCGATCCGTCGAGGCGTCCGGAGAAGCGGGCGTCGGCGCCGGTTCGGCATGCGCGAGCCGTTGCGCGAGTGCGGCGCTGTCGGCCGGGCCGGCCGATTTCGCGATCTGAAGCGAAGCGTGGCCTATCCAGACGCGATCGCGCCACTCGCATTTCGCACGATGGATGACCAGCCACGCTTGCAGCGATTCGGCGAGCTGGAACGGCGAAAGCCACGCGCGCGTCTGCCTGCGGGTGACGAGTTGCATGACAACGAGGAAGTAGAGCAGATCGACGTACTGGGTCCGGCCGCGCATGGTCCTTTTTGGGGTTGTCGGTGCTTGCGAGTGCGCCGGTGTCGGATTACTGCTGAACGCTGAGCGCCTTCTCGATCGCGGCAATCAGCTTGAACGCATCGCTTCGCCCGATCAGAAGCCCGCGGCTGGTGTACTCGCACCCGAATGCGTAGAAGCTCGGCAGCAGTGTCACCATGTCGTTCTGCTGATCGAAGTCGACTTCGCATTTCGTCAGCGGGAAGAACGGAGGCGCCTCGGCCGGCATGTTGTGCACGATGTCCTCCTAGTACATTTTTCGGGGCGGCAACATGCGCTTGGCCCGCAGGCGCTGCCTGGCAACGGCGCTGGCCTTCTTCCGCTTGCGCTCCGTCGTGGGCTTCTCGTAGCCGGTGCGGGCGCGCAATTCGCGAATCAGCCCGGTTTTCTCGATGCCGCGCCGGAATCGCCGCAGCGCGACATCGATCGGTTCGTTGAGCTTCAGCGTAATTGTCGTCATGTAGATCCTGTCGGGAAAGGCTGGAACGGAAAGCTAACCGAGCCGCGTCATGACGGCGCTGGCTATCTCGTCGGATTCGAATTCCGAATATCCTGCTCCGATCGAGAGCGCACGTACCGCCATGAACATGTGCAGCTCGGGTTGGTGGCACATCGCTGAATCGGCGATTCTGGCGGGAACGACGGCGTCGATCCGGGTGACTTCATGCCGTTCGATCAAGCCGAGCAGTTCGTCGATGATCATTTCGTCCTCCAAAATACCGAAAAATTGCGTTGTACCGACGAGCGCGCGTCAGCGCGCGCTGGAAAAGAAGCCCTGTTTGTCCCGATTGTCGTCGATGATGTTCTCGGCAAAGCGCACCGACGCACGACGTGCGTCGCCGGCATTGTCGAATGGGGAGATGTCGTGCAATCGGAAGGTCTGGCTCTGCGTCAGCGTATCGGTGGTGCCGCGCAGGCAAATCTTGACGGCCGCGTCGAACCCGGCGTCGTAGTTGTGCGGGCAGCCATGCGGCGCGGCCACGTGAGGGTAAATCAGCGGATAAATCTCGAATCCACGATAGACGTGCATGCTCATGACGAACTCCTGGCGTTCGGCCACGGCGAGTCGCATGGGCGAACACGTTCGGCCAGTATTCCCATTGCAGGGCGGCCGGTGGGTGAAGGGGACAACGTTGCAGCGCGAAGGAGGGGCGATGCAGCAAGCGGGCGGATGGAGGGGCGAACGTCGGAGGGCGGCCGATCGTTCGGATGAGCCCATCATACGCGCATCCTTCGTCGAACGTCCAATTTATTCCGGGTTGGCGCACGCACTTCGTCGAGGACGTCGCCCGGTTTCAGGCGGGTTATTGTGGAGCAGGCGGGCGTTTCTTCGCGCGCGATTTCGTGACCGCGGGCGGTTTGGGCGGCACCCAGTTCAATGCGGTGCCCAGCTTCGGCAAAGTGATGGCCTGGCTGGCACGCGGAGGCGCCTTGTTGCGGCGAGGCTGGTTTCGGGTCATGCGGGTTCTCCTGCTGCACCGCTTGCGCGGTTCGGTGAGCATGACGTGCGCCGCTCTCTCGCGCGCGGTCGGCCGTGCGGCGCGGCGAGTGAGGGTCGGGTGTCGGCATACGCACGGGCCGACGGCCGGATGCGAAGCGGATGACCGTGCCTGCGTCGAGTCGCGTTGACTGCGACGGAGGGCGCGGCACGTGAAGCGGCAGCGATGTGCCGCTTCGCGAACGGGGGCTGACGGTTCAGCGATTACAGCGGGGTGATGTTTGACGCCTGCAGCCCTTTGGGGCCCGTCTTCGTTTCGAAGCTGACCTTTTGGCCTTCCGCGAGGGTCTTGAAGCCATCGCCGCGGATCTCCGAGAAGTGGGCGAACAGGTCGTCGCTGCCGTTGTCGGGGGTGATGAAGCCGAAGCCCTTGCTGTCGTTGAACCACTTGACGGTACCGGTATCCATGTTGGATCTCCTGAAAATGAACGAGCGCATATGCCTCGTATGGACGAGGAAAAGGAATCAAGGAGGGAGAGGACAACGAATACCGCAGGCTGCGGTCGATGATGAGCAGCAATCGCGCTTCTTGAATACTTCCGCGGCCGACAGTACGCGTCGGCACGAAGCGTGTCAAGCGCTATCGGCAGGGGCGGAACGCGTGACGCCTGGGTCGCGATCGGTCCCTTGCCGGCACGCCTGTCGCCCGTGCGATACCCCGTCCCGGCGACGACGTCAGAGGGTCGTCAGCAAATGCAACTGACGTTCGGTCTCGTTTCCCGCGACCAACGAAAAGAACCCGGTCTCGCGACGCTCGACTATCGTGAGCCCCTCGCTGTCGGAGAAGACGTTCCAGGCGATGCCGTCGACATGGGCGATCGCTCCACGCGTTCGCGCGAATGCCAGCAAGAGCCGACTCGCCTGGCGGCGGAGCACCTGACGATCCGAATTCAGCACATAAGGGGGGCAGCCCGCACGCAGGACGAGATAGTGAGGAATGACGCTGGGATCAATTTTCATGGGGCGGTTTCATGTGCGGGCCTGCGTTTGCCGTTCAGTTGCAGTCTGCGCGGTGTCGGGGAAAAGCGTTCGATCGCTCGACGGCAGCCTGCCGTCGCGTGCTTTCAGTTTATGCGCAGAACCGCCCGATTCGCAGGATATCGTCACGATGTGCCGCGGCGTCGACCGCATATCGGGCCCGCATCGGGTTGCGCGGCTGGCGACGAGGCGGCCCGGGCGCGTTTGACGGTCGTTGTTTTTGCCTTCCTGTTCCACGCGTCGAGCATGGCTGCCTGCCGTCGAAATGGTGTAGCGATATCTACCGAATTGCAGTGTTCGTGACGGCCACTTATGCTGCCGTCATGAATGCCGTCCCGACTTCCTGGCTCCTGTTGATCGTCAGTCTGCCGACCTCCGGCGCGACTGCCCGCATGCGCATCTGGCGTACCGTCAAGGCGCTCGGCTGTGGTGCACTGCGGGACGGCGCCTATCTGTTGCCTGCGCATGCCGAGCAGGCGGCGCAACTGCGTGAGCTCGCCGACGAGGCGCGCAACGGCGAAGGGCAGGCGTGGTTGCTGGATGTCCGGGCGGACGATCCTGCCGACGAAGACGCGTACCAGTCGCTGTTCGATCGCGCGGGCGATTACGCAGGCTGGCTCGCCGAGCTTTCGGCGGCCCGCAGCACGCTGCCCGATCTGGCGGTCGCCGAGCTCAACCGCCTGCAACGCCGCCATGCTCGCAACTACGAGGCGATTCGAAGCATCGATTTCTTTCCCGGCGAAACTTCGCTGCGCGCGCAGGCGCAATGGCGGGATTTCACCGCCGCGGTCGAAGCGTTGCGCTCGCCCGGCGAGCCGCATGCCGCGCAGCGCGGCATTCCGCGTCGCGACCGTGCGCAGTATCAGGGCAGGTTGTGGGCGACGCGCCGTCACCTGTGGGTCGATCGCGTCGCCAGCGCGTGGCTGATTCAGCGTTTCATCGATCCGCATGCACGCTTCGTGTGGCTGGACAATCTCGCCGATTGCCCGGCCGACGCGCTCGGCTTCGACTTCGACGGCGCGCCGTTCACGCATGTGGGCGATCGCGTGTCGTTCGAGGTGCTGGTCGCCAGCTTCGGGCTGGGCGACAACGACGGACTCGCCCGGCTGGGCGCCATGGTGCATGCGCTGGATGTGGGCGGCGCCACCGTGCCGGAAGCCGGCGGATTCGAGGCCATTCTCGCCGGCGCCCGAAAGCGCGTCGCCGACGATGACGCATTGCTGACGGAGATCGGCACCGTACTCGATTCGTTGTACGTGCATTTCCGCGGCAACCGCCAACCCTGACCATGCTGCTCGCGCCAACATGAATACACACCGGGACCGCCCGGCCTATACGCTGTGGCAAATGATCGGGTACTTCGCGCGGCTCGGCGCGACGGGGTTCGGCGGGCCGGTCGCGCTCGCGGGCTACATGCATCGGGATCTCGTGGATACGCGCCGATGGATCGCGGACGCGGACTACAAGGAAGGCCTGGCGCTCGCGCAACTCGCCCCCGGCCCGCTCGCCGCGCAACTGGCGATCTATCTCGGCTACGTGCATTACCGCATCGTCGGCGCCACGATGGTCGGGATCGCGTTCGTGCTGCCGTCGTTTGTGATGGTGGTGCTGCTCGGCTACGCGTACACGCGATTCGGCGGCCTGACGTGGATGCAGTCGGTGTTCTACGGCGTTGGCGCGGCGGTGATCGGCATCATCGCGATCAGCGCGCGCAAGCTGACCGCGAAAAGCATCGGCCGCGACACGCTGCTGTGGGCGATCTATCTCGCGCTGGTGGCCGTGACCGTGATCACCGAATCGGAAGTGGCGTGGCTGTTTCTCGCGGCGGGCGTGCTCGTCTGGCTCACGCGTGCGCCGCCCCGGTGGTTACGCCAGCGGCGCGTCGATGCGGTCGTGGCGTGGCCCGTTTCCGCCACGGGCGCATGGCTCGGTATCGTCGACTGGCCGCAGCTCGTGCAACTGGCCGCCTTCTTCGCGAAGGCCGGCGCGTTCGTGTTCGGCTCGGGGCTCGCGATCGTGCCGTTCCTTTATGGGGGCGTGGTCACCGAGCACCATTGGCTCAGCGAGAAGCAGTTCGTCGACGCCGTGGCGGTCGCGATGATCACGCCGGGCCCGGTCGTCATCACGGTCGGCTTCATCGGCTATCTGGTGGCGGGGTTGCCCGGCGCGTGCGTGGCGGCGGCCGGTACGTTCCTGCCGTGCTATCTGTTCACGGTATTGCCGGCCCCGTACTTCAAGAAATACGGCAGGCTGCCGGCGATCCTGGCGTTCGTCGACGGCGTGACGGCCGCGGCCGTCGGCGCGATCACGGGGTCGGTGATCGTGCTGGCCCGACGCTCGATCGTCGACGTGCCGACCGCATTGGTAGCGCTCGCGACGATCGTGCTGCTGGTCAGGTTCAAGAAGCTGTCGGAGCCGGTGGTCGTCGGTGGAGCCGCCGTGATGGGCCTGATCGTGTATCCGCTGTTGCATCACTGACCGTGGAGGCCGCCATGCAATGGATTACTCGCCAACGTCCGAAAATCGACCGGGTAGCGTGTCCCTGGCTCATTGCCCGTTTTATCGACGAGACGCCCGAATTTCTCTATGTTGCGCCGGGCGACGTGCTGCGCATCGCCGGCGAGACCGGCGCGATCCCGTACGACATTCCCGGCGTGGAATTGACGCACATCGGCGAGCAATGCAGCTTCGACGCGTTTCTCGACAAGTACGGCCTGACCGACGATCAGGCGTTGCGGCACATGGCCCGCATCATCCGCGGCGCGGATACGTCGCGGCTCGACCTGACGCCGCAGTCGAGCGGGCTTCATGCGATTTCGCTCGGACTGTCGGACATGTTTCCCGACGATCACGCGATGCTGGAACACGGTCTCGTCATGTACGACGCGCTGTACGCGTGGTGCAGGCATTGTCAGGCCGAAGGCCATGCGTGGCCGCCGAAGATGGCGGAGTGACGCGGCGGGGAACGGGGATTCGCCGAGCCGTCGGGCATGGGCGCCGGCTGGCTCGCGCGATGGATGAAAAAAAGCCCGCGGCTGCCGCGGGCTTTACATCAACAGTTGCCTTTCTTGGCCTGTCCCGGCGGACAGAATCCATTCCCCGGGCCGCCTTGCGGCGCGACCACGACCGGTGCGCCAGGAACATAGGCGACGCACCCGCCGAGCGCGCCCACCATGCTCGCCGCTGCGAGCAACGCGATCATCCCTTTTTTCACTTCGTTCTCCCGTTGGAAGGAAAGGGCCGTTCGGCCCTTTCGATGATGCCGTCAGCGCGTCAGAAACTGAAGTTGACGTTGGACTGACTGGTCGTTGCGTTGACGTTTGCCGATTGGGTCGCCCCCGATGCCGCGTCGGCCTCGATCGTGTATTGGCCTGCGGCGGCCGGCGCCGCGGCCAGCGCGACCGGCAGCGAACCCGAGTAGGTGCCGACGATCGGCGCGGCCGTGGGCACGGACAGCGAATAGGCGCCGGTGTCCATGTTCGCGTTGATCGACGTGATCTCGTACGCGTTCGCATCGATCGTCTGCAGCGCGCGCACGAAGGCGTTCGCGCTGGCCGTGACCGTACCGCTGACGGTGCTCATCGTCGACGCAGGCAGCGTGATCGGTGCGCTCGACGCCGACACCGCCGTGGTCGTGTTCACCACCACCGGCACCGAGCGGACGATACCCGACGCGAAGTTGTTCTTCACGATCACGACGTCGTAGTTGCCCTGCGTCGAGCTCTGGATCAGCGGCGACAGCACGAACTTCCCGGAACTGTCGGCCACCGTGCCGCGGACGACCTTGCCGCCCTGTTCGGCATAGACGGTCGAGCCGGCTTCGGCCGATGCGACGTAACCGGAGATCGCGCCGCTCACGACGGTCGGGATCGCGGTGACGACCGGCTTCAGCGCATACGAGCCGTTGCCGCGCTGGACGATCGACTTGCATGCATTGAAGTCGAGCACGAGATCGACGAGCGTGTTGGGCTGGACCGTGAACGGCTGGATGATCTTGTAGCCGCTTTGCGTCGCGCTCGGCGTGGCGAGCGCCTGTTCCGAGCCGCCGGTCGGGACGACCGAGTTCGCGAGGTTGTTGCCTTGATTCTGCGCGAGCACCAGCCGGACTTGCTGATACTGGCCGGCGGGCAGCGCGGTCTGGCCCAGATCGGCGAGCACGCCGTTGGTCAGCGACAGCAGGTCGATCTTCTGCGGCGTCGCGAGGGAAACGGTCGACCAGCCGGCATCGTTGTCGGAGGCATTCGCGTTCGCGTTCACCCGGACCTGCGAGACGGTGACGTACACATGGTCGAAGCCGCAGGAAGGCGCGTCCGTCATCGCGACGTGCAGCGTACCGGTTTGCGTGCCGCCGCCGTCGTCGCCGCCGCCGCAGCCAGCGAGTACGAACGGCACGAAGGCGGCGCACAGGGCGCTCTTGATGATGGTGTTCATATGTCACCCCCAGATGGGATCGTTATTGTGGGTGACGGAAGAATAGCCGGACGGCAACTCACTATCTGGACATCTTTGAAACGAACGGTAACTTTTTGTTCGGCCGGTCAATTTTTACCGGAATTGACCTCGCATCGGCGCGCGCCGGGCGGCTGGCGACGGCGATTGATTCGTACGGAGCGGCAGCAAGCATCTTTTGTCAGACGTTAGCGCCGCCTTTGGCGCAGGGTATTTGTGGCGGTCCGGCATCAGCCCGGCCCGTCGCTCGCGGCCGCGAGCAGCGGCACGACCAGATCGCTGATCGGCGTCGGAATGCCGTGCGTTCGTCCGTATCGCTGCACGACGCCATTGCGGCAGTCCCATTCGAGCGGGCGGTTGCCCTGCCGGTCGGCCAGAATGGACGTTCCCAAATCGGGCGGAAAGCCGTGGAATCCATCGATGATCTCCTGCGGCACTTCATCGCCCAGCTTCGCGCCCTCCGCACGCGCGACCGCGAGACATTCCCGCAGGTAGGCGAGCGACAGTTCGGTGATGTCGCTTCGCGAGAACATGCCGGCGCGGCGACCGGTCAGCACCATGAGCCCCGCCACCGCGTTCTGCAAAAGCTTTCGCCACGCGAGCGAGACGAAATCCTCCGCCACCTCGGGCGAGCAGCGCGTGCCGCGCAACGCCGAGGCCACCACGTTGCCGGCCGGCGTATCGGGCAGGGTGAGCCGGGGCCTGCCGCGCAGCCACACCGACTCGCCCGATTCGCGTTGCGCGGGAAACCAGACGACCGATGGCACGACCGCGGCGCCGGCCGCATACGGTGCGAACGCGGCCTGTTGCTCGACGCCGTTTTGCAGCACGCAGACGACGGTATTCGTGTCGCATAGCGCGGAGACCCACGGCGCCGCGCTCGCTATCTGCGTCGACTTGACCGCAACGAACACGAGATCGAACCGGCCCTCGATCGCTTGCGGATCGGTCAGCACGGGCCCGGGCACGACGATTTCGCCGCCGTCGAAGCGCAACTTCAATTGCGCGTGCGCCGAGCGGCCGCAGATCACCGGCGTGCGGCCGGCTTCATGAAGGGCCGCGGCGACGGTCGTTCCGATTGCGCCCGGACCGACGAGGGCGACGGTCGGGTAGTCAGGTTTCGTCATGGTGTTCATCCTGTCGAGTCGTCCGCCAGATGCGGGCGCAGCGCGAGGGCGAGCGGAAAAATCGCGAGGGCCGTCAACGCGGTCGCATAGGTGGCGCCGTGCACGCCGATCCAGTCGCCCAGGAAGCCGTAGAGCACGGGCGACAGCGCGCCCGATGCGATCGTCCCGGTATAGAAGATCGCGAACGCGCGCTCGGTGCGTTCGGGCGCGGACATCTCCGGCACGGTCCCGTACAGCACCGACGAAGTGCCGTTGAGCATCATACCCAGAATGGGCAGCAGCACCATGGTCGGCGCCAACGGGAGAGACATCACCGCGATGATGCACGCCGCTGTCCCGCCCTCCGTGAGCAGCACCGTCCTGACCATGCCCATGCGCGCGCCGAGCCAGCCGCACATGAATTTGCCGGCCGCGCCGCCGATGAAAACGAGCGCAAGGGCCGTGCCCAGCAGTTGCGGCGAGACGCCCTTGGCCTTGAGCAGGAACGGCAGAAAGGTAAGCAGTCCCATGCGTACGGCCGTATCGAGCACGCCGATCGAAAACAGCGCGGAGAATCCGCTTCGCCCGGTGCCGCTGCGTTGAGCGGACGCCTGGCCTTTGACCGTCGTGTTCGAGGCGGCGCGTGGCACGGCCGGAAACCAGAGCGCGATGACGGCGGCCACGACGCCGCCCAATCCGGCGACGATCCATAGCGCATGACGCCACGGCATCATCGTCACGAGCAGCGAAATGGCGGCCGGCAGCGCGGATTTCCCCAGATCGCCGGAAAAGTTGTAGATGCTCAGCGGGCCTCTCGCGTCGCGCCCATAGACGCGAGAGACGGCGCCCGACGCGATCGGATGCTGCGTGCTGGAGCCGCCGCCCGAAATCGCGAGCGCGACGCCCAAGCCGAGCAGGCCGCCCGACATGCCCGCGATCGCATAGCCGAGCGCGGCGAGCAGCGTGCCGATTGCGAGGGTCGAGCGGCTGCCCAGGCGTTGCGCGAGGCGCCCGGCCGACAATTGCAGCGTCGCCATCGTGCCGGCATAGACGCCGCGCAGGATGGCGAGGGCCGCGAAGTCGAGCCCGAATTCCGACTGCCACACGGGAAGCAGCGCGTAGATCATGTCCGTATAGCCGTCGTGCATGGCATGCGCAATGCACGATAGCCACAGCACGCGCCGTCGGGGTGGCGCAGTCTCCTGCATCACGGGAGGGGAAAAAACCGGCAGGCGCATCGTCATTCGCTCCGTGCGAGCGGGGGAGGGGAGCCGCTTGTGGCATCGCTTTCACGCTCGATGCGTCGATTTTATGGCCGACGTGACAGCCATTTCAATTGAGCTAAAATCGCGTCAGTTGGGAGAAAAAGTCACGTCATGAACGAAAGCCGGGATGCCGCGAAGCACCGGGGCGAGTTGCCCCCGCTCAATGCGCTGCGCGCCTTCGATGCGGTCGCGCGGCACGGCAGCTTCGCGGCTGCCGCGGCGGAACTGCACGTGACCCACTGGGCCGTGGGCAAGCAGATCAGGTTGCTGGAGGACTGGTTCGGGCTGCCGCTGTTCGACCGTCGTCCGCGCGGCGTCGTGCTGACCGACGAAGGGGCCGCGTTGCTGAACGACGTCAGCCACGCGTTCGAGCGCCTCGGTACCGCGGTGGGGCGGCTGCGCCACAACCCGTTCACGCACCGGATATCAGGCGTCGTGCGGGTGAATGTGCCGATGAGCTTCGCGCTTTGCTGGCTGCTGCCGCGGCTCGCCGATTTTCATTCGCGGTACCCCGACATCGACGTGAGGGTGTCGACGACGTCGCGCAAGCTGCGCTATGTCGCCGACGCGTTCGATATCGGTGTCCGCTCCGGTCCCGAGCAGGGCGCGGGCGTCGTGTCGCGCTCGTTGATGCCTGATTTGCGCGTGCCGGCCTGCAATCCCGCCTTGCTGCGGCAGCATCCGATCCAGAGCGTGGCCGACCTGCGCCATCACGTCCTGCTGCATTCGGCCACGACGCGCTCCGCGTGGTCGCACTGGTTGAAGGAAGCGGGCGCTTCCGATCTGCGAGCCGCGCGCCATGTCGAATTCGATCACGTGAATCTTCAGTTGGGGGCGGCCATCGAGGGGCTCGGCGTGGCGCTGGCCTCGCTGCCGCTGATCGGCCGCGATCTCGCCGAGGGGCGCCTCGTGTGTCCCATCGCGGCACCGGTATGGCGTGCCGACGACTACATGCTGGTGACGAACGCCGATCGCGCCGACGATGCCGCCGTGTCCGCGTTCGAGGAATGGATGGAGCGCATGGCGAGTCAGGAAGGCGGCTAGGTTCGCCGATCAGGCCCGGCGGCACGACGCCGGGGTCGTGCCGCCACTGCGCCGGTGTTGCCGGTCGGCGATCAGAAGCCGTGGAACATGCCGATGTTGACCTGAACCTGGTTGCCGCCCGACGAGGTGTTGCCGAAGTCGGCGGCCGAGGCCTGCGCGCCCTTCGCATGCACGTAGGCGCCCATCGCGTACAGCGCGGTACTCTTCGACAGCGAGTACGTTGCACCCAGCGACACCTGGTTGATCGAGGCCATCGTGCGACCTTCGGCGGCTTGCGCGGGCGTGGCCGCGGAACCGTAGACATACGTGTAGCCGGTCGCGAGCGACAGCGCCGGCGTGACCCGGTACTGCAGGAGCGCGCCGAGCACGTTGAAGTGGATCGACGGCTGGCCATCGTTGCCCTTGTACTGGGCGTTCGAGTAGCGCAGGCCAGCCGTGTACGGCCCCACCTCGTATTGCGCGGCCACTTGCGCGATGCCCGCGCTCTTGAACGCATTGCCACCGTTGTAGCCCGAACTCGGATAGCCCAGCGCGCCGCCGAAACTCGGTTGTGCCGTTGCGTTCAGCCAGCCGTTCTCGCCCTGGTTGACCGCACGAAAGTAGCCGCCGGCGACCGTCAGGCCGCCTTGCGCGTAGGTCGCGGCCGCCGACCACGACTGACCCGAGCCCGTTGCGCCGGCCACGCCGCCGAACGAGTACGCGGCTTCGGCCTGGAAGCCGTGGATGATCGGCGAAATGTACTTCACCGCGTTGTTCTGGTTCGTCGTGTTGTCGTTGTTGTCGACGTCGCCCGGGGTCGAGAAGGTCGACGCCGAAATGGCGTCGCCCGTCAGGACCTGGACCATTTCCGTCACGGCGTCGAGTTGGCGCCCCAAGCGCAAGGCGCCGTACTGATTGGACGCGAGGCCCACGTAAGCCTGGCGGTTGAACAACGAACGCGTGTTACCGATGGGCCCCTGGCCGCCTATGCCGCCCGTCCCAATACTGAAACCGTTCTCGATCTTGAATACCGCCTGGAGGCCGCCGCCGAGATCCTCCTGCCCCCTGAGGCCCCACTTGTTCGAACCGGCGGCACCGCCATCGAGGCCGTACCTGCTGTGGCCATTGATGTTCGACGTGTAGCCGATACCGGCATCGAGCATGCCATACAGGGTGACCGACGACTGTGCCATTGCTGCCGACGATGCTGCGAAGGCGGCAACGGCGATAACGCTGATGTTGATCTTCTTGTTTTTCATCTGCATTTCACTGTGAGGAGAAGTTTCGGGACGGATTGAAACGGCTTGTGTCGCATTCGAATGCAGATGACGACGCACGGCCTGTGCGTCGTTCCGGTCGCGCCGGCCGGCGTCGTATATTCGCTCGGTCCGATCGGCATGCCACATTCGACCATTTCGTTATCCTTACAATTTGATGCGGGGAACGCGACGCTGCTCGACCTGTCCTGCACCCCCGATCAGAACGATCGCGGCGCCCCAACCTGAACGAAAGCGACTTCCTTGCTTTCGTTGCCGCTCCAGCTATCCTGTGTCGTCGCGCTTTGCAGGCGGAAAGACCATATCAGGAACATAAATTCCCGTCAAAATTAGTTTGATATAAGTTAATCTCGTTTGATAACGTCGCGCCTTACGGAGTTTCCCTGATAGGAACCGGCGTCCACGGAGGTGTATCGAGGTGCGCGCCGTCGCGCCGCCGAATGTCGACAACGGCAAGCGAAGGCGGAGAAGGGAGGTGAACGCGATATTCAGTTGCGGGCCGCCACGACGATCAGCCATCAGGAAGGAAAGTACCGGTCGCCAGGGTCATTCTGGATAACCGTTCCATTTTCTCCGCGATTGCAATAATCGAAATGGAGAAGGCGATCGTTGAATATCTGTCCGGGCCGGCCGGCGCCGGACACTGACGCCGACCGAGATCGAACGTCAGCCGCGGACGAAACTCAGCGCTCGATCCGGCGCTGCATTAGATAAAATTTCATGTCGTCGCGCCCGCGCATTGAAATCGGAATCGGATCGCGATCGAACCCGAGGATTTCATAGAACCGATATGCCGATTCGCGCGCCGTGCACCAGAGCAGAATGCCGCGTTGTTCGCGCACATGGCGAATGGACAGATTGACCAGCAGGCGTCCGAATCCCAGGCCCCGTACCGACGGATGGACGGCCATGCCGCGCAGGCGCCACGCGTCGGCGTCCGAAACGCCGGCGTGTCCTTCCTTGCAAACCGATGCGACGGCGACGATGGCGTCGTGGTCGCGAACGGCAAAGTGCATGGTAGTGGGGGCGAGGTCGCCATGCAGGGCGCTTCCCTCCTCGTCTCCCGCCATCAGGATTGCGGCTCTGAGGGGATAGGTTTCTTCCGCACGGACGGCACAGATGGTAAAGCGCACATCTTGTGAAATCATATAATTATCGGCTCTCTTCGTGACGCGGATTTTCTTCCGTTTCTCTTTCGGTATACCCACTCGCAAAATTATCAGTTGCCGTGCGTTATGAGTAAGGGTAATTTCCTATCCGCGACTTCTTTTCAATCATACGCTAACTGCGATCACAGATGACGTCGAAAGTCTCGACAGATGCAGAGCTCGCCTACGACGAGATCCGATCGAGGATCTTTGACGGCCGGCTTGCGCCTGGACAGAAAGTATCTCATCGAGGCCTGTCGGATGAACTGGGTTTCGGCCAAATGCCGGTGCGCAGCGCATTGCATTTGCTCGAGTCCGAAGGGCTGGTCGTCGTCATCGAAAAGAGCGGCACCTATGTCGCTTCGCCAACGACGAGCGATCTCCGCGAAATTTTTGAAATGCGGCTGGCGCTGGAGAGTACCGCGGCGTTTCTTGCAGCGAGGTCGGGCGCAACGGCAGGGCTGCGCGAGGCCGCGGTAAAAATGCAGGAACTGGTTGAGCGGGACGTCTCGGACATCATGCTCGAGCAACGTATCGGCTGGGTGTTTCATCAAGAGTTGTTCGCTGCCGCACGGAACGTCCGGATCTCGTCGGCGTATGGTCTGTTGCGGGCCCAGACCCTGGCCCTGAACGAACTCCCGCGCGGCGACGCCGAAACCGTTCGGCGCGGCACGATCGAGCACCTGCACATCTTTCACGCAATCGAAGCGAACGACGGCGAGCTTGCGCGTCAGCATATGTGGAATCACATCGTTGACGGTACGCCGGCACGGATCAAACTGTTAAAGGCACGGCATGAACACGAAAAATAAAGGGCTTTCCCTCCCGATGCAGATGCTTGGCGGACTCGTCCTGGGCGCCGCGTGCGGCGTGTTTGCGCCGGGCTTTGCCGCGAAGCTCGGCTTTCTGAGCGCGATGTTCGGCCACGCGATCAAGATGGTCGTCATGCCGCTGATCTTCCTGTCGGTCACGGTCGGGGTCTTTCGGGCCGGCAGACTTCGCGAGCGGCTCGGAAAGGTCGCCCTGTCCAGTATCGGCTTCTTCGTGTTGATGACGGGCCTGGCCGCGTCGCTCGGCCTGCTGCTCAACTTTGCATTTCGACCGGGCCTCGGTGCGAGCATGACGCAATCCGGATCGATGCCCGCGGCGCTCGCGTCGAGCATCGACTGGACGAAATTTCTCGTCGATCTGATTCCCGCAAACATCGTCGCTGCGCTCGCGGCGGGAAATTCGCTCCCGGTGCTCGTCTTCGGCGTCATTTTCGGTGCGGCATTGGCGGCGGCCCCCGAGCGCGCCGAGCCTGCGATCGCCGTGTTCGAGGCGCTGCTGTCGGGACTGTTCAAGATGGTCCAGTGGGTGATCGCATGGTCGCCGCTCGCGATCTTCGCCGCGATCGCGCAGTTGTTGTCAGCCAAGGGCTTTGCGGGCGCGCACTCGCTTATCGAGCTTCTGGGCGTCGCCTATCTCGGCATGGCGATTCTCGCGGTTGTACTCACGGCCGTCATTCGCGTCGCCGGTCAGTCGCCTCTGGCCGTGCTCAGGAAGGTGAAGGAACCGCTGATCCTCGGCTTCACGACGCGCTCCTCCGAAATTACCTACCCGCTGCATCTGAAGAAACTCGTTGAACTGGGCGTTCCGTACGGCGTGGCGTCGACGATCTTGCCTCTCGCCTATATTTTCAACCGCGACGGCGCGGTGCTCTACACGGCTCTTGCGGTCGGCTATCTGGCCGACGCCTATCACCTTGCGTGGTCCTGGCCGCTCGCGATCACGATTCTGATCTTGACGATCATCACCATCGACGGCGCAGCCAACGTGCCCTCCGGGGCGATCGTCGCCATCACCATCGTTCTGACGTCGATCGGGTTGCCGGCCGATGCGGTGCTGCTGCTCCTGGGCGTCGACGCGTTTTTCGACATGGGGAGAACCGCCCTCAACGTCTACGGGAGCACGGCGGCAGCCGCTGTTGCGGTGAGACTTTCCGGTTCCGACAGTATCGCCGCCGAACCCGTCACGGGTCAGGCAAGCGTGTAGGTGCTTCGGAAGCGACGGACGCCGCGCGTGGCGATGTTGGGCCCCGCCGATTACCAGGCGCTGGCGCACGTCCGTTCGAGCATTCAGGCAGGGCGAAGGGAACAGGTTGGATGGATGTGCGTTCCGATCAAGCTTCAGTGAGTGGAACGACGTATTTTTTGCCGGAGAAACAGGATGATTGGTTCAGAGTCCGCTGATTTTTTCATGCTGCGCCTGGGTACGCCGCATCCGTCGTGGATGTTTACCGACGACAGCAACATGCTTGGCATCGGCGATTGCGACGGGGTGATGAGCGCCATGTTCGAGCTGGATCGCAACCAGGTCGCACGGATCAGAAAACTGGGCCGATCGGTGGAGAGGATTCGGTGCACGTGCGAGCGCGCTGGCCGGGAGCTGCACTTTTATCTCCATGGCAGGCAGGTATCCCAAGGCGTATGGGTCGGGGTCGCGTCGGCCGATCCCGACTATCTTCCGACCGACGAGATGATCGCCACATGGGAAGTACCGACGCCCGACGATGCGTTCAGGTTCGCGGGCGTGAGCGCAAACCGGGACGCATCGGTTAGCCTGGCCTGAACTGCGATCACAGATTATTGCGCGGGTTCGCGCGGGCAACGCTCCGATCGGCCTCGTCGATCGTATGACATGCCCGCCCGTTACACCGCGCGCCGTTCAATGCATGTGGTTCTGGCACACACCAACCTCGGATCGCCAGGACCTTTTTGCTGGCCGGTTCACCGGCCAGCGCTTTTTATTCCATTGAGCCGATTGCATCGGTTCGTTTGCTTCGCGCTCACCGACCAGAGGGTGACGTGCCGCGCCGAAGCCCGCGTCGAACGAAGACGCCCAGGCTCGGTTGGCCTCGTTCGTCGGTGAAGCGCGAGATAATCGGCGAAGGATTTCCGGCCACGCGAGCGCGACGCATCGAGGCGCACGGGCGACGTCGTGCGTCGTCGATGCCCGGGTGGCGCGGCGCCGCCAGACCGGGCGCTTGCTTCTCCGTGCATCCCGCCAGCCAATGACAATGTCCCTGACCTTCGTCCCCGTCACGCACGCCGACGCCGACACGCTCGTCGCGATCCGCATCGCCGCGATGCGCGACAGCCTCGAGCGCATCGGCCGTTTCGATCCGCAGCGTGCGCGCGACCGGTTTCTCGCGTCGTTCGACCCCGCGCAATGCCGTTTCATCGAAGCCGGCCATTCGCGTGCGGGCTTCTACACGCTTCGCCCGATGGCGGACCACTGGTTGCTCGACCACCTGTACATCCTGCCCGCGCATCAGCGCAAGGGTATCGGCGCCGCCGTGCTGCGCCGGATCCTCGCCGAAGCCGACGAACACCGGATGCCCGTTCGCGTCGGCGCATTGCGCGGCAGCGATTCGAACCGCTTCTACGAACGGCACGGTTTCGTGCGAACCGCCGAAGCGCAATGGGACATCTACTACCGGCGTGAACCGGGCACGGCGGCGAAGTAGCGTTCGCGCGATGCATGCCGGTTGAAATCGACGCGCACGTATTAGCGTTTCCCCCGATGTGGAAAACGCGGAGCCGGCCGATGTTGCAGAGAGGGCGTAAATAATTGATCCGAGGCCGATTATGACGACATCTGCAACAAACGGCGTGAATGCCGTGTCGCCCGAAACGTCCGACACCGCGGCGGCATCCGGCGAAGCGGCGTCGATCCTGCTGGTCGACGACGAACCGAACGTGTTGTCCGCGCTCAGGCGCGTATTCCGGCCCACCGGCTACGACATCGTGACCGCCGACAGCGGCGAGGCCGCGCTCGACATCCTCGCGTCGACCGACATCGACCTGATCGTGTCCGACATGCGGATGCCGCACATGAGCGGCGCGGAATTCCTGGCGCGCGCGCGGGCGCTGTACCCGGACACGATGCGCATTTTGCTGACCGGCTATGCGGAGATCGCGTCGGTCGTGCAGGCCGTCAACGAAGGCGGCGTCTATCGCTACCTGAACAAGCCGTGGGACGATCACGACCTGCTGCTGACCATCGAGCAGGCGCTGGAGCAGCGCCGTCTGCGTCGCGAAGCGGCGCGGCTGGCGGCGCTGACGGAGGCGCAGAACGAAGCGCTGCGCCGTTTCAATACGGACCTCGAAACGCAGGTTCGCGCGCGCACCGAGGAGCTCGGCCAGACGGTGATGTTCCTCGAAGCCGCGCAAGGCGACCTGAAAAGCAGCTTCACGGCGATGGTTCAGGTGTGCGCGAGCATGATCGAGCTGCGCTGCGGGGCCGCGAGCGGGCATGCGATGCGCGTCGGCGAGATCGCGCGGCGGCTCGCGCTGGCCGCCGGAATGAGCGAACTGCACGCGCAGGACGTCTATTTCGCGGGGCTGTTGCACGGCATCGGCAAGCTGTCGCTGCCGGACGAATTGCTGCACAAGCCGCTCGCGAAGATGACCACGGACGAGCACCGCGTGTTCCAGGAGCATCCGTTGCGGGCGCAGATGGTGCTGACGCCGGTCGCCCAGTTGCACAAGGTCGCGTCGATCGTGCTGCACCAGTACGAGCGCTTCAACGGCCGCGGCACGCCGGACGGGCTGGTCGGCGACGCGATCCCGATCGGGTCGCGGATCGTCGCGATCGCGCGCGATTTCGAAGGCCTGCGCCACGGCGAAATCGGCGCACCGCATTCGATCGAGCAGGCGATCGACGTGTTGCGCTCGCAGGCGAGCGTGCGGTACGACCCGCAACTGGTTGCCGACTTCATCGAGTTGATGCGGGATCCGGCGAGTCTCGGCATTGCGGCGTCCGTCGCGGAAATCCGGTCGGCTCAACTGCGCGAAGGGATGGAGCTCGCCGACGATTTGCGCACGCATCGCGGCGTGTTGTTGATGACGAAGGGAAGCGTGATGTCCGCGCACCAGATCGAGCTCGTGCGCCGCTTCGAGACGCGGGAGGGCACGCCGTTCGACATTCTCGTGCTGGCGCGTCCGGCCGGCCAGACGCACGCTCCCAACGCAGGCGTGCCGCCGGCCTGACATCGAACGTCGGCCTGACGGCCGCGGGGCGCGCGACCGCCCGCGCCGCGGCGATGCATTCAACCCGTTCCGGGCGTCCGATCATGCATGGCATCTACAATCTTCCGCTCGTCCTGCTGTCGCTCGCGATCGCGACGCTGGCCTCCTATACGACGCTCGATCTCGCCGCGTTCATTTCGCTGCTCGACAATCCGAAGCTCAAGCGCGCATGGCTCGGCGGCGGGGCCGCGGCGATGGGCACCGGAATCTGGTCGATGCATTTCGTCGGCATGCTCGCGTTTTCGCTGCCGGTGCCGCTCGGCTACGCATGGCAGGAAACCGGCGCCTCGCTGGCGATCGCGGTGCTCGTGTCGTACTTCGCGCTGAACGTCGTCACGCGCGCACGGCTGGGCTGGCGGCGGCTGTGCGCGGGCGGCGTGCTGATGGGCGGCGGGATCGCCGGCATGCACTACACGGGGATGGCCGCGATGCACATGCAGCCCGGCATTCGCTACGACGCCGCGCTGTTCGCCGCGTCGATCGGAATCGCGGTGATCGCGTCGACGGCCGCGCTGTGGATCGCGCAGGCGTTGCGCATGCGGCAGGCGCATCACGCGACCGCGCAACGCATCGGCGCGGCCGTCATCATGGGCGTCGCGATTACCGGCATGCACTACACGGCGATGGCGGCCGCGCACTTCGCGCCGGATGCGCGGTGCGGCGCCGCGAACGGCGTCGACGCGCCGTGGCTCGCGACGACCGTCGCGTTGTTTACGATGGCGACGCTGGTCGTCACGCTGCTGGTGTGCCGTTTCGATGCGCGCACAACTTTCCTGCGCGGGATGACCGATACGCTCGAACGGCTCGTGCGGTTGCGAACCGGCGAACTCGAACGCGCGCTGCACAGCTACGAGCAGACGACGCAGATGCTGCAACGCACGCGCGAGAACATGGCGACCGAGATCGACGAACGCAAGGCCGCGCACGCGCTGCTCGAACAGGAGAAGGACGAACAGCGGCGCCTGCTGCATGCGCTCGAGGAAACGCACGAACAGTTGCTGCAATCGGAGAAGCTCGCGTCGATCGGTCAGCTCGCGGCCGGCGTCGCACACGAGATCAACAATCCGATCGGCTTCGTCAGCGCGAACCTCAACACGTTGAAGACGTGGGTGCGCAGCCTGCTCGACGTGGTCGCCGCGCATGAAGCCGCGCTGCCGCAACTCGATCCGGCCACCCGCGACGCGCTGACGGCCGTGCACCGTGCCGCGGATCTCGACTACGTCCGCGGCGAGATCGCGCCGCTGATCGACGAGTCGATCGACGGCGCATTGCGCGTGCGTCGCATCGTGCAGGACTTGCGCGATTTCTCGCGCCCGGCCAGCGACGAATGGAGCGTGGTCGATCTGCATGCGGGCCTCGAGAGCACGCTCAACGTCGTCCATAACGAGCTCAAGTACAAGGCCGACATCGTGCGCGATTACGGCGATCTCCCGCACGTCGAATGCCTGCCGTCGCAGTTGAACCAGGTTTTCATGAATCTGCTGGTCAACGCGGCGCAGGCGATTGCCGAGCGCGGCGTGATCACGATCCGCACGTCGAGCGACGGCGATCAGGTGTCGATCGAGATCAGCGATACCGGTGCGGGCATGACGCCCGACGTCGTCCGGCGGATCTTCGATCCGTTCTTCACCACGAAGCCGGTCGGGCAGGGCACGGGGCTCGGGTTGTCGGTCTCGCACGGCATCGTCGAGCGTCACCGCGGCACGATCGACGTGACCAGCGAGCCGGGGCGCGGCACGACCTTCCGGATACGGTTGCCGGTTCGGCGCGCCGGCGACCGCGCGGGCGCGGCCGCGCTGGAGCAGCGGGCGTGACGACGTGATGGCCGGCGGCGCGGGTGTCGTGCGTCACGCCAGTCGTTTGCGGCGCTGACGACGGAAGAATTGCCAGAACATCGCCGTCGCGTCCGGCCCCTTGGCGGAATGGAACGGCTCGCCGGGATCTCCGCCGCTCCAGGCATGCGGCAGCCCGCGCACGACGCACACCCGGACGATCAACCGTCCACCCTTCAGATAATCGATAAAGTCCGCATCGCCCTGCGCGTAGCTGCGTTGCTCGCCGACGCGGATCGCACCATGTTCGTCGACGAGCCGGTTGAGCCGCGCGAACGCGATGCCGAGCTGCGTCGCGTTCCGGTCGGTTACGACCGTATCGAGCGCGCCGTGCACGACGAGCGCCGGCATGCCGGGATAGGACGCGACGTCGGCGCACGCGTCGAGCGCGTGGATCGGATCGTCGCGAATGCCGCGACGCATCAGGCTCATCGCGGCCATCGTCGACGACGGCGGCGCGATGGCCGGCCCGGAATGCAGGCCGACGGCCGCGAAGCGGTCGGGATACCGTAGCGCCAGCGCCGCGGCGAGCCCGGCGCCGGCGGACAGGCCGGCCACGTAGATCCGGTCGCGATCGAAGCCGTGGCGATTCACGATCGCGTCGACGAGCGATGCGACGGCCGCGGCTTCGGACTGCGTCGCGTCGCCGTGCCAGTGCCAGCAGCGATGAGCATGGGCCGTCTTGGCCTGCTCGGGAAACAGCACGGCGAAACCGGACCGCTCGGCGAGACGGCAGATGCGCGTGCCCGCGGCGAACGATTCGGCCGTCTGCTTGCAGCCGTGCAGCATGACGACGGCCGGCATGCCCGCTGTGCTGGCAGGTGCCGCGGGGAGGTACAGCGCATACGCAAGATGATTCACGAGCCGGCCGGCGCTCGGGCCGGCGGAATGAAACGAGCGGAGCCAGGTGCCGGCCGGCCGGGCCGACGGAGCGCGGACGGCGGGCACGATGCCCGTCCGTTTGGCGGCAGGGGCGGCGATGGTCGGCTTGCCGGTTCGTTGAACGACCTTCCTGGCGGCCTTTTTTGCGGCCGGCCGCGGCTTGCCGGCCCGTTTCTTCGGACGCGCGCCGGCCGCAGCGGAAAACAGTTCAAGATGCCGCAACCAGATGCTGGATTTTTTCCTGGGCATGTGCAATCTCGTAGCGGCGGCCGGATCCGCCGCAGGGTGAAAGGCGAATGGGGGCGGGGAGCAAGGTTCGTGCTGCGCCGCCCTGCAAAACGGGGTTGACGCGTGTCCGTTATCGGCGATGCCGGGTTGATCGAAGTACGCCGCTGGTGCGACTCGACTGGTACGCACGTTGCAGTGGGCTTCCCCTTTCCCGTCCCGGCTGGCGATTCCCCGTGGAGGCGAAGATCGAATCGCCCGCCGGGCTTCACGTGATATCGTGCGGTTCGACAGCAGCATCCACCGTTCATTCCATTGTGAGGGGCGACATGCGCCTAGCTGACTTCATCATACGAAACATGGAGCCGATACTGGTCCAGTGGGAGGCATTTGCCGCCACGCTGTTACCGGCTGCGCGGCACATGAACTCGCATGGGCTGCGCGATCACGCGCGCGAGATCCTGACCGCCGTAGCCCAGGACATCGCCGCTCCGCAAACGCGGGAGGCACAACATGAAAAATCGTTGGGGCGCGCGGCCGAGCCGGCGAATGCCGCGGAGACGGCCGCGCAGACGCATGCCGTGCTGCGTGCGCGGCGAGGCTTCAACATCAACCAGTTGGTGGCCGAGTATCGCGCACTGCGCGCCAGCGTGCTGCGCTTGTGGATCGACGCATGTCAGCCGAGCCCGCCTCATCTGGACGACATGATTCGCTTCAATGAGGCGATCGATCAGGCGGTGGCGGAATCGGTCGCCTTTTTTACCGAACAGGTCGAGCAGTCGCGTAACTTGCTGCTGGGTATGCTGGGCCACGACATGCGCACGCCGTTGCAGACGATTCAGGTCACGGCGTCGTATCTCTCCGCACTCAATGCGGGCGAGGAAGTGTCCGAGGCCGCCGGCCGGTTGATCAGGAGCGGCGGTCGCATGCAGGGCCTTCTCGACGATCTTTGCGATTTCAACCGGACGCAGCTCGGACTCGGCATCAACGTCGTTCCTCGCCATGTCGATCTCGCTCACGTGCTCGCCAATGTGGTGGACGAACTGCGGGCGGGGCACCCTGATCGCGATATCGACGTCGATATACGTGGCGACCTCCGCGGCGATTGGGACGATCAGCGAATGCAGCAGTTGCTGAGCAATCTGGTGGGCAATGCCGTGAAGTACGGAACGCCCGGGACGCCGGTGCGGGTGACGGCCGCGGCGAACGATTCGGAAGTGTTCGTCGAGGTCGGCAATCGCGGGCCGGTGATCGATCGGCATACGCTGGACCGTATCTTCGATCCGCTGCAGCGTGGCGAGGATCGTCCGGACAGGAAGCGTGACGACGGCGGCCTGGGGCTCGGTTTGTTCATTGCCAACGAAGTCGCCAAGGCGCATCGCGGCTGGATCGATGCGCGGTCCGACCGGACGGAGACCGTATTCGCGGTGCGGTTGCCGAGAGGCGGGTGAAGTGGGGGAGCTGGGAGACGCGGCTTCAGGCGGCTCGCCATCCAGCTTGCGGCCGGCGGTGGCGACAGGCCGTCACCGGCCATTTTGAGACGTTCGACATCGTGGTCTGGTTCGTCGACAATCCGCTTGGGGTTCACGCTCTGGAGTCACGAGCGCTCCCAACTAGCGAACGATCGAATGGCGCAAGAATGACCTCGCATGCAGAAACATACTTGAAAGATTTTCACCGCCGCCGGGCAGGAGCAACGCGTCGGGCCTATGGCAATCGACCTGCACGATCTGCGCAGGCAACCTACCCCTCTTCCTATCACGCACTGGCGAATCGTGTACCGAATGAAGCGATGTCGCGGACTGTGCTCGATCTGGCATGTGGTGATGGGCCATTGCTGCAAATTCTGAACGACAGGGGCCATGCAGCAACGAAGCTAATCGGCATAGACATCAGCGATGGCGAGTTAAGCGTGGCTCGGGGAATATTGCCGCGCGAAATACGGTTGTTCAACGAGCGTGCACAAGAACTGTCGCTCGATAGCGGCTCGGTAGACTACGTGCTGTCGCACATGGCGCTCATGTTGATGGACGATATCGAACAAGTTGTTCGAGAAATTCGCCGGGTATTGCGCGACGGCGGCAGCTTTTCCGCTATCGTCGGGCGGAGCTTTTTGACCGGCAAGGTCGGCGAAGTCTTTTTGGACATCTTCAAGCCAATCGCGAAGGCTCAGCTCACGGAGTTGCGACTCGGTGACGCGCGCACACGCAGTGAAGCGGGTTGGCAAGAACTACTCAAGCCCGATTTTGTCGATGCGGCTTTTGAGGACATCGAAATCGACTGGACGCCTACACCCGAGCAGCTGTGGTTGGACATGCTGGACACCTACGATGCCGACCGGATGTCGGAAGCCGCGCGCGCACAGTTCAAAAGAGAACTGTTGTCGGCGTTCGCGCCCATGCAAAGCGAAGACGGTACGTTGCAAACTGGATGGGGCCTGCGTCTTGTTCAGGCCACTGCAGCCCGTTGCCGCTAAAACCAGGCAGCGCACATGGACATGCAACCCGTTCTGCTTGATGTAAGCGACACCCTTTTCACGGAACGACTAACCATTCGCTGCCCCAGAGCTGGCGATGGGCAAAAGCTGTTCGACGCGACGATTGAGTCGCTGGATGCGTTGCGGGAATTTCCCGCGTCGCTTCCATGGGCGATCGAGCCACCGTCGATCGACGCATCCGAAGCCTACTGCCGCACGCGATTCGCCGACTTCTCTGCCCGACGCGACTTCTCTTTCCTCATGCTTCTCCGCGATACCGAAACAGTGGTCGGTTGCGGAGGCGTACACAGACCTGTCTGTTCAATTCCAGCGTTCGATATCGGATGGTGGGGACGCACGCCCTATCTCGGTCAAGGCCTGATAAGCGAAGGTGTGAATGCGTTGCTTCGATTCGCGTTTTCAGATCTGGGGGCGCGACGGGTGCAAGCATTGGTGGACGAATTGAATGAGAAAAGTTGGCGGCTCTGCGAGCGCGTCGGCATGGGTTTCGAAGGAACGCAGCAGCACTCGCAAATCGAGCCGAGCGGACGCCTTCGAAACACGAAGGTCTACGCGTCTGTTCGTTGATGCGAAAGGTCCGGGATCTTGCTTGCCCATCGTGGTACACGCCGTCAGGCCGCCCAGAAACGAAGACGGCGGTATCGCGGTCGGCGGGATAGAAGCCCACACACCGCGACCGCCCCGGCATAGCCCACCGGCGCGTCGCACCGCGTCGCCGCGCGCGCCGGCAAGCCTCCCGCGATCAATGCGCGTCGATGAACCGCGAATCGATATACGCGTCGACGTCCTGCGACTGCTTGTACACCGCATTACGCACATTGAACGCATTCGCGTTGCGCGTCGAGCCGTAGATCGAATCGAGCCCGTCGCCCTTGCGGAACGCACGCTTCGCGGCCGCCTCGTCGAGCAGATGCGTGCCCTTCAGCAGCGGAAGGTATTGCGCCGGCGCGAGCCCGACGCGCGCCGACATGATCTTGACCGCATCGGCTTGCGTCTTCGGATCGTTGATGTACGCGACGCAGCGATACCAGACCTTGACCACCTTTGCCCAGTCGGCCCGGCGCGCGGCGAGGCTCGCCGGCGCGACGGTGATCGCATCGTAGATCAGCCCCGGCGCGTCCGCCGACGTGAAGATCGCCCGCGCGCCCGGCGCGCGCTTCAACGCCTCGCCGGCATTCGGTTGCCATGCGGCCACCGCCGCGATGTCGGCCGACGACCCGAGCACCTGCGGCAGCTCGTTGGTTTTCGCATTCACGAGCGTGACGTCGCTGTCCTTGAGCCCGTGCTTCTGCAGCGCGGTTTCGAGCAGAAGATGGTCGACCAGGCCGAGCTCGACGCCGATCTTCTTCCCCTTCAGCGCCTCGACGGTGCGCAGCGGCGGCTTCGCGACGATCATGTCGTTGCCGGCCGAATAGTCGGTCAGCAGGATCATCACGTTCTTCGCGCCGGACGCGCCCGTCACGAGCGCATCGCCGTTGGTCGCCGCGACCGCGTCCAGCTTGCCCGCGGAAAACGCGTCGAGCGACGCCGAATAATCGAACCATTCGAAATCGACGTCGACGCCGGCTTCCTTGAACCAGCCCTTGTCGAGCGCGACCTGGAACGCGACCCAGCCGGGCCAGTCGCTGTAGCCGATCTTCAGCGGTGCGGCAGCCTGTGCGGCGGGCGCCGCCCATAGCGCGGCAGCCGCGGCGGCGGCGCCCAGTGCGTGACGGATGAAACGGAAGGACGACAGGCGGCGGAACGCCGAGGCGGGACGGGTCATCGTTGTTCTCCAGGAGACCGGGATCGGGATCGTCGATACGGACCGTGCGCGAGCGCACGGTCCGACTGCGTGACCGGTTCCTGCAGATGTGCAACGAACGGGGCGGCCACGGAGAGGCGCGACGGCCGTTGCCATCGCCAATCTCCCGGGCTTTTGTCCCGCCGTGTAGCACGCGTGCACCCGCTCTTGCGATCGGATGAACCCGCGCCGGGCTGCTCTCGGACCAGACGTTCGATGAACCGGAACCCTAGCACCCCTAAGATGCGACGCCGCCGCACCTCTCGGCGTCATGCCGAGCGAGAAGCGTGCCAACGGCGCGGGGCAACGCGATTCAACGGCGGCGCGTGGTGCGCTGAAGTTCGATGAAGCGGGCGGCGAACAGCGCGTGCAGTACGCGCCGGAGCAGGTCGAGCTTGTTCATGAAGGATCGGGGATGAGGTGGCGGTGCATGGATTCAGCAATGCCCATGCCATCGCGGATCGGCCGGTGCGCGAGCGCGCGACGCGCACTGCGCCGGTGCGCGGTTGCGTGCGCATGGTGCGCCGCGCGCCCGCCGCGAGGGCAAGCAGACGCGTCCGCCATCCGCATGCCGTGCGGCATCGCGCCGTCGGGCCGTGTCGTGCGGCGATTGGGCGATGGCTGGCACGTAACTTGCTTGTTCGATGCCCGAGAGGTGCGAAGCAATTTGCATCATCTTCAGGATCGCTAGGGTTCCGGTCGTGCGGCGTGCGCCGCGCGATGCCTGGTCCGAGAGCAATCCGGTCTTGCCTTCGCCTCGATACGAGGAAACGGCGAGGCTCCACGGAGGGATAAAAGCCCGGGAGGTCGCGATGTCGTTCGGTCGCCCTCTCACGCCTTTTGTCCAACCGACCCCGGAGCCGCCATGTCGCCGAGCCCCCAAGCCGTCCTTGCCCCGCCGCCACACGTCGCGTGGGAAACGCTGATTCCCGCCGGAACCCACTGGTCCGGCATCCTGCGCCGCGGTCTCGCGTTGCGCATCGTCGATATCGACGGCGGCGCGAACCTGTCCGCCGTCTTTCATCGCCAGGAAGACCTGCTCGAACGCTACAACATGGCCGATACGCTGAAGGCGCAGCACACCGCGCATCTCACGCGCGGCCATGCGCTGTATACGGACATGGGGCGCGTGATCGCATCGATCACGGCCGATACGCTCGGCTGGCACGATCCGCTCGGCGGCGTCGGCGATGCGCGGCTGTTCGCGCACAAGTACGGCACGTCGTCGTATCAGGCCGATCGCAACGCGATGATCCGCAACGGCCGCGACAGCCTCGTGCTCGAGCTCGCGAAATACGGGCTATCGGCACGCGACCTCGCCGCGAACGTCAACTTCTTCAGCAAGCTGAGCACGCACGACGACGGCGCGCTCGAATTCGTCGCCGGACATTCGCCGGCCGGCAGCGCGTTGGACCTGCGCTTCGAGATGAATACGCTCGCGGCGTTCTCGACCGCGCCGCATCCGCTCGACCCGCGTCCGGACTACGCGCCGAAAGCGGTGAAGCTGATCGCGTACCGCGCGTATCCGGCCGACGGCGCGGCGCCCGACGACGACCCGTGCCGGCGCGCGTGCGCGGAGAACACGCGCGGCTTCGCCAACACCGACCGTCTGTTCGCGTAAGGAGCGAGAGCATGCCGATCATCGAAAGCCGTCTCGACCCGCGCGACGCGATCCACGACATCACGCTGAATGCGGGCGACCCGTGGCTGCACGACCTGAAGCGCGGGCAGACCTTGCGCATTCTCGACCTGGAAGGCAACCAGGCCGTCGACACGCTGTTCTACCGCACCGACGATCCCGACGAGCGCTACAGCGCGCAGGACACGATCCGCGCGCAGCGAAACCTGTACCTGAGCGCGGGCAGCGTGCTCGTGTCGAGCCATGGCAATCCGATGGCGACGATCGTCGCCGACACGTGCGGCCGTCACGACACGCTCGGCGGCGCATGCGCGGCCGAGAGCAACACGGTGCGCTATGCGCTCGACAAGCGTTACATGCACAACTGCCGCGACAGCTTCCTCAACGCGATCGCGCACTGCACGTGCGGCGCCGGGGCGCGGCTCACCAAGCGCGATCTCGTGGGCAACGTCAACTTCTTCATGAACGTGCCCGTCACGCCGCTCGGCGGCCTCACGTTCGAGGACGGCATCTCCGCGCCCGGCAAATACGTCGAGATGCGCGCGGAGATGGACGTCACGGTGCTGATCTCGAACTGCCCGCAACTGAACAATCCGTGCAACGGCTACAACCCGACGCCCGTGCGCCTCATCGTGTGGGAGGCGCAATGACCTGCCCCCACGCTCACTTGCTTTGCATGGGGCTGGAGTACGCGCTGAAGCGCGACTCCGGGCCGACATGTTCGCTGCCCCCCAAGGGGGCGGTTGCCTTCCTTGGGGCGGCCCGGCGGGAGGCAACATGAGATTCGCCAAAGTCCTCGTCGCGAACCGCGGCGAAATTGCCTGCCGCGTGATCCGCACGCTGAAGCGCCTTGGCATCGCATCGGTCGCGATCTATTCGGATGCCGATCGCGACGCGCGCCACGTGGCGCTCGCCGACGAAGCCGTGCGGGTCGGGCCCGCGCCGGCGGCCGACAGCTATCTGAACGTCGCGGCCATCCTCGCCGCCGCGCGCGAGACCGGCGCGCAAGCCGTGCACCCCGGCTACGGCTTCCTGTCCGAGCACGCGGGCTTTGCCGACGCATGCGAAGCGGCGGGCCTGCGCTTTATCGGGCCGTGTGGCGATCACATGCGCGCGTTCGGCCTCAAGCACACCGCGCGCGAACTCGCCGCCGCACACGGCGTCGCACTGCTGCCCGGCACCGGGCTGCTCGACGACGTGGCGACGGCGCTCGCCGAAGCCGACGCGATCGGCTATCCGGTGATGCTCAAGAGCACGGCGGGCGGCGGCGGCATCGGCATGTCGCTGTGTCGCGATGCCGCGCAGCTCGGCGCGGCGTTCGAATCGGTCGTGCGGCTCGGCGCCGCGAATTTCGCACATGCGGGCGTCTATCTCGAGAAGTTCGTCGAACACGCGCGGCACATCGAAGTGCAGATCTTCGGCGACGGCCGCGGCGGCGCGATCGCGCTCGGCGAACGCGATTGCTCGGTGCAGCGCCGCAACCAGAAGGTGATCGAGGAAACGCCCGCGCCCGACCTGACCGACGCCGAGCGCGACGCGCTGCACGCGAGCGCGGTGCGGCTCGCGCGCGCGGTGGGCTACGCGTCGGCCGGCACGGTCGAATTCGTGTTCGACGCGTCCGCGCGGCGGTTCTATTTCCTCGAGGTGAACACGCGGCTGCAAGTCGAACATTGCGTGACCGAGGCAGTGACGGGCGTCGATCTCGTGGAATGGATGATCCTGCAGGCCGAAGGCGACCTGCCGCCGCTCGACACGCTTGCCGTCGCGTCGCGCGGCGCGAGCATCCAGGTGCGGCTCTATGCGGAGGATCCGAACAAGCAGTTCCAGCCGAGCGCCGGGCTGCTTACGCACGTGTCGTTTCCGGAGAACGTGCGGGTCGACGGCTGGATCGAGGCAGGCACGGAGATCAGCGCGCATTACGATCCGTTGCTCGCGAAGCTGATCGTGCGCGGCGACACGCGGCGCGACGCGCTGGCCGCGCTGCGTGCCGCGCTCGACCAGACCGAGCTGTACGGGATCGAGACCAACCTCGACTACCTGCGCGCCGTCGTCGGCTCCGACACGTTCGCGCGCGGTGCGCCGACCACTGCCTTCCTGTCGCGCTTCGCGTTTGCGCCGCACACGATCGACGTGCTCGACGGCGGCGTGCAGACCACCGTGCAGCAGGCGCCCGGGCGGGTCGGCTACTGGAGCGTCGGCGTGCCGCCGTCGGGGCCGATGGACGATCGCGCGTTCGATCTCGCGAACGCGCTACTCGGCAACGCGCGCGACGCGGCCGGGCTGGAATTCACGATGGTCGGCGCGACGCTGCGCTTCAATACCGCGACGCTGTTCGTGCTCGGCGGTGCGCCGCTCGCGGCCACGCTCGACGGCGAAGCGGTGTCGTTCTGGCAGGTCGTGCGCGCACGGGCGGGCGCGGTGCTCAAGCTGGGCGGCGTGACGGGCGCGGGCGTGCGCGCGTGTCTCGCCGTCAAGGGCGGGCTGCAGGTACCCGACTATCTCGGCAGCAAGGCGACCTTCACGCTCGGCCAGTTCGGCGGCCATGCCGGCCGCGCGCTGCGCAAGGGCGACGTGCTGCATCTGCACGCGGACGCCGGGCGCGGCGACGCCGGCGCGACGCTGGCCGCGGCCGACATTCCCGAGCTGACCCACGCATGGACGCTCGGCGTGCTCGACGGTCCGCATGGCGCGCCGGATTTCTTCACGCCGGACGACATCGCGATGCTCTACGGCACGCAGTGGACCGTCCATTACAACTCCAGCCGCACCGGCGTGCGGCTGATCGGCCCGAAGCCGCAATGGGCACGTGCGGACGGCGGCGAGGCGGGGCTGCATCCGTCGAACATCCACGACAACGCGTATGCGATCGGTGCCGTCGATTTCACCGGCGACATGCCGGTGATTCTCGGCCCGGACGGCCCGAGCCTCGGCGGCTTCGTGTGTCCGGTGACGGTCGTGCGCGACGAGCTGTGGAAGCTCGGGCAGTTGCGGCCGGGCGACACCGTGCGGTTCGTGCGCGCGGGCGTGTCGGCCGGGATATCGGCCGGGAAGCCGGCTGCCGCGATCGTGGATGCGACGCGTGACGTGGCAACGGCTGCATCCGGCGCATCCGACGATTGCGTGCTGCACCGCGACCCGTCCGCGGGCGGCGGCATCGGCGTCGTCTACCGGCGCTCGGGCGATCGCAACGTGCTCGTCGAATACGGGCCGCTCGTGCTCGACCTGAACCTGCGCTTTCGCGTGCACGCGCTGATGGGCTGGCTCGACGCGCACCGGTTGCCCGGCATGCTCGACCTGACGCCGGGCATTCGCTCGCTGCAGGTGCAGTTCGACGCGCGGACGCTGCCGCTCGATGCGCTGCTCGCGCATCTGCAGGCGGCCGAGCGCGAGTTGGCCGACGTGGCCGACATGCGCGTGCCGAACCGCATCGTCCATCTGCCGCTGTCGTGGGACGACCCGTCGACGCGCGTCGCGATCGAACGCTACATGCAGTCGGTGCGGCCCGATGCGCCGTGGTGCCCGAGCAATATCGAGTTCATCCGGCGCATCAACGGCCTCGCGAGCATCGACGACGTGAAGCGCATCGTGTTCGACGCGCGCTATCTGGTGATGGGCCTCGGCGACGTCTACCTCGGTGCGCCCGTCGCGACGCCGATCGATCCGCGGCACCGGCTCGTGACGACGAAATACAACCCAGCGCGCACCTGGACGCCGGAGAACGCGGTCGGCATCGGCGGCGCGTATCTGTGCGTGTACGGGATGGAAGGGCCGGGCGGCTATCAGTTCGTCGGCCGCACCGTGCAGATGTGGAACCGCCACCGCACCACGCGGGAATTCGAAGCCGGCAAGCCGTGGCTGCTGCGCTTCTTCGACGAGATCCGCTTCTACGAAGTCAGCGAAACCGAGCTGAGTGCGCTGCGTGCGGATTTCATCGCGGGCCGCGCGACGCTAAAGATCGAGGAATCGGTGTTCGATCTGCGCGCCTACAACCGCTTCCTGAACGACGAGGCGGATTCGATCGCCGCGTTCAAGGCGACGCAGCAGGCCGCGTTCGACGCGGAGCGCGAGCGGTGGCGCGCGGCCGGCCATGCGGAATACGTCGGCGACGCGGAGCAGGGCGACCCGCAAGCGGACCGGGTGGCGGCCGCGCTCGACGACACGCAGCGGGCGATCGCCGCGGACGTGTCGGGCAGCGTGTGGAAAGTGCTGGTGGAAGCCGGCGAGCGCGTGACCGAAGGGCAGGTCGTCGCGATCGTCGAGTCGATGAAGATGGAGGTGGCGGTGACGGCAACGGAAGACGGCACGATCGAAACGATCGATTGCGCGCCTGGCGCGGCGGTGGTGGCCGGCCAGCGGCTGATGGTGATGAAGGCGGGCGCCGCCGAGGAGGTCGCATGAGTACGACGGAACGCTCGATCCTGCCCGGGCTGCACTCGATTGCCGCACTGCGTGCACGCTACGCGGCGGGCGGCCTGACGCCGCATGCGCTCGTCGACGCGATCGCCGCGCACTTCGACGCGGGCGACCCGCACCATGCGTGGATCCGGCCGCTGACGCGCGACGAGATGATGCCGTATGCCGACGCACTGGCCGCGCGCGACATCGCGTCGTTGCCGCTCTACGGCGTGCCGTTCGCGGTCAAGGACAACATCGATGTCGCCGGCATCCCGACGACGGCGGGCTGCCCCGCCTACGCATATACGCCCGAACGCAGCGCGCCCGTGGTCGAGCGGCTGATCGCGGCCGGCGCGATTCCCGTCGGCAAGACGAATCTCGACCAGTTCGCGACCGGGCTCTCGGGGCAGCGCTCGCCATACGGCGCGTGCCGCAATGCGCTCGACCCGCGCTACGCGTCGGGTGGCTCGAGTTCCGGCTCGGCCGTGGCCGTCGCGCTCGGCGTCGCGACGTTCTCGCTCGGCACCGACACGGCGGGCTCAGGGCGCGTACCCGCCGCATTTCATGGGCTCGTCGGGCTCAAGCCGACCCGGGGCGTGCTCAGCACGCTCGGCGTGGTGCCGGCCTGCCGGTCGCTCGATTGCGTGTCGGTGTTCGCCCGCTCGGCGGACGACGCGCGCACCGTGTTCGCCGCCGCGCATGGCGTGACGGAAGGCGATCCTTACGGGCGCGCCTGGCAGCCGCTGCTGGGCGCGGACGGCTTGCGCGCGCAGCCGGCGCGGCCGCTCGCGCAATTGCGTTTCGGTACGCCACGTGCCGATCAGCTCGAATTCTTCGGCGACGCATCGTATCGCGCGGCATGGGGTGCGGCGCTGGAACGGCTGCGCGCGACCGGCGCGCGGATCGTCGAGATCGACTTCGGCCCATTCCTGGCCGCCGCGCGGCTGCTGTACGAAGGCCCGTGGGTCGCCGAGCGGCTCGCCGCGATCGGCCCGTTCGCCGCGCGCGAGCCCGATGCGCTGCATCCGGTGATTCGCGAGATCCTCGGCGGCGCGTCGCGCTTCAGCGCCGCCGATGCGTTCGCCGCATTCGACCGGCTTGCGGCGCTGCGCGTCGATGCGGCCCGCGCGTGGGACGGCCTCGACGCGATCGTGATGCCGACCTCGGCGACGACCGCGACCGTCGATGCGCTCGAAGCCGATCCGATCGCGATCAATTCACGCTTCGGCTATTACACGAACTTCGTGAACCTGCTCGACCTGTCGGCGATCGCGGTGCCGGCAGGCACGTGCGCGACCGGGCCGCATGCGGGCTTGCCGTTCGGCATCACGTTCGTCGGTCGCGCGCACGACGATGCGCGGCTGCTCGATCTCGCGCAGGCATGGGGCGACGGCGTGGCGGCGGGCGGCGACGTACGGCCGCCTGCGGCCGCGATGCCGCCGGGCGTCGCATCGGCGGGTGTCGTGCGGGTGGCCGTCGTCGGCGCGCATCTGCGCGGCGAACCGTTGAATGGGCAGCTCACGCAGCGCGGCGCGCGCTTCGTCGCCGCGACCACGACCGCGCCGGCCTATCGTCTCTATGCGCTGTCCGCCGACGCAAGCGGCGGCGTCGCCAAACCGGGGCTCGTGCGCGTGCCGGACGGCGGCGCGCCGATCGCGGTCGAGATCTGGGAGATGCCGGTCGACGCGTACGGCAGCTTCGTCGCCGGTATTGCGGCGCCGCTCGGCATCGGCACGTTGACGCTCGCCGACGGTTCGCCCGTGCAGGGCTTCCTGTGCGAGAACGTGGCGCTCGACGAAGCGCAGGACATCACGCGGTTCGGCGGCTGGCGGGCGTACCGCGCGCAGGCCGCGAGCGACGCACGGCAATGACCGCACGGTCGCGCGATGCCGCGGCATTCGCGCGACCGGTACCCGAAACGATACGGAGATTCCGATGACAACGACCCGCAACACGACCGGCTGGCTCGCCGTGCGGCGCGAGCTGACGACGCGCGGCAAATGGACGCTCGGGCTGGCGTCCTTCCTGCTGCCGTTCGCCGTCTGGTGCCTGATCAGCTATGTCCCGTTCGTCTGGCATCCGCAAATGCGCATCACGAATCCGGGCAGCGTCGACTATTTCCAGGCCGGCATGCAGATCGATCGCGACGTGTTCGACGACGAGCTCGCGCATGCGCGTGCGGCGCACGCAGCCGTGCCCGAGGGCGAGCGCGCGAATCCGGTCTACCTGCCGGCGCCGCACCAGGTATTGCGCGCGTTCTACACGGCGTTCACGACACCGCCCGCGTCGCGCGACGGCGTGTGGCTGCACGAAAGCCTGTGGCACAGCATCCGCATCATCTTCTGGGGCTTCGTGATTTCGTCGGCGATCGGCGTGCCGCTCGGCATCGTCTGCGGCACCTTCAGTGCGCTCGCGCGGCTGCAGGAGCCGTTCCTGGAGTTCTTCCGCTACCTGCCGGCGCCCGCGTTCGGCGCGCTGATGGTCGCGATCCTGGGCATTTACGACGCGCCGAAGATCGCGATCATCGTGATCGGCACGCTGTTCCAGCAGGTGCTGATCGTCGCGAACACCACGCGCAAGCTCGAATACGGGCTGTTCGAGGCCGCGATGACGCTCGGCACGAGGAAACTGAAGCTGCTGACGCACGTCGTGATTCCGGGCGTGCTGCCGGACCTGTATCGCGATCAGCGGATCCTGCTCGGCTGGGCGTGGACTTATCTGATCGTCGCCGAGCTCGTCGGCACGAGTTCGGGCATCACGTGGTACATCAGCCAGCAGGCGCGTTACCAGCATTTCGACAACGTGTATGCGGCGATCCTGATGATCGGGATCATCGGCCTCGGCACCGATATCGTGCTCGCGCTGCTCGGCCGCCGGCTCTTTCCGTGGGACCGCACGCTGAAAGCGTGAGCGCCGCCCGCACGTATCCATCGACCGATTTCAGCAGAGGGCATCATGCAGAACCCGCAAGCCGTCCCCGATTACCTGATTCAATCCGACGCGGTGCGCGAGCGCTTCGCGCGACTGAAGGCCCGCGACGTGATACTCGACGTGCGGCACGTCGGCAAGCGTTTCACGACACCGCAGGGCGAGTGTGTCGCGCTCGACGACATCAGTTTCCGCACGCACCGGCGCGAGTTCGTGTGCGTGATCGGCCCGTCCGGTTGCGGCAAATCGACGTTGATCCGGATCCTCGCCGGGCTCGACGCGCAGACGAGCGGCGACGTGCTGCTGGACGGCAAACCGGTGGACGGGCCGGGCGCCGATCGCGGGATGGTGTTCCAGGGCTATACGCTGTTTCCGTGGCTCACGGTGAAGAAGAACGTGATGTTCGGCCTGCGAATGAACGGCAGCAGCAGCGGCGTGGCCGAGCGCGAGGCGCTGCAGTGGCTCGATCTCGTCGGGCTGACGCGTTTTGCGGACGTGTATCCGCACCAGTTGTCGGGCGGGATGAAGCAGCGCGTGGCGATTGCCCGTGCGCTCGCGAACCGTCCGCGCATCCTGCTGATGGACGAACCGTTCGGCGCGCTGGACGCCCAGACGCGGGCGAGGATGCAGACGCACCTGCTCGACATCTGGCGCAACATCGACGTGACGATCCTGTTCATCACGCACGATCTCGACGAGGCGATCTTTCTGGCCGACCGGATCCTGGTGCTGAAGGCGAACCCCGGCGGCGTGCAGGAACTGATCGAGGTGCCGGTGCCGCGGCCGCGCGATTACTCGCAGGTCAATACGCCCGAGTTCATCGCGACGAAGGCGCGGCTCGAAGCGCTGATTCATCCGAAGGAGGCCGCGACGGTCGAAGACGACGGCATCAAGCCGCACATGATCCGGATGACGGACGTGGCGGACAACGTCGAATAGCGTGGCGCCAGTTCATTCTGGCACGCCTGACGGTCTCGCCAAAATAATGTCGTCAATTTGCTTACACCCGAATTAATTTTGTCTGCTCTTAGTGGATCTCGACTTCCCACGGTAAGCTGATGAACTCCTGATCGATTCTTCGGCCTGCAGGACAATGCGATGAAGGTAACCATTGCGTACATCGAGGAACCGCCGTTCGGCTGGACCGAAGCGGACGGCACCGCCATGGGTGCCGATCTGGAGCTCGCGGCGACGATCCTGCGACAGATCGGTGCTACCCGGATCGAGTATTGCCCGACGACGTTCAGCGAATTGCTACCCGGCGTCGCATCGGGTCACTGGGACATGAACGTGCCGCTGTTCGTGACGCCGCAGCGCGCCGATACCGTCGCGTTCAGCGTGCCGGTGTGGGGCATCGAGGACGGCTTTCTGGTGCGTCCCGGCAACCCGAAAGCGCTCACGAGCTATGCGTCGATCGCCGAACGTCCCGATGCGCGCCTCGGCATCATTGCCGGACAGGTCCAGCAGGATTCCGCGATGGCGTCAGGCGTGAGTCGGCGGCAAATCGTCGTGTTCGAACAGCAAGCCGACGCGATCGCGGCCGTTCTCTCCGGCGTGATCGACGCCTATGCGAGCACGGCGTTGGGGAATCGAATCGTTGCGAGCCGCATAGGCAGCGCGATGATCGAGGCCGTCGCGCACGAGCCGGGCGTCAACGGCGCACGGCGAGCGCCTGCGCTCGGCGCGTTTTCATTCAACCGGGAAAACCGGCGTCTTCTCGACACGTTCGATCGGCAACTTCGCGCCTATCTCGGCTCGCCGGACCATCGCGCCCGCATGGCGAGATTCGGACTGACCGCGCGCGAGATCGATCCTGCCCTCGCACAGACAGCGTAGCTGGCGCTCGTCGGCGGGCCGCCGCGCGCTCGCGAGGCGGCGCTGGAGCACTAGCGCGTGCCGACGCCCCCGTGCATGCCCGACAGTTCGACCATGAAATCCAGGAACGCGCGGGTCTTGGCCGGCACGTGATGCCGGGACGGGTAGTACGCGTATAACGGATACCGCTCGTCCGCCCATTCGGGAAAGAGATTGATCAACCGGCCGTCGGCGATCAGCGGCTCGGCACCGAGCAGCAGCATCTGCGCGATGCCGGAACCGGCGACGCATGCGTTGAGCAGGGCGCCTGGATCGTTGACCGTGAGGCGCCCGCGGGTGTCGACCACGATGCGTTTGTGTTTGCGATGGAATTCCCACGCGAACGGCTTGCCTGTCTCCGGGTTGCGGAATTCGAGGCAGCGGTGGTTGCGGTTTTCGAGGTCCTCGGGTTTTTCCGGCCGCCCCCGGCGCGCGATGTACGAGGGCGCCGCGACCGTCACGACGCCGGTATCGAGCAGCTTTCTCGCGATCAGGCTGGAGGCCCGCGGTTCGCCGAATCGTACCGCGAGGTCGAAGCCGTCCGTCACGAGGTCACCCAGGCTGTCTCGCGCGATGAGCTCGATTTCGAGTTCGGGATGGGCGTCCATGAACGCATCGAGCCGTTGCCCGAGAATGGCGCGATAGACGACGGGATCCAGATTGATGCGCAGCTTGCCGCGCACCGCGGACGCGCCACCCGCGGCCGCCGCGGCGGCTTCCTCCAGCCCGGCGAGATGGGGCATGACCTGCTCGTAAAAGCGGCGGCCCTCTTCGGTCAGCGACACCGACCGCGTCGTGCGGTTGAACAGCCGGATATTCAATTTTCTTTCCAGCCGGGCAATCGCTCGACTGACGCCCGGCGGCGTCATGCCGATCACGTCGGCGGCGGCCGCGAACGTCCCGGCATCGACCACGGCGGCGAACACGCTGATGCCGCCGGACAGTTTCTCGCTACTGGATCTCATGGTTGCTCGAATGAACACGGTTGGCGGATCGCGAGCGCCCCGCGGAAGGCCGGCACGCCCACGCCGCATGATGCCCATTGCCGGGCGTGCGCATCGATCATGCCGAATTGATGACGCGTTGTCACTAATATGATGCCATCCATGTCGTTTTGTTTCGTTCGGTGTTTGTCCACAATGCGACCCACGCATTCACACATGGAGAACGAGCAATGTATGCAATCACTGGAATCACCGGCAAGGTCGGCGGCGCGCTGGCCCGTGAGCTGCTGGCCTCGGGTCGGCCCGTGCGCGCGGTCGTGCGCGATGCGACGCGGGCCGCGGCGTGGGCGGCGCGCGGGTGCGAGATGGCGACCGCTTTCATGGAAGACGCTTCGTCGCTCGCCGCCGCGTTCGTCGGCGCGACGGGCGTTTTCATCCTGCTGCCGCCGGTGTTCGATCCGGCGCCCGGGTTTCCCGAAGCGCGGAAGGTGATCGAAGCCGTGTCCGCCGCGCTGCTGAAGGCGCGCCCCGAAAGGGTCGTGTGCCTGTCGACGATCGGCGCGCAGGCTGATGAGCCCAATCTGCTCACGCAACTCACGCTGATGGAGCAGACGCTGCGCGAGCTGCCGATGCCGGTGACGTTCCTGCGGCCCGGCTGGTTCATGGAGAACGCCGCGTGGGATGTCGCGTCCGCGCGCGACGATGGCGTCGTCGCCAGCTACCTGCAGCCGCTCGACAAGCCCGTGCCGATGGTCGCCACCGCGGACGTCGGCCGCGTGGCGGCGGAACTGCTCCAGCAGACGTGGCGCGGTGTGCGTGTCGTCGAGCTCGAAGGGCCGCGCCGGGTGAGCCCCGACGATCTTGCACAGGCCTTCGCTCGCGTTTTGGGTCGGGACGTGCGCGCGGAGGCCGTCGACAGGCGAACGTGGGAAGCGCTGTTTCGCGCGCAGGGCATGCAGCATCCGCTCCCGCGCATGCGCATGCTGGACGGTTTCAACGAAGGCTGGATCGATTTCGAAAGTGATCCTGACGAAATCCTGCGTGGCCGCGTCGCGCTGGACACGGTGCTGGGCGAACTGGTGTCGCGTACGGTCTGACGCATCGGATGGCCGGCGAGACGGGCGGGGTTGCGGTTCGCCGAACGCCTCGGCCCGGACGCCACGTCGTCGCGATCATGTGCGGCACGGGCGTGAAGTATCTGAAGTCGTTCGCGCAGACGGTCGGCCGATGGCCTTCTCTGGGGGCCGTAGCGGTCGATCGGTCGAACCTGATCAAGTCCTTGAAGATCAGGTATCCCCAGCGTTTTCCGCGCGCGTCACGTTGGCCATCGCCAGACTGGATTGCCCAGATGTTCGGCGAAGTAGTCGGACAATGCCGTCACCTTCGCGGGGCGCGCCCGTGCCGACGGCGTAACGAAATAAAGCCCACCCTTCGTCAGCGACCAGTCGGTGAGAATGGCTTCGAGACGGCCATCGGCCAGATAGTCGTAGGCGATGAACTCCGGCAGCTCGGCGATCGCGAGACCATCGAGCAGCGTCGGCAACAGCGCATCGGCGTTGGTGACGCGTAGCGGGCCCGTCGGCATGATCGACTCCTCGTCGCCCGCGTCGTTCGTGAAACGCCAGACGGCACTACGTGCACGATAGGCGTACGAGAGGCAGGGGCGATCCGCGAGTTCGCGCGGATGCGCGGGTTTTCCTTCGCGACGCAAATATTCCGGCGACGCCACCACGAATTGCGTGACTGCGCACAACCGCCGCGCGACCAGTGACGAATCCGGCAGCGCGGCGATACGCAATGCGGCGTCGAATCCATCGGCGATCAGATCGACCGACGCATCCGATAAATGCAGGTCGATCGACACTTCCGGATACGCGCGAAAGAAGCCCGGCAGCAATGGCGCGACCCAGCGCAGCCCGAACGACATCGGCACGGTCAGGCGCACCAGCCCGCGGGGCTGCACCGACATCTCGCGCGCCGAGCTTTCCGCCTCCTCGGCCTGGCGATAGATCTCGCCGGCTTTCTCGCTGATCGTCCGGCCGAACTCGGTCAGCGAGAGCTGGCGCGACGTCCGATTGAACAACCGCGCGCCGAGCCGTTCCTCCAGGCGGGCCACGCCGCGCGAGACGGTGGCGACCGACACCCCGGTCGCGCGCGCCGCGGCCGCAAACGACCCGTGCTCGGCCACCTTCGCGAACATCGCGAGCCCTTCGAAGTCGGGTAGGTACGCCATTGCGCCTCATCCTTGCATTTATGCAACGTTTGATTGCGATCAATTCTATTTCGAAAAGATCAGGCCGTCGATATTCTCCTCACATCGCACTACGCGACACCTGACGCAAACACCACTGATCAACGAAAGGAGCAATACCATGGCACGCAAGCTCGACAACAAGATCGCACTCGTCACCGGCGCCACCAGCGGCATCGGCCTCGCCACCGCCCAGCGCTTCGCGGCTGACGGCGCGCACGTCTATCTCACGGGCCGCCGCCAGGCCGAGCTCGATGCCGCCGTGGAAGGGATTCGCGCAGCCGGCGGCCACGCGACGGGCGTGCGTTCCGATTCCACGAAACTCGGCGAACTCGACGCGCTGTATGCGCAAATCAAGGAAGAGCACGGTCGCCTGGACGTGCTGTTCGTGAACGCCGGCGGCGGTTCGATGCTGCCGCTCGGCAGCATCACCGAGGCGCATTACGACGAAACGTTCGATCGCAACGTAAAGGGCGTGCTGTTCACCGTGCAGAAGGCGCTGCCGCTGCTTGCCGAGGGTGCATCGATGATTCTGACCGGCTCGACGGCGGGCAGCGCGGGTACAGCTGCGTTCAGCGTGTATTCGGCTTCGAAGGCGGCGGTGCGCGCGTTTGCGCGCAGCTGGATTCTCGACCTCAAGGAGCGCCGCATCCGCGTGAACACGATCAGCCCCGGCGCGACCCGCACGCCCGGCCTGCTTGATCTTGCCGGTGACGATGCGGCTCAGCGTCAGGGGTTGGCCGATTATCTGGCGGCCCAGATTCCGATGGGGCGCCTCGGCGAGCCGGGCGAGATCGCGAGCGCGGCGCTGTTCCTCGCTTCAGACGATGCGAGCTTCGTGAACGGCATCGAATTGTTCGTCGATGGCGGGCAGCAACAGATCTGAGCGTGGCTGATCGACGCGACGTCGGACAGGCGTTCGCGTCGCTTCGCCCGCCGACTGCCCGAAGCAACTCATCGACCATCCACCGCGCGCGCCGGAGCCGTTGCCGCGCCCAACTTCGCGCCACCGACTTTCGGCAACCACGCAAACGCGATCGTGACCAGCGTGACGCCGACGATAAGCATCGGCACCACCATCGGCCACGCGCCCGATCGATAGCGCGGATCGGTGAAAACCGCCGCCGTCTGTCCCACGCTGAAAGCGAAGAACATCATGATGAAGCCGGACCAGGATACCGCGCGGCCGGCAAGATGAGGCAGGCCGCTGACCGCCCCTGCCTGCCCGCATGGCTGATGGATCCCGTGGCCGAGGCAATACACGCCGTGCCCGACGAGCAGCGGCCAGATGCTGCCGGGAAGCAGCGCACACCCCAACGCCTGGATCACCGCGCCGGAAAGACTCAGCGTCGCGCCCTGGCGCACCGTTCGCAGCATGCTTTGACGTCGGAGCAACCGGCGGCAGCCGTAGGTGCTCAGGACATAGACGAGCGTCCCGCTCGCCGGTATCCAGCCGTATCGCTGGGGCGAGATGCCGAGGTTCCGGATATAGATCGTCGGAGAAAGCAGCAGAAAGCAGAACATGCCGGTGTACGTCGACGCGGCCAGCAGCGTCCATACCCTGAACGGGGCATTGCCGAATATCTCGCGCACGTCGCCGGTCGGGTTCCGGCGCGGCGCGATACTGGCGGCGCTTTCCTGGAAGCCGTACCAGCACATGACGAGCAAGCTGAACGCATACAGGCTCATCCCCGCGAGTACCCATCGCCAGCCGGCGTGCTGCGTGACGTACGCACCGAGAATCGGGGCAAGGAACGCCATCATCCCCATGCCCATGAAACCGCGCGCCATCACGTATGGGCCGTCGCCCGCCGAGTACCGGTCGCGTACCGCCGCACGGGCGCATACCAGGATCGCGGCCATCGCAAAGCCCTGCATCGCACGTGCGGCCACCAGCATCGGGGCGGTTGATGCGAGCGCCGCCGCCAATGCGGTCAGCGCATAGAGCGCAAGGCCGGTCAGCAAGACGGGACGGCGGCCGAACCGGTCGGAAAGACTGCCCATCGGCAATTGTCCGATACCGAATATCAACGCGAAAACCGTGAGGCTGACGCTGGCCGAGCCCAGCGTTGCAGCGATTTCCGGTAGCGCCGGCAGGTAACTGTCGGTCGCCACCGGCTGGGCCGCGAGCAGCAGCGGCAACATGAGCGCGAAGTTCAGGCGAGCGGGGCGCGTGGTGTCCGGCATGACGGTGTTCGGCAGGGTATCGGGTGAGCGGTGAAGGCAGCGGCAAGGCAAGGGCGCCCGGCGTGCGAGCACTGCGGCGGCAAGCTGAAAAAATGCGGGGTGGAAGCGGTGCCGAACACGCCGGCGCATCGATCGCCGGCTGGCCGCGCAATGATGCTGGCATGGGCTCGCGTGCGACGCGCAACCGATCGTATTCGGCAATTGCCGACCGGTTGCGCGTTCGCTCGCCGCAGGTCGTTCACCGGGGAGGCGCCGGGCCTGCCGTCTCGCGCCTGCCGAGCCTGTCGCGATCGATGCCGTCGCGCATCGGGATCGCCCGCATGCCGATCCCCATCGCCTGTTCAGTCGAACGGCACGGCCAGCCGATCGATCACCGCGCTGGTCTCGGGGCGCACGCCGCGCCACCAGGCGAACGCCTCGGCCGCCTGCTCGACCAGCATGCCGACGCCGTCCGCGATCCCGTGCACGCCGGCGTTTTTCGCGAGCCGGAGGAACGGCGTGAGACGCTTGCCATAGGCGAGTTCGTAGGCGGTTCCCTTCGGACTGAACACGCTCGGCGGGACAGGCGGCAGGTCACCGGTCAGGCTCGCCGACGTCGCATTGACGACCAGGTCGAAACGTCCCATCCGCGCGAGGTCCGCGTAGCTGCCGGCAACCAGCGGGCCGCGCCCGGCGACCTGCGCGGCCAGTGCGCGCGCCTTGTCGACGTCGCGATTCGCGATCACGAGTTCCGCCGGGCCGGCTTCGAGGAACGGCAACAGCGCGCCGCGCGCCGCGCCGCCCGCACCGAGCACCAGCACGCGCTTGCCGGCCATCGGCAGATTGAGGTTCGCTTCGATATCGCGAACCAGCCCGATTCCGTCGAAGTTGTCCGCCAGGATGCGGCCGCCGTCGAACTTCAGCGCGTTGGCCGCGCCCGCGAGCCGCGCACGCTCGCTGCGTTCGTCCGACATCGCGAACGCGTCGAGCTTGAACGGCGCGGTGACGTTGATACCTTTGCCGCCGCCCTCGAAAAACGCACGTACCGCGGCAGCAAAGGCGCCTGCCGGCTCGAGCGGGCCCTCGATCGCCGTATAGCGGAGGTCCTGCCGCGTCTCTTGCGCGAAGAGGCCGTGAATCAGCGGGGATTTCGTGTGTCCGATCGGATTGCCGATCACCGCGTATTGGTCGGTCATCATTGGCTCGCTTTTGAATAGAGGACGCCGTCGGCCTGCATCGCGTCGATTTCGGCCGCATCGAACCCGAGGGAACGCGCGATTTCCGCGTTGTGCTGGCCGAGATCGGGCGCGACGTCGCGAATCGTCGTATCGCAATCGGAGAACCGGAACGGCAAGTTGGGCAGGCGCAGCGTCCCGTAGCGCGGATGCTGTTGCTCGACGACCATGCCTCGGGCCTGGATCTGCGGATCGTTCAACACCTCGTCGATGCGCTGCACCTTCGCGCAGGGCACGTCGATGCCGTCCAGCAGGTCCAGTACCGACGCGACGGAACGCGTGGCCACCCACGGTTCGACCACCGACAGGATTTCCGCGCGGTGCGCGTTGCGCCCGGTGCTGTCGTGAAACCGCGTGTCGGCGCCGAAGCCCGCCGGGCCGCCGTGCGCCGCGATCAGTTCGGCGAAGCGCTTCCATGCGTCGTCGACCTGCGCGGCGATCACGAGATCGCCGTCCGCGGCGCGGAACACGCCGTAGAGTGTCGACGTCGGCATGTCGTGCCCGGTCTGCTCGGGCAGCACGCCTTTCAGCGTGTAGCACTGCACCGCATACTCGTGCATCGACACCAGCGTGTCGTACAGCGCCATGTCGACGTGTTGCCCGCGGCCGCTCTTCACGCGCCCCAGCAGCGCGGCGTTGATCGCCGCGACCGCATGAATGCCGGTGTACATGTCGCCGAGCGAAATGCGCAGCAGCGGCGGGCGCTCGCCCGGCGTGCCGACCATCTGCATGATTCCGCTCTTCGCTTCGGCGATCAGCCCGAAGCCCGCGCGATGCGCGTCGGGGCCGGTGTGACCGTACGCCGAAATCGAGCAGTAGACGAGGCCCGGATTGCGCGCCGACAGTTCGGCATAGCCGAGCCCGAGCTTGTCCAGCGCACCCGGCCGATAGTTCTCGATGAAGACGTCGGCGGAGTCGCACAGCCGCTGCATGAACGCCTTGCCGCGCGCGTCCTTCATGTTTACGCTCACGCCGCGCTTGCCCATGTTGAGCTGCAGGAAGTAGCCGCTTTGCTGGTCGTCGAGCACGGTTGCGTGCTGACGCCCGGCGTCGCCGGTGCCGGGACGCTCGACCTTGATGACTTCGGCGCCGAGCGCCGCGAGACAGCGCCCGACATACGGGCCGGCGAGGAAATGGCTGTAGTCGACGACGCGAATGCCTTCGAGGGGACGGGCCTGCATCACGGTGCCTCCGGACGGCGCGGCACCATCAGACGATGTTCGCCGCGTTGAACGACCTGCCCGTCCTGATTGATCAGCTCCGACGGCAGCACGACGATGCCCCAGTCCGGGCGGCTCTTGCTGGCCCGCATCGAGCCGACGCGGAACGTCACGTGCAGCACGTCGCCGACCTTGATCGGCAGCAGGAAATCCCAGGTCCAGCCGAGCGACATGCCCGGCAGGAAGCGATAGTCGCTCTGCGTTTTCAGGCCGTCGGCGATGGATAGCCCGAACAGCCCGTGCGCGACGAGGCAGCCGAAATGGCTGGCGTTCGCGTATGCCTCGTCCACGTGAACGGGCGTATGGTCGCCGGTGAGGTCGGCATACGCGAGAATGCGCTCCTTGGTCACCCGGTAGGTCGGGCTCGTGCACGTGTCGCCCTCGCGCGCGTCGTCCCAGTATTTTTCGACGATCGTCATGGTCATGCCTCCGCGCGCGGGTTGATCGCCAGCGCCTGCGCGACGCAGGAAGCCGGCCGGGCCTGAATCAGCTCGACGGCGAGCCCGTCGGGCAGGCGAATCCAGTTGCGCCCCTGCGGCATCTCCGTCACGTCGAACCGCCGCGCCGCGGCCAGCGCGGCCTCCAGGTCCTCGCACATCACGCCGAGATGGGCGAGCCGGCCTTCCGGGCCGTCATGTTCCGGCGCGTGGATGAACTGCAGGCCGCCGAGCGTCCAGTACTGCCGCGGTGCGTCGAGCGTGCCGTCCACTTCGCGCAGCGTCATGCCGAGGACTTCCTCGAAGAAACGGATGTGCCAGCGGATGTCCTTCACCCAGATCGCGACGTGTTCGAGATAGGCTTTCGTGGCGCTCATGCGGCAGGCTCCTCGCGCTGGCGATCGGCCATCGCGCGCTCCAGCCCCTTGATGCAGGCGACGAGCGTGGCATTGACCGGCGTCGGCACGCCGTGGCGCTGCCCGGCACGCACGACCGAACCGTTGATGAAGTCGATCTCGGTGATCGAGCCTTTCTCCAGGCTCTGCAGCATCGAGGTCTTGAAGGCAGCGGGCAGCCCCTCGGCGGCGAGCGTCCACGCTTGTTCGGGATCGGTCATCGACAGCCTGACGCCGGCTGCCTGCGCCGCCGCAATGGCCTCCGCCACGGCCGCGAGCGACGTCGCCTTGAGCAGCGGCTCGTCGTAAAGCTGCCCGTAGGTGAGGCCGGTGAGGCCGGTCAGCGCGCCGGTCGCGACATTCACCAGCAGCTTGTCCCACATCGTGCCGACGATGTTGTCGCTGATCGTCGTCGCGAGGCCGGCGGTATCGAACGCGGCGGCGATCGCCTGCACGCGCGGCGTGATGCGTCCGTCGAGTTCACCGATGTAGGTGTGCTTGCCGATCACGCCGGATTCGATATGGCCCGGCCCGCGCAGCACGCCGCCGACGTAGGTCTTGCCCGCGAGCACGCGTTCGCGGCCGACGGCGTCGCTCAGGATGTCCTCGTGCCCGAGGCCGTTCTGCAGCGACAGCACGACGGTATCGGGCCCCACCAGCGACTGTGCGCCGCGGATGGCGGCATCGGTGTGAAACGACTTGACCAGGACCACCACCAGGTCGGCCACACCGACTTCGGCGGCCTGCGTCGTCGCATGGACGCGTACCTGGCGCGTGCCGCGGGCGTCGTCGACCCGCAGGCCGTCGCGACGCATCGCGTCGACGTGCGCGGGCGAACGGTCGATCAACCAGGTCTCGTGACCGCCTTCGGTGAGGGTGGCGCCGATCGCACAGCCCAGCGCGCCAGCACCCAGAATCGCAATTTTCAATGGTGTCTCCTTGACGTATGGCCTCACGATAGGAGCCGCCGCTCATGTCGACAATGCAATGGATACAATAGTGTCATTGCGATGGACAATAATGCGACGATGCCCGCCGATCTGCCGGACCTGAAGCTGCTTCAGCTATTCGATCTCCTGTACGACGTGCGCAGCGTCACGCGCGTCGCCGAGCAGCTCGGCCAGAGCCAGCCGACCGTCAGCATCTGGCTCGGGCACCTGCGGGAACACCTGCACGATCCGCTCTTCATCCGCACGCCCGGCGGCATGGCGCCGACACCGCAAGCCGACGCGCTGATCGGGCCATGCCGGGAAATCCTCGAATCGCTGCGACGCTTCACGGCGTGGGAGATCGCATTCGATCCGGCGACCGCGCAGCGACGCTTTCGCATCTGCATGACCGACGCGAGCCACGTGACACTGTTGCCGCGGCTGCTGGCCCATGTCCGCGCGCAGGCGCCGGGCGTCCGGCTGGAAGCCGCACGGATCGACGGCAATACGGAGCGGGCGCTCGAATCCGGCGAAGCCGATCTCGCGATCGGCTACGTGCCGTGGCTTGGCGGCGGTATTTATCAGCAGAAGCTGTATGACCAGGACTGGATTTGTCTGGTGAACCGGCATCACCCGCGGATTCGCGGCCGGGTTGGGGTAAAGCAGTATCGTTCGGAGGGGCATGTCGCCATTACGGCGGGAACGGGGGCACAACTTCTCGAACAGGCGCTGCGGCAGGCGCGTATCGAGCGGGACGTGGTGCTGGAATTGCCGGGCTTTCTGGGGTTGGGGGCGATCGTGCAGACGACCGACCTGATCACGACGCTACCGCGTCATATCGGCGAGACGCTGGCGCAGGCCAACGATCTGGCGGTTCATGCGTGCCCGATTCCCGTCGAAGGCTTCGCGGTACGGCAGCACTGGCATGCGCGCTATCACCACGAGGCCGGCAACCGGTGGTTGCGCGGCGTCGTGATTCGACTGTTCGGTGCTTCGCATTGATCCGCGGCTTCGGCGTCGCGAGGAAGGCCGGTCGTTCAGACCATCGGCAAATGAAAACGCCGTCGCGATCGTCGATGTCGCCGTGACGGCGCCTGCGGCGGCGCCGGGCTTTCCGGCGGCTATCGGCGCGGCCATCCGAGCGCCTGCGCCTGGTCGAGCGAGGAACGCACGACGAGGCGATGGAAAGGCGCGATGACGCCGAGATAAACCCGGCCCAACGGACGATTGTAGAAAACGAGGGTGGTGAGCGTCAGTCGCCGGGGCAGGCCGTCGGATGCGGGCTGCACGAGCACCGACACACGGAAATCGAGATGCGTGTCGTCCTCGCCCAGAATGATTTCGTCGTCGTGTCGTTCGAACACGCGAAAAATGCTGATTCGGTCGCCGTTCGCGGCTTTCAAATCGGCCGTTCCTTTCAGCCCGAACGGCCACACGACCAGGTCCCGGATGCGCAGCAGCAGCGCGATCCACTTGGGTTGCCCGGTAAAGATGTGTCGCGCGAGAGACGCCGCGTCGTTGCAGGCGGTGGCCGGCAAGGCCACCGAAAATGCGTCGGCGAAATCCGCCGAGCCGTATGAGCGGCTCAGCCTCGAGTGCGCCGGGAGGCTGACCTGTTCGGTTTTCTTCGAATGCGTCTGCATGCCAGTTTCCCCACCGTTCACGTTGCCCGGTTACCGCTGCGCCATTCGAGCGAACGCAGTCGACAGCATTCGCGGCATCGCGGCAACGGGCGATGCCCCGTGATCGGCGGAAGTCACGGACGACTCGTCACGGGAACATCGGGCCGGATCACGCGTCGGCAGCGCCCCACCTTTGGCCGCTGACCTCCGCCAGCGCGTCGAATACGGCCGGCGAGCGTTCCAGACGCGCGATCGTGCGGGCACCTTCGAGCGCGGCGACCAGCGCGGCCGCGGCTGACGATGCGCGTGCGGAAGCGAAATCGCACCCGCGGAAATGCGCCGCAATGACCTCGGTCGAATCGGCAAACCCACGCGCGACCCGCTGGGTGAGTTCGGCGTCGAGCGCGGGCAGTTCGTTCGCCAGATTTTGCATCAGGCACCCGTACTGAAAATCGGTGGCGACCATTTCGGCGGCAAATGTGCTGAGGATCCGGCGAACAAAATTCAGCGCATGACCGGTCGTCTCAGCCGAGATGTTCCGCAAGACGGCAATTCGATTCGTGACGTAATGATCGATGGCTTCCTCCGCGAGCTGCGCCTTGCCGCGTGGGAAGTGGAAGTAGAACGATCCTTTGGGGGCGCCGCTTTCTTCGAGGATCTGGGTCAGTCCGGTCGCGGTGTAGCCCTGGATGCGAAACAGCCGTTCCGCCGTGGCAATCGCGCGAGCGCGAGCGTCAGTCTTGCGTGTCATGCGGCAAACGTACCACGTTTCGCTTGACCGGGCTATGGCGATCGCCATACTATGGTGATCACCATATTCCGGAGCGCCACGATGCCCGTCGACAACAGCAAGCCATCGGCGCCGCGACGAGCCGTCCTCGCGATGGGCGCGGCCGGCCTGGTTGCCGCGTGGCTTCGGCCTGCCCGCGCAAACCCGACAGGAGAAGGCGATTTGGCCATGCCGACCTACGCCGCGGGAACGCTTCCCAACGGGGTGCGCTCGCGCATGATTCACGGGGTGAACGGCCTCGATGTCCATATTCTCGAAGCCGGTCATGAAAGCGCCGGCCGGCCGCTCGCGTTGCTTCTGCACGGTTTTCCGGATCTGGCCTACGGCTGGCGGCATCTGATGCCCATCCTGGCCGACGCGGGATACCACGTCGTCGCACCCGACCAGCGGGGGTATGGACGCACCACCGGCTGGGCGAACGACTATGACGCCCCGCTCGGGCCCTTCGGCCTCCTGAACATGGCGCGCGACGCCCTCGGACTGGTTTCGGCGTTGGGGTATCGGCATACGTCGATGCTGGCAGGACACGACCTCGGCTCGCCCGTGGCCGCGTATTGTGCGCTGGCGCGGCCTGACGTCTTTCCGTCGGTGGTGCTGATGAGCGCACCGTTCCCCGGCCCGCCCGCGCTTCCGTTCGACACGGCGCGAAACGAGACATCGTCGGCTCGCCCGAACAGTGAAAGCGGGAAGCTGGCGGCGGCGCTTGCCGCGCTCGATCCGCCGAGAGCGTATTACCAGCAATACCTGAGCACACGGAACGCCAACCGGGACATGTGGTATCCACCCCAAGGTTTGTCCGCGTTTCTTCGTGCATTTTTCCATGTGAAGAGCGCCGACTGGCGGGGGAACGAGCCGCATCCGCTCAAGGCGCTCACCGCCGCGGAGCTTGCGCAAATGCCTACGTATTACGTGATGGATCTCGGCAAGACGATGCCGGAAACCGTCGCGCCATTCCAGCCGTCCGCCGCGGAAACCCTTGCCTGCAAATGGCTGACCGACGCGGAGCTGGGCGTGTACACGGCGGAGTACGGCCGCACCGGGTTTCAGGGTGCGCTTCAGGCTTATCGTGTGCTGTCGGATCCCGACCTGAACGCGGAGCTGCGCCTGTTTTCGGGCAGAACGATCGACGTTCCGTCGCTCTTCATTGGCGGCAAGCGCGATTGGGGCACCTATTCGGCGCCGGGCGCGCTCGATCTGATGCGAACGAAGGCGGCGACGAGCATGCGCGGCATCGAACTGATCGACGGCGCAGGTCACTGGATCCAGCAGGAGCAACCGGAGAAACTCGGCGAACGCCTGCTCGCGTTCGCGAAGGAGTGAAGCAGGCGGGCGGTGCGGTTCAGGGCTGACGGCAGCTTCCGGCTGCCTTCGATTGGGGCGTCGCGCTCCGATGAGTCGAGCCGCATGCGCGCGACGATCGAAACACGCTGTGGACCGAGAACGTTCCTCGTTCAATCTTATGGACTGCTTCGGATCTCGTCGTGGCGACTCGGGGTCGGAGCGCTTCTCTTTCGACGCTGGCCCATGCGCGAGGCGACGTAGTGCATCTCCCGGTCTCGTCCTCCAAGCGGCTATCCGGTACACAGTTACAAGATAACGATTGACGTGGCGGTTGCTGGCCGTTAGTGTATGCACCGAAGTCCAAGAAGTCCGATTGCTGTTCATCAATTGCTCGCTCCTCCCCGGCGGTATTCGTTGTCCTCTCCCTCCTTGACGCTTCAAGCGCTCTTCGACAGAGCAAATTTTCATATTTTTTTCTCAAGGAATCTTCATGGATACCGGTATCGTCAAGTGGTTCAACGACAGCAAAGGCTTTGGCTTCATTACTCCGGACAACGGCGGTGACGACCTGTTCGCTCACTTCTCCGAAATCCGCGCCGACGGCTTCAAGACGCTGGCTGAAAACCAAAAAGTGAGCTTCGAAACGAAGCAAGGCCCGAAGGGTCTGCAAGCGGCCAACATCAAGCCGCTGTAAAGTTTGAAGGGCCCGGCCTCCCGCGACGGACGCCGGGCCGCAGCGACATCCCCACGGAGCTTCGTCTCCTCAAGTTGGCGCGATTGCCTGCAGCTGCATCGATTGGGTTAGCAGCTTGCCAAGCGCCACACGTCTCGTTGCACTTCATTCCCCTCCGGCCGCAACGCCTTATTTCCGCTTTCCGACTGCGTCAGATTCGGTCCGCAATGGCTTTTGAATCGGCGTACCCGTGTGCCGGTCGCACGGCTCGCACGCACTCGAACATCATTAAAATTAAAATGCACGACAAACGAATTCAACAATACAACGGCTATGCCGTCCAACCCTCGACGCATCGCTTGCCCGACGGGAGCTTTTCATCCAACCTGCTGCTCGAACGCGTCGACAGCATGCACGACGAAGGCCGCTACCAGTTCTATTCGCTCGATTACTTCGCGAGCGAGGCACAGGCGCTCGCGCATTCGGCACGCTGGGCACGCCACTGGGTCGATACGCGCGGCTAAGGGCAACGCCCGGCAGACGCGAGCGGCGGCGCGATCCGATTCGAACACCATCGCCTCGGCGCTATTGCCTCGCGGGCCGGTGTGGATCAACGCTCGCGGTGGGCGAGAACGGAAACGCACATCGGATTGAAATCGCGAGGTGCCGATGCAATACGGCGTCTTTCGCGATCGGCCGCAGCCGGATCAGATCCCGTGGACCGTTTCGGCGCCGAACCGGTCCACCACGAATTCAGTAAAGCTACGAAGCTTCGGTGATTGCTGCCTCTCTTGCAGATACAGCAGATTCATCGACCTTTCGGGGGCGGCGAAGTCCGGCATGATCTCGATGAGGCGCTTGTCGCGAATGTCCTCGCGTATCAACATGGAAGGAAGCATCGCGATACCCAGCCCTCTCAATGCCGCCCGGCGCAACGCTTCCGCATTGTCGATTTTCAGTCTGCCGTCCACGGCGACGCTCATCGGCCCATCCGGACCTTCCAGCATCCATTGAGTTTGTGCCGCGTGCCACGCCGACCGAGGCGGATACGCGTACGTCAGGCAGTGATGTTCGCCAAGCGCGTTCGGCGTGGTGGGCGCGCCATGTGCGTGAACGTAAGCGGGCGACGCGCACAGCACCAGCCGATAGGACGCCAACGGACGCGCCACGACATCGGGGTTGGCGATCGCGCCGATGCGAATGGCTGCCTCGAAACCTTCGTCGAACAGATCGGCGAGCGAGTCGGTGGCGACGATATCGAGCTTGATCTCCGGGTAGCGCTGGTAATAGTCCGCGAGCGCGGGAATCAGGCACTCGTTCGTAAACACGACGGGCGCGGTCACGCGCAAACGCCCGCGTGGCTGCTGGAGATGATCGAGCGCGAGCCGTTCCGTGTCGTCGACCAGACCGAGGATTTCGACGCATCGCTCGTAGTAAGCGTGGCCGAACGCGCTGACTTTCTGCTTGCGGGTCGTGCGGTGAACGAGGACCGCGCCGAGCCGGGTTTCCAAGGCCTGTAGGTAATTGCCGACCATGGTCGGCGACAGACCGGACGCTTGCGCGGCCGCTGTCAGGCTACCCGTTTCCACGATGCGGACGAATACGGCCATCGCCTTGAGGAGATCCATTGCGCAATGGTACTGGATTCTGTTTCAAGGTGATGCGCGTTTATCGGCCATCGTTTTGGAAATACATTGCGACATGCAAGCGAAAGGAGGGCAGAAATGCTGTACGAACTCACGACGTTGTCGTGTCCGCTGCAGGACCAGGATACGGTGTCCCGCCGTGCGCATCGGTGGGTATCGAATGCCGACGCGCAAGGAAGGCTGCTTGGCGCATGGCGCACGGAAATTGGCGAGCTATCGCGGATCGTCGTGCTGCGCGGCTTCGGGACGAGGGATGAATTGCAGCATGAACGCGATCGGGCATTGCATGCCGAGCGACCTTTCGGGATTGAAAGCGCATCCGTTCGATTGGACATGGAAAGCTATGCGCTGTTTCCTTTTCTACCCGACATCGAACCGGGCGCATTGGGCGGCTTCTACGAGATTCGCCGCTACTGGCTGAAAGCCGGCGGAATTGCGCCGACCCTTTCCGCGTGGGAACGTGCGGTGGGCCCGGCCAAAGCCTATACGTCGCATCTCGTTTGCAACATGTATGCGCTCGATGGGCCGCCGCGCATCACGCACATCTGGGGATTCCCGAGTCTGGAAGCACGCATGGCGTTGCGAAAGCAACACTATGCAGCGGGCCTGTGGCCGCCGGCAGGGGGGCCGGAGCAGATCGAAAGGGCGACGTCGACGATCGGCCTGCCGGAGGCGTGGTCGCCGTTGCGTTGAAGGCGCCGTGGGTGCCGGATGCGGTAAGCAATGCCAAGCGATATCCACGGAGACGGCATCGAGAAGCCATGTTGCGACGCGCCGGACGAAACGCCGCAACGGAAACCGCTTCAACTCGTCCTTTCACATCTCTTCCTTGATCACGCCCGTCATCGCGATGACGTTCATGCGTTGCGCTCGCAAACATGCGTTGCACCGCCCGCGCTGGATGTCACGTGTTTTCAGTGCGCCAAATCGGTCATCGGCCCGTTCAACATTTACGCATCGAGAAATCGCTCGACCATGACCACGACCATGCGTTCGGCGAAATTTTCGGGGGGATGCCAGAATGTCGTCCTGGTCTATCATTCACGATTTGCCACGCGCGGTCGGTCACAGTGCGCGATCAGCGAGTACCTCGATATCAGGTCGCTGTTCAAGCCGTTGACCAGGAGTGGCGGCGAACCGCAACCGACAGTCGGCACACCATCACCGAAATGAGCGATTTGAAACACGCAGTCTCTCTCGAGACCCCGAATGGCCCCGATTCCTCCCGTCGCCGCTCGCTGATCGCCGCTTGCGGCGCACACGCCGTGCACGACGGGTTGACCGACGTCATTTACGTGCTGCTGCCGATCTGGCAGGCGCAGTTCGCGATCAATTACGCGCAGATCGGCTTGTTGCGCGGGCTCTATTCCGGCGTGATGGCGGGTTTTCAGTTGCTCGCCAGCCGGGCAGCGCGGCGCTGGGGCCGGGAGCGCTTGCTGGTGGCCGGGACGGCCCTCGCGGGCATGGCCTACCTGATCGCGGGGCAGGCCGGCGGGCTGACGGTACTGCTGATCGCGCTGGTACTGGGCGGACTGGGCGCCAGCACGCAGCATCCGCTCGCATCGTCGATGGTCACCGATTCCTACGAGGCGGGCGGAGGCGTGAAGGAGGCGCTGGCTCAATACAACTTCTCCGGCGACATCGGCAAGACGCTGATACCCGGCCTGATCGGCCTGCTGTTGACGGTCGTGACGTGGCGAACCGGCGCCACGCTGATCGGCGTGCTGGGCGTGGTTTCAGCGGGCCTGCTGTGGTGGCTGATTCCGTCGAGCGACTCGTCGCGGGCGGCGCGCGACAAGACGCCGAAAACGCCCGCGGGCAGCGGTTCGGCCGGCGGCTTGCACGCGCTGCTCGCGACCGGCACCCTCGACAGTGCCGTGCGGATGGGCTTTCTGACGTTCCTGCCGTTCCTCCTCAAAAGCAAAGGGGCCGGCACTGCCGGTATCGGTCTCGCGCTGACGTTGCTGTTCGTGGGCGGCGCGTTCGGCAAGCTGTTCTGCGGCTATCTGGGCGCGCGCATCGGGATGATGAAGACGGTGTGGCTCACGGAGTCCGCCACGTCGCTGTTGATCGTGCTCGCCGTGTTCTCGCCGCTCTTCGCGATGATGGCGATGCTCCCGCTGCTTGGATTGGCGCTGAACGGAACATCGTCCGTGCTCTACGGTGTCGTGCCGGAGCTGGCCGGCGTCGGCAAGCGCGAGCAGGCGTTCGCGTTGTTCTATACGGGCACGATCGGCGGCGGCGCGCTGTCGCCGGTTCTGTTCGGCCGTCTGGGCGACGTCGCGGGCGTCCCGACCGCGCTGCTGGCGCTGGCCTCGGTCCTGCTGCTGACACTGCCGTTATCGTGGTACGTGCAGAAGGGCCTGGAAGCATAGCGCCTGTCCTAGCCGGCTGCGACCGACCTCGCGAACTCGATGAACTGCTCGACGCATGTTGACGAAAACGGTTCGGACCACGTGACGACCAATTCGAGAACATGCGGCGTCGCCAGCGGCACGTAAGCGACACCCGAGCGTTGCAACGTCGACGTGAAGCTGGGCACGATGGCGACGCCGCGTTCCGCTGCCACCAGCGACACCAGCGTCGTGATCTGCGACGCGGTAGGCCCGATCCGCGGCGCAACGCCCTCGCGGGCGCACAGATCGTCGAGCGCCGCGTTCAGCGCGGAACCGTAGCCCGCGGGGAACGTGACGAAGTTCTCGTTGACGAGTTCACGGAACTCGATCGTCGCCTTGCCCGCGTATCGGCTCTGGGCCGGAACCGCGGCGACGAGCGGCTCGCTCGACACGATGAGGGACCCGATGCGCGCTTCCGACGTCTTTGCCGCGGCCCAACCGAATCCGACGTCCAGCGTGCCGGCGGCGATCTGCTGGCGTTGACTCGCGGTCGATACTTCCCGAAACGCCAACTCGACTTCCGGCATGCTGCGGCTCGCATGGCGGATGATGTCCGAAAACGCGTCGGACATCGGAATGGAGCTCGCATAGCCGATCACGACACGGCCGACCATGCCTTGCGCCATCTTGCGCGCCGTTGCCTCCGCCTCGTCGACGGCATGAATGACGCTCCTCGCGTGTTCGAGAAACAGCGCGCCTGCCGGCGTGAGCTGGACCGCGCGCGTCGATCGTTCGAACAGCCGGATACCGAGGTCGGTTTCCAGCGCGGCGATATGGCGCGTCAAAGGCGGCTGGGCAATACGCAAACGCAACGCCGCGCGTCCGAAGTGCAATTCGTCGGCGACGGTCACGAAATAGCGGAGGCGGCGTAGGTCGAGCATTTTTGTCGTTTCGGTATCAATGGCCACGAAAACAGTATTGGCGCGCGTGTCGCCCACTCGTCAGACTGTCACACAAACCAGACAGGGCGTCACCAGTGGGCAACAGAACCATTCGATCCGCATTTTTCCTGTGCGGGTTTGCGGCTTTTCTCAATCTTTATTCGACTCAGGGCATCCTGCACGAACTTGCCGCGGCATTTGACGTGAGCCCGGAACAAGCCGGCCAGGGCGTCAGCGCCACCACCTTGGCGGTCGCTATTATCGCTCCGTTCGTCGGCGCGCTGGCCGCCCGCTTCGATCGCCGAACGGTCATTTCGTGCGCCGCCGTCGCGTGTGCGCTTCCCGTTCTCTGGTCTGCGCACGCGGCGAGCTTTTCATCGTTCCTCGCCGCCCGCTTTGCCGCGGGCGTGCTGATGCCGTTCATCTTCGCGATCTCGATCGCGTGCATCGGCGAGGTCTTCAGCCACGACGCGGCGACGGAGGTCAGTGCGCTCTTCGTCGCCGGCACGACACTCGGCGGATTCGCCGGGCGTTTCGTGACGAATAGCCTGACGTCCGCGTTCGGCTGGCGCCACGCGCTCGACGTCATCGCGTTCCTGTGTCTGGCAACGGGCCTCGCGATCCATGCGTGCCTGCCGGCGGCCGGCGCCGCGCGTCCGGACGACGAAGGTGCGTCGGCATCTCGCTGGACGCTCTTGACGCGCGGCCCGCTGCTCGCGTCGTTCCTGGTCGGCGCATGCGTGCTTGCATCGCAGGTCGCGACGTTCACCTTCGTCGGACTGCGGCTGGCCCGTGCGCCATTTGGCTTCGATACGGTCGAGATCGGCGCGATCTATGCGGTATTTCTCGTCGCGGTCGTCGTCACGCCGCTCGCGGGCCGCGTCGCGGCGCAACGCGGCCCGCGCGATCTCGCCCTTGCGGCGACCGGGCTCGCGATCGTCGGTGCATTGCTGACGGTGTCGAGCAGCGTCATCGCGATCCTGATCGGGCTCGCGCTCAGTTCCACCGCGGTGTTCGTCGAGCAGGCGTCGGCCAACGCGTTCATCTCGCGGGTGGCGCGGGGTGCAAGATCGACGGCGATCGGCATTTACCTTTCCTTCTATTACTTCGGCGGGAGTCTCGGCTCGGTCCTGCCCGTTCCCGCGTGGAATCGCTGGGGCTGGGTGGGCTGCGTCGCATTCGTCGTCGGTGCACAGGCGCTCGCAGGCGCGCTCGTGTTTTTCTTCTGGCGCGGGATGCCTCCCGCCAGCGCAGGCAGACCGCGCTCACCCGAAGTGCGGCTGACCCGGTAGTTCGCTTCAAATCACATCTAGAACCGGAGAGAAAAGGATGGAAACGTTTCAATCGCAAGCGGGGTTGCTCGATATCGTCACGCCTGTGCTTAACGGGATGAAAGGCGGCGTCCTGAAGGAGGCGCTCGTTGCGGCCTTCTCGGCCGAGGAGGAGGCGCTTCGGGACATCGAAGGTGCATTCCGCCGGTTGACGGAGCGCGGCTATTCGGCGCCGGCTCTTCGCACCTTTTTCGCCAGCTGGTCGAAGACCAACAATTCCGCGGCGAGCGTCTCCGGCCTTGCAAACCGGATCACGCTGCTGGCGCGCTCCGACGCCGGTTCGGCGGCGTCGAACCAGCTTCATGACGTATGCGCGAGCCTGCAGCGCATCACCGACGAGGATCTCGGCGCGCTGGGCGGCGTGCTCCATGCCGATCTCTTCTATACGATGGCGACGGCTGCGTGCGGTGACGACACGTGGCTGCTGAAGTCCGCTTGCCTTCCGTCCGCGCAGGCATTCAAGGACTGGACGGATCGTCAGCGGCTGAAGGAACGGGATATCCTCCTCGGCCTGCTTACCACGCTGGTTCACGAGGTTTACACGCACGGTGAAGTCGAGTTCATCCACGACCTCTACAAATCCTGGTTCCACACGCACGTCGGCATTCCGGCCGATCGCGTGCGCCACATCGTCGCGTGGGTCACCGTGCATACCGGCGGGACCGAGAGCAATCACTTCGGGCACGCCGTACAGGCGGTCAACGCGTTCGCCGACGCAATGCAGGTAACGATCGACGCATCGGCCGCGACGACGCTGTTCCAGGACTACCTGCGTCGCAAGGCGACCGTCATGCGCGAGTGCGCGCAAGCGCTCGTCTGACGCAGTGCGGGGTCGGCCCAGGTGCCGACCTGCCGGATTCAGTTCGCATAACTGATTGCTGAGGCGAAGCCCACGACCGGCTCGCCTTGCCGTGGCTCCATTTCATTGGTTTTCGCCTACGACGACATGAATACACGCGACATCCCGCAAATCGAGTTGCCGTTGTCGGACCGTGCGCGCAGCGTTACCGCACCGGGCACGTCGAGCATGCGCAGCAAAGCAAACGCATTGAAGGACCGTGGCGTCAAGGTCATCAATTTCGCTGCCGGAGAACTTTCTTTCGATGCATGCCCGCCCATGAAGGCGGGCGCGATCGATGCGGTGGAAAGCAGGCGCAATCGTTATACGCCGCCGATCGGATTGCCCCAACTCCGAGAAAAGCTCGCGGAAAGCGTGAGCCGGCGATGCGGGGCGATGTTCACGGCAGACGAGATCGCCGTCACGGCGGGCGCGAAGCAGGCGCTCTTCAATGCGTCGATGGTCCTGCTGAACCCCGGTGACGAAGTGATCGTTCCGACTCCCTATTGGGAGACCTTTCCGACCCAGATCCGGCTCGCCGGTGCGACGGCCGTCTGCGTCGACACGCAGGCCGATCAGTACCGACTGACCTGGCGTTCGGTCGAGGGCGCGCTGACGGACAGAACCCGAATGATCGTGATCAACACGCCCAACAACCCGACGGGAACGGTCTATCAGCGCGAGCAGTTGCTTGGAATTGCAAAGCTCGCGTTCGACCGCCAAATCTGGGTGGTGTTCGACGAGTGCTATCGGCATCTCGTCAGGCATCCGCACGAGCATCACAACATCCTGTCGCTTTTCGAGCCGCTCAGGCGACAGACGGTCCTCGTCGACTCGTTTTCGAAAAGCCAGGCCGTGACTGGCTGGCGCGTCGGCTACGCGTGTGCGCCGGCGCACGTGATAGCCGCGATGCACAATCTGCAGGGGCATACGACGTCGAATCCCAGTAGCCTGTCGCAGTACGCGGCGCTGAGCACGATCACGTCCGGTTCCGACGCATTCATCGCGGAGATCAACCGGTTCCTCGAGCAGCAACTGACCACGGCACGCACGTTTCTGGACCGGATCGCGGGCGTCGCCTATGCCCCGCCGGAAGGCGCGTTCTACCTGTTCGTCGATGTCTCGGAAAAGTTGGGCCGCCATTACCGCGGGCAGCGGATCCGCGACGTCGACCATCTCGCCGAACTGCTATTGACGGAAGCGCACGTCGCTGTCGTTCCGGGCGCCGGCTGCGGCGATTCAAACTGCATCCGGATCTCCTATGCAATCGAACATGAAGAATTGATCGAGGGCCTGCTTCGCCTCGGCCGGTTCGTGGCGGAGATCGACGTCGATTGAACCCGACGGTTGGCGCCGCCACACGGCCCGATCGGCTTGTCGAGTAGCGCCGACATTGGGGGCGCCGATCGTGCAAGCCTCATCACGATCGACACATTCATCAATCGAGGAGGAAGACATGGAGCATTCGACGCACGCATTCATCGATTACGTCAACGACGCATTGATCGACGTGGAGGACAGGCGGCTCGTCGACGCGCTGCTGACCGGCTTCGAAAATAATCGCGACAGGTTGCGCGAATACCGGAAGACCTATGAAGGCATCACGTCGGGAAAATGGAGCACCGACTCGCTTTGTACCTTTTTTTGCGGATGGCGCAGCCCGGATGGCGCCGCCCATGCCGTATCGAGCATCATCGTGCGTCTCCTGCAGGAATCCGAGTCGCTCGATGGCGAACGGAACAAGGTGAAGATGCTGACAGCCGCGCGACACTGCGGCGAGATCATCGTCGAGGATATCGGCCTCGGCGAGCTGCACGGACATCCACACCATTCGAAGCTGTATCACCGGATGGCAACCGCCATCTGCGGTTCGGACAACTGGCGCCTGCAGGACCGGTTTCTCGATCCTGTCACGAAGGAATTCTCTGCATGGGTCGGACAGAAGCGCCCGCTCGCACCGGACCTGATCGAGGCCATCGAGATGATGGCGATGACCGAGCTGTTCAATACGGGCGAATACAACCTGATGACGCCGATGTGGAAGAAATGGATACGCGAGTCCTTCTCGGTCACGGCGACCGAGGTCAACCGGATCGCATCGTTTCTGAGCGTGCATTGCGGAAGCGTCGAAGCGCGGCATTTCAGGCACGCGGCCGACGCGCTGACGCTTTATGCGGAAGCGTCGAACCAGGAGATCAACTATCGCCGTATCGGCATGCTGTCCGACGAGTACGTGATCCGGGCATGCGAGCACCTTGGAAAGATGGCATCGGTGCTCCGCGCGTAACGGGCCAGGGAAACGAGCCGGCGGGCCGCATCCCGGCGCGATAGGCGAGGCCGGAGCGGGAAGCCGCCAGTGCCTGCCGGCGAATGCATTCGCATCCTGCTTCGCCAGATGAATGAGTCCAACGCTCGCCGCGGCGAGCGACTGAATCGAGGTCAACAAACATGCGTATCGAATCGGATTCGATGGGTTCCATCCAGGTCCCGTCGGAAAAATACTGGGGTGCACAAACCGAGCGTTCCATCATGAATTTCCCGATCGGCCAATCCCGCTTCAAGTGGGGAAGATCGATCATCCATGCAATGGGCATCCTGAAGAAGGCCGCGGCGCTGGCGAATCTCAAGCTCGGCGAATTGCCGGAGGCGATCGCCATCCCGATCTCGGAGGCGGCGGACGAAGTGATCTCCGGGGCGCTCGACGATCATTTTCCGCTGGTGGTGTTTCAGACGGGCTCGGGAACGCAGTCGAACATGAATGTCAACGAGGTCATCTCCAATCGCGCAATCGAAATGAAGGGCGGGGTGCTCGGCAGCAAGACGCCGATTCATCCGAACGATCACGTCAATCGCGGCCAGTCATCGAACGACACGTTTCCGACTGCGATGTATATCGCGGTCGTCACGGAACTGTTCGACACGTTGTTTCCGAGCGTGATGGCATTACGCGATACGTTGCTGGAGAAATCCGAGCGGTATTTCGACGTCGTGAAGGTCGGGCGCACGCACTTGCAGGACGCGACGCCGATCACGTTCGGGCAGGAGATCGGCGGCTGGGTGAAGCAGATCGACTATTCGCTCGCGTCGATTCGAACCAATCTGACCGGGCTGTACGATCTCGCGATCGGCGGCACGGCCGTGGGCACGGGGCTGAACGCGCATCCGCTGTTTGGTGACACGTGCGCGGCCATCATCGGTGAACTCACGGGGCATCCGTTCCGGTCGTCGGCCAACAAGTTCTTTGCGTTGTCCGCGCACGACGCGCTCGTCAGCACGTCCGCGGCGATCCGAACGCTCGCGATGGCACTGCTGAAGATCGCCAATGATGTTCGCTGGCTGGCAAGCGGACCGCGCTGCGGGATCGGCGAGATTCATATTCCCGAGAACGAGCCAGGCTCGTCGATCATGCCGGGGAAGGTCAATCCGACGCAATGCGAAGCGCTCACGATGGTTTGCACGCAGGTATTCGGCAACGATGCGACCGTCGCATTCGCCGGGAGCCAGGGAAATTTCCAGCTCAACGTGTACAAACCGGTGATGGTCCATAACGTGCTGGAGAGCATCACGCTGCTCGCCGACGCGTGTCGCGCGTTCAACGTGCATTGCGCGGTCGGCATCGAGCCCAATCTGCAGCAGATGGACGAGAACCTCGAAAAGAATCTGATGTTGGTCACCGCGCTCAATCGTCACATCGGCTACGACAACGCAGCGATCGTTGCGAAGACGGCTCACCGCGAAGGGAAATCGCTGAGGGAAGTCGCGAATGCGCTGGGATTCGTCGAGCCGGAGGATTTCGACCGATACGTCGTGCCGCTCGACATGACGCGATCCTGAAAGGGTATCGACGAGGCGACCGATCGCTGTTTGCTCTATGTCGAGGCCGGTTCGGACGGGGGCATGATTCACGGCCGCACGAGCCGCGATGCCTCGGCATCGATGGAATCCTCGATCTTGTGCCGGGCGCGCGATGAACGGCCACAATCGTTCTGGAGGGGGCCTGGCGCATGCGTCAGGCCATTTCTCCAGTTGAAGGCTTCAAATCAGGAGAGGGTGCTGTCGCCAGCGTCGGCTCCACGACGGCACCGTGCTCAGCCGTCGAGCCAGCGTCGTCCTCAACACCGCGTACCGCCGGCAACGCAACCCGCACATAAAGAAACGCGCGCCGTTCGCGATCGGGCAGCACTTGCGGCCCGTAGCTGATCCTTACCGCCCCGTCATCGATCTCGCCGGCCTGCGCGAAGCGCCACGCACCGGGATCGCTGTCGAGCAGGAATTCGGCGCGCGCATACGCGTGCGGCTCGAACAGCTCGGGAATCGTCACCGTTTTTCCGTCGAGCCTGTCGAGCAATGCTTCGACCACGTTGAAGCCGTAGCCGTCGCGCACGATGTCGCAGATGAAGCTGCCCGCGATGCGCGGATTCAGTTCGATCACGTGCGGCACGCCGTCGTGCACGATGCAGTCGAGATGCACGGGCCCCCACGTGAGCCCGGCGGCGGCGGTCGCGCGCGTGCCGACGTCGATCAGCGCGCGCAGCGTGTTGGCGTCGAGATCGAGTTCGGACGTATACCCGCGTTCGAGAAAACCCGCGCCATGCCTCTTGAGCTTGCGCAGCGCGCCGACGTAGCGGCCGTCGAAATACTCGACGCAGTATTCGCTGCCCTCCAGGAATTCCTCGATGACGATGCGTTCGGTCGCGAGCGATCGTGCATCGGCCTGCACGGCGGCGAGCGCATCGAGCTGCGCGCGCACGGCGGCGATGCCCTCGCAGCGGCGCACGCCGTCGCTCGCGGAGCCTTCCGACGGTTTGACGACGACCGGAAAGCGCAACGGGGCGGCGGCCGCCGCGAGCGCCGCCGGCGCGGCCAGCGTACCCGACACGAACTGCGCGGCCGGGATGCCGTGCGCGGCGAGCAACGCCTTCTGGTTCGACTTCGACACCGCGTGCGCGACGTGCCGCGCATCGGGGCCGGGCAGCCCGAGCGCATCGGCAACCCATGCGGCGGTGCGCGCATAGGTGTCGTGCGCGGTCGTCACGCGCAGCGTGTCGAGTTCGTCCGGAAAGCGTGCGCGCAGCCAACCGGCGAGCTGGTCGGCGTCGGGCGCGAGGTTGACCGTCTCGACGCCCGCGGGAAACACGCCGTCGAGACGATGGCCGGGCGCGGTGACGACGGTCACGGCCACCTGGCGCGCGAGGGCGGCGCGCACCAGCGCGACGCTGCTGCCGGTGGCGCGTGCGCCGATCACGATAAGTCGCTTCATGGTGAATCCTTGATCGAGGACGGGAGAGCTAGCGTGCGCGCCGGCGCAGGCGCTGCGCTTCGAGGCGGGGCAGCAGATGCTGAACGACGCGCGGCAACGTATAGATCGGCAACTGCGCGCACGCGAACACGAGCGCCATGGTCGGCGTGGCGGCCAGTCCGAGCGCGGCCCACATCAGCCCGACGTTGCGATTGGCGACGATCAATGCGACGTTCAGGCGCGTGCGGACATCGCCGGGCGTGAGCCCGTACGCGACGATCTGGAAACCGGCGTTGACGGCGAATGCAAGCGCGATCGCCGCCAGTGCGCGGTGCGGTGCGTCGATGATCGACTGCTGCATGCCGGCCATCGTGCCGAGCGCGAAGATCAGCAGCGCGACGACGACGGTCGCGTCGATCGGCGTCGCATGGCGCGCGAGCCGCGCGCCGGCAAGGCGCCGCACGAGCAGCGCGACGCCCTCGGCGCTGCCGATCAGCAGCGCGAGCCGCAGCGCGAGGCTCGACGGCGAGATCGACACCGCGGCGTCGTGGCTGAACCAGGCCGTCAGCAGCGGCGCGGTCAGCGGCACGAACACCATCGACGCGAGGGTCGCGACGAGCGCGACACTGGCGTCGAGCGACAGCATGCGCGCAATCGTCGACGTGCCGCTCGACGGCGGCGCGCAGTACGCGATCACCAGCGCGACGACCCAGTCGTACGGCAAACCCGCGATCTGCGCGGCAACGCCGAGCGCGATCGGGCACGCGATCATCGTCAGCGCGGGCAGCAGCAGCGACACGGCGGGGCGCCGCGCGACCGCGCGCACGGCGCTCGGCTCGACGCGCAGCAGCGTGCCGAGCACGAACAGGAACACGGTAACGGGCATCAGCGGCCGCGCGAGCGCCGCGAGCGGCGGCACCAGCAGCCCGAGGCCGACGCCGCACGCGAGCACGGTCGGGCCGCGCCGCACCAGCGCGGCGATCAGTGCGCGCATGGACGAACCTCGGGCCGGCGGCGAACGGGAGTGAAGCCGAAGCGGGCAGCGAATGGCATGCGGATTCCTCGGAAGGGGCCGGCACGGAATACGCGCTAGGCTAATCCGGATGGTGGGAGAAGTAAAATGATATAAACTGAATCGGTAACAAGAGAAACTGATATGAACATCCCATTGCTCGAAACTTTCCGGGCCGTCGTGCAGGAAGGCAGCGCGTTGCGCGCGGCCGAACGGCTCGGCTGCACGCAGTCGAACGTCACGGCGCGGCTGCGTCAGCTCGAGGAATCGCTCGACGCACCGCTGTTCGACCGCCATGGCAAGCGGCTGGTGCTGAACGATGCCGGGCGCCGGCTGATGCCGTATTGCGACCGCATCCTGCGTCTCGTCGACGAAGCGACGCAGGTGGTGCGCGAAACGCCGGTTGCCCGTAGCTTCCGGCTCGGATCGATGGAAAGCACGGCCGCCACGCGGCTGCCTGCGCTGGCCGCCGCGCTGAAGGAGCGCGACCCGGCGCTCGGCCTCGCGGTGCAGATCGGCAGCGAGCCCGATCTGGCGGATGCGCTGCTGCGCGGCCGGATCGACGCGGCGCTCACCGCACGCGCGGTCGTGCGGCCCGGGCTGCGTTATGAGCCCGCGTTCGCGGAGGACATGGTGCTGGTGAGCGCCGCGACCGTCACGCGCCGGCAACTGCTGGCCGACAACGCGGTGCGCCTGCTCGCGTTTCACGACGGCTGCCCGTACCGCGCGGTCGCGGAGCACTGGCTGAAGGCGCGCGGCGTCGCGATCGAATCGGTGTCGTCGTTCGGCACGTTCGGCGCGATCCTCGGCTGCGTGGCGGCCGGGATGGGCGTCGCGATCCTGCCGAAGCGGATCACGACCGAGCACGTGGCGCGCAAGGAACTGCGCGCGCATGCATTCGACGATCTCGACAGCGTGACGACCTACCTCGTCACGCCCGACGAAACGCCCGCGCTGCCGGAACTCGACGCGTTGCGTGCGGTGCTCGGCCGGCAGGCCGGTGCGCTGCTCGCGCGCTGACACGGGCACGCCGCGACCCTAGACCGGCGCGACCGCGCCTTCGTCCGCGAAGAAATCGGCCTCGATTTCGCGAATCCGCCGGCAATCCTCGAGCAGCCGTTCGAAGGTCGGGCTGTACAGGCCGACCGTGCCGAGCGCCGTTTGCAGGTCGGTGGTCACGCGCAGCGTGTCGCCGACCTTGATCCACTGCTTGAGCCCGACGAACGACGGCAGCGCCTGGATCGCCTGCCACGTGAAATCCTGCCGCAGCACGCCGTTGCGCGACGACAGCAGCAGCACGTGACCGCAGTACCCGCGAAAATCCGTCGGCGCGGCGACGTCGCCGAACAGCCGCTCCGGATGCAGCACTGCTTCGACGGTGGCCGATACGTGATTCTCGCCGCTGACCGCGCTCGTCAGCCGCGGATCGAGACTGCCGTGCAGCCGCGCGTTCAGCTCGACGATGGTCGGGCCGTCGGCCGTATCGAACAGCTCGAGGTGGGTCGGCCCGAAGCGCACGTCCAGCGCATCGAGCACGTCGGCCGCGTAGTCGAGCAGCGGTGCGTAGCGCGGGTCGGCATGGTTCAGCACCAGCATCTTGTCGAGCCGCGGCGCGTGCGTGCGGTCGCGATGCACTTCCCACAGGCTGACCACGCGATGGCGGCCTTCGAACGACACCGAATCGACGATGTATTCCTGCCCCTCGGAATAGCTTTGGATCACGATGTCGTCGTTCGGCTGGTTGTACAGCGAACGGGTGTTCAGCACGTCGCGCGCGGCGGCCTCGACCTGCTCGAGCGTTCGGCAGATCTTCACGCCGGCCACGCCCGCGCTGCGCGCCGGCTTCACGACGAGCGGCAGCGTGCGCTGCGCGCGCGCCCAATCGAGCGCTTCATCGACCGACGTGCTGTGGAAGTGCGCCGGCGCGCGCAGCCCGGCCTGGCGAATCCGTTCGTTCATCGCGAACTTGTCGCGTCGCGCGGCGGAGGTGGCGAGCGGGTTGCGATACGGCACGTCGAGCCGCTCGGCCAGCGTGTCGGCCAGCTCGAGCGCCGCGTCGAGGCCATGCAGCACCGCGCCGATCCGCAGGTCGCCCAGTTGCGCGAGCGTCGCGTCGATGTCGCCGCGATGCTGGACCTGCCGGATGTAGTCGGACGGCACGAACTGGTCGCGGTAGATGGCCGGCAGGTCGGGGTCGCTGATCACGTGCGCGCAACGGATGCCGTATGCGCGAAACGCGGGGGCCAGGTAGGCGGCGGTCGATGCGCCGTCGACGATCAGGACGGTATCGATGAAGCGATGCTGCATGGATTCCTCTCGCTCGGATGGAAAATCGGTTGAAGGAGTGCGTGCGGCAAGGTGCTCAGGCCCGCGTGCCGGTATCGCGGGCGTCGCGAGGCCAGCGCACGGCCAGCACGACGCAGAGTGCGACGAGCACGGCCGCGACGGCGAACGCGCGCGCCGCGCCGGCCACGATTGCCGCGCCCTGGCCGGCGACGAGCGCGCCGAGCGCCGCGACGCCGATCGCGGCGCCCACCTGACGCGCGGTATTGAGGATCGCGGACGCGGTGGCCGAGCGGCCGGCCTCGACGCTGCCGAGCATCGTCGACGTCAGCGCGGGAATCGCGATGCCGCCGCCGATCGCCATCGCCACGAGCCCCGGCGCCAGCAGCGCGTACGGTGTGTGCGCGGCGAGCGTCCGCCACAGCCACACGTAGCCCGCGAGCGACACGGCGAGGCCGACGATGACGGTGGCGCGGAATCCGTGGCAGACCGCGAGCCGCGCGCTCGCGATGTTGGCGAGCATGATGATCGTGAGCGGCGCGAGCGCGAGCCCCGATTCGGTTGCCGTGAAGCCGCGCGCGTTCTGGAAATAGAGGCTGAGCGAGAAGATCAGCCCGTAGAACGCCGCATTCGTGATCGCGCCGATCGCGAGCACGCCCGGCACGCGCGCGATCCGGAAGAATGCGAGTGGCAGCATCGGCGCGGCCACGCGCCGTTCGATCGCGATGAACGACGCGCCGAGCGCGACCGACGCGATCAACGCGCCGGCCGCGTAAGGGTCGCCGATCCCGTGCGCCCCGGCCCGGATGATGCCGCCCGTCAGCAGCCCGAGCACGAGCACCGCGACGAGCTGGCCGACCGGATCGAACAGCCGTGTGCGCGCGGCGGCCGAATCCCGCACGTGGCGCAGCGTGAGCCACAGCCCGAACGCGCAGATCGGCAGGTTGATGAAGAAGATCGCGCGCCAGCCGAGCGAATCGATCAGCAGGCCGCCGAGCGTCGGCCCGGCCGCGCTGATCGCGCCGCCCGTCGCGCTCCACCACGCGACGGCTTTCACGCGTGCGGCGGCATCGTTGGCGCACGCATGCGTGATGAGCGCGAGCGACGTGGGCAGGATCATCGCGGCGCCGACGCCTTGCGCGACCCGCGCGGCAACCAGTGCCGCCAGCGACGGCGCGAGCGCGCAGCCGAGCGACGCGAGCAGGAACAGCGCAAGGCCGTACGCGAACAGACGGCGGCTGCCGAAGCGGTCGGCCAGCGTGCCGGACGTCAGCAGCAGCGCGGCGAACGACAGCGTGTAAGCATCGACGATCCACTGTAGCCCGTGGACGCTGGATCCGAACGCATGGCCGAGGCTCGGAATCGCGACGTTGACGACGGTCACGTCGAGCTGGACGATCGCGAAGCCGAGGCTCGCGGCCGCGACGGTCGGGAGGATGGCGCGCAGCGACGTGCGCGGCGAACCGGTGGTGGCGGTGGCGGTAGCGGGCAACGCGCGGTCGACTCGGTCGAGCGCCGGGGCACGGTCGCTCATCGCGGCTCCCGGTGCGTGCGGGACGTGTGGATGGTGCGGGACGGCAGGCGGTATCGATTCATCTGGCAGGTTTCCGTATGGCGGATCAAGGGAGCCGGCTGCCCGTCGGGCGCCGGCCGCAGCGTCGAATCCGACAGAAAACTAGCATCGACCCATTGGCGAATACAAATAATAAGCAACGATTTTTTAACAAGTATTCGTGTTAAAGGTCGGCACAAAACGCGGTGAACCGGTTCCGTCCGCATTGCTGAACTTATATCGATAATTTTTGTTTGCAATCGAATTAATATCATTTCGAAATGCAATGACGGTCTCCTAGTCTTGTCGAGCGCTTCGCCCCGAGGACGGCGGCGCGCGGCGGCGATGCCATGCCGCTCTTCGAACCAGATCTTTATACGAGAGACCTATGACCTATCTCGCAGATGCACGCATCGCTTTGACGGCAGCGGAATCCGCTCACATCCGCACGACGCTCGGCGCGCTGGATTACGACCCGGCCGGCGGCGCAGGCTATATCAGCGCAGTCCGAAAGCTGGCCTACAACGCGTTTCCCGACCGGATCGTCGATGCATTCGACCGGGCGAAGGCGCCGACGGCGGACGCGCACGGCTCGATCGAGATCGACAACCTGCCGATCGACGACGGCGTGACGGGCAGCCCGCGATTCGAGGAAACCGGCCGTTCGTTCAAGGCCGGCGTGCTCAGCGAGAACGTGCTGGTCGCGTTGAGCACGCTCGCCGGCGAGCCGTACTCGATCGCGCACGAAGGGCGCGAGCTGGTGAATAACCTGACGCCGCACAAGGCGACCGCGCGCGACTACACGGGCCTCGGCTCCGAGGTCGAGCTCGACTTCCATATCGAGAACGCCGCGCAGGCGCACATGCCGGAAGGCGACACGTCGCCGTTCGCGCTGCTGCTGCTCGGTGTGCGCAGCGAGGCCGGCGGCGGCCCGTACACGCGGCTCGCCGATGCGCGCCGCGCGCTGCAACTGCTGTCGCCGGACGATATCGCGCAACTCTACGGCGAGCACTACATCATCCGCGTGCCGTACCGGTGGCGCGGCGCGACGCCCACGCCGCGCGACAACACCGACCTGAGCGCGGTGCTGTCGGGGCCGCTCGACGCGCCGCGCGTGACGGTCGCGTTCTACCCGGACATGGTGCTGGCCGTCAACCCGCGCGCGCAGGAAGCGCTGGCCAACCTGTATCGCGCGGTGCGCGAGGTGTCGTTCGGCGTGCAGGTGTCACCGGGCAAGCTGGTGCTGATCAACAACCATTTCACGCTGCATTCGCGCGACCGCTTCGATCCGCAGTACGACGAGAACGACCGCGCGTTCCGCTGGGTGCAGCGCGTGTTCGTCGCGCGCAGCCTGTGGAATTTCCGAGCGTTCACGCCGCTGCAGGCACGCGTGTTCGACCCGAAGGCGCTGTATGCGGGCGAGTCGGCGCACGCGAGGCCTCCGTCGCCCGTCGTGCAACCGGTGCCGCGGCGTGCGGCCGTGGTCGAACTGGACGCAACGCCTGCGTGACCGGCCCGGCGGGGCAGCGACTGGCGTCGAACGTTGCCGGCCCGCTGCCCGCGCCCGCTTCGCGCATCCCCGAATAAAAACAGGATTCCACAAGACATGAGAAGAAACGCTTTTCCCGTCGCACGCCTCGCCCGCGTGCTGGCCGCCGCGCTGATCGCCGCGAACGCCGTCGCGGTACACGCCGCGTCGTTCGACTTGAGTCCCGAGCAGCCGGCACGGCAGCGCGGCGCGGCGAATCCGGCGGTCGAGCAGGCGCTGCCGGCCGGCTTCCGGTTCGCCGAGGCGAACACGCTGACGATCGGCATCGCGCCGAACCTGCCGCCGCTCAGCACCTATGCGACCGACGCGCGCACGGTGGTCGGCTTCGATCCCGATCTCGCGCAACTGATCGCGGACACCATCGGCCGCAAGCTGAAGATCGTGCCGCTCGCGTGGGCCGACTGGCCGCTCGCGCTGCAGTCCGGCAAGGTCGATGCGGTGATCTCGAACGTGACGGTGACCGAGCAGCGCAAGGAGAAGTTCGACTTCTCGACCTACCGGAAGGATCAGCTCGGCTTCTACGTGAAGACCGGCAGCAAGCTTGCCGCGATCCGCGAACCGAAGGATGTCGCGGGGCTGCGCGTCGTGACCGATTCGGGCACGAACCAGGAAAAGATCCTGCTCGAATGGAACCGGCAGAACGTCGCGCGCGGCCTCGCGCCGGTCGAGATCCAGTATTACGCGGATGCGGCCGAGCGCTGGGTCGCGCTGCAGTCGGGCCGGGTCGACACGATCTTCAGCGTGAATTCGATGCTCGCGTACCAGGCGTCGCTGCGCGGCGATGCAAAGCTGATCGGCACCGTCAGCGGCGGCTGGCCGCGCACCGCGGATATCGCGATCACGACCCGCAAGGGCAGCGGCCTCGCCGAGCCGCTGACGCTCGCGATCAATGCGCTGATCGCGAACGGCAGCTACCGGAAGGCGCTCGACCACTGGCGGCTGGATGCCGAGGCGATCGACCGGTCGCAGACCAATCCGCCGGGGTTGCCGCGTACCTGAGTACGGCACGCGGCGGGGCGCACGTGAGCGTCGTCGTAGCCGTCCTCCGCCCCGATCGCGTTGAAGTCGGCATTCACCGGCAACGTGAAACGGCCGTCGCGATCCGGCTACGGTGTGGCGCCGGGCTGTTTCGTGTCCGGCCCGCTGCCGGCGATCTCGATCGTCGTTTCCCAGCGGAAATAGCCCGATACGGCGCCGTCGCGATCGAGCACCGCGAAATCGGCCGTGCACGTGGTGGCGCCCGGGGCCAGCACCTCGCCGCGCCAGAAATGGTCCTTCATCGGCTGGCACGACGGATGCAGCAGGTCGTCGCCGTTCGGCACCGCCGTGGCGGCGTCGAGGATCTCCGCTTCGATCGGCGCGACGATGCCGGCGTCCTTCAGCGCGAACCGGACGAACAGCACGGTCACCTCCGCGCGCAGCGCCAGCGCGGTTTCGCGCAGATGAAGCCGGTCGCCCGGCGACAGGCCGGCAAAGAGCCGGTTGTCGTGGTGGCTGACCTGCCCGGCGTCGCCGGGGCTCAACACGTAGATGTGCCGGCCGTCGATCACGGTGGGCGCGTCGGCGTCCCGGCTCGCATCGGGATAGGCCGCCAGCAGCGTGACGGCGTCGACGATCGCGAGCGCATCGCAACGTACACCAGACATGAGCACGTCCTCCGCAACAAGGGGCGGGACGAGCGGCCGTCGTGCGGCCGCCCGCGTGCCGCGATCAGTTATGGATCGAGATGAACGGATCCCACGAGAAGCAGCCCTGGCTCTGGCAATTGCGATCGATGATCTGGAACAGGAAATGGTAGGTCACGCGGCCAACCTTCAGGCATTCGGACGACCAGTAGTAGTTCGCGACCTTCTGGCACGTCGGCACTTCGGGCTTGCTGGTGTTCGGCACCGGAATCGACGCCTCCGCGACGCGCGGCGTCGGCGTCGAGATCAGGTCGTTGCCGACGTTGCCGATGAACTTGTAGAACACCACCTGGTTCTCGAAGCCCAGCGACAGGCTCGTTTCGCGCCAGCGGATCAGGTCGCCGACCTGCGCCTTCAGGTCGAGCTCGCCGCCCGCCTGGCCGGAGATGACGTTGTCCTGGTTGGTCACCATATAGACGTAGTGCCAGTCGATCAGCGTGGGTGCCGCCGGATTCTTGCTGGGATTCGGATATTTTTTGAGGATGGTTTCGGTATCGAACGAAACGAGCACATCGGTAACGCGTGACATAGAAGCTCCCGTTTGAAGTAATGGGACTTATCGTTGCGAGAATTGCTTCGTGCGGCCACCATCGCCTTGTGCAGCAAGGCTTTTCACCGATATCGACACGTGCGGATGCGACCGCGAATGCAGATTATCCCGTTTGATTGCTTGTGGAAGCTGTAAAAGTAAACAGGCCGATAAAATGATTTATCGGGTTAATTTTAAAATCGGAATCAATCGAATCGATGCGTGACAAAAATATCGCGACATTGAATCTGTTAATTGATTGGCCGATCGTTGGCGGGGCCGGGAAGGGAGGCTTACCGATACGTCCAGAGCCGGTGCAGCACGAACGTCGTCGGCGGGATCAGCAGCGCGATCGCGACGACGCTCGTCGTGCGCGACGCATCCAGCGCCTCGGCGGCGCGCGCGAGCAGCAGCGTTTCGACGAACCCGGCGAGCGTGACCGCGAGAAAGCGCGTCGCATTGCGGGTGCGTACCGTCGACGAGAAGCTCCACAGCGTATTCGCCAGATACGAGAACACGGTGGCGCAGAGGAACGCGACCGCATTCGCGGTCACCGGCGTCGCATCGCGCAGCGCGAACAGCGCTGTCGCGACCAGCGCGTGAATCGCGGTCGAGCAGAGCCCGGACACGCCGAAGCGCACGAGCCGCGTGCGCTCGGCCTGGAGCAGGCCGATCATGGCGCCGGTGCGTTCAGCGCGCGCCGATGCGCGGCCGGGCCGGCTGCACGCGCCGGCGTGCGGGCTGACGGCGTGCATCGCGCGCGACCGGCAGTTCGATCACCTTGCCGTGCGCCTGGTAGCGGCGGCGGATCAGGTAGACGGGCCGTTGCTTCGATTCGTCGTAGATGCGCCCGACGTATTCGCCGACGACGCCGATCCCGATCAGCTCGATGCCGCCGATGAACAGCGTGACCGAGATCAGCGACGCATAGCCGAGCACCGGATTGCCGAACAGCAGCGTGCGCAGGATGATGAACGCGCCGTATACGAACGCGAGCGCCGCGATGCCGATGCCGATGTAGGTCCAGCTGCGCAGCGGCACGGTGCTGAAGCTGGTGATGCCTTCGAGCGCGAAATTCCACAGCTTCCAGCCGGAGAATTTCGAGTGCCCGGCGCTGCGCGGATCGCGCTGATATTCGACGATCACGGTCTTGTAGCCGACCCACGCGAACAGCCCTTTCATGAAGCGGTGCCGCTCGGGCAGGTTGCGCAGCGCGTTCACGACCTTGCGGTCCATCAGCCGGAAATCGCCGACGTTCTCGGGCAGCTTCACGTCCGACAGCAGGTTGTGCACGCGATAGTAGATCGCGGCGGCGGTGCGCTTCGCGAACGAATCGCACGCGCGGTTGCTGCGCTTGGCCGCGACGACCTCCGCGCCGTCGCGCCAGTGTTCGATCATCACGGGGATCAGGCTCGGTGGGTCCTGCAGGTCGGCGTCGAGCGGGATCACCGCATCGCCGGCCGCTTCGTCGAGGCCGGCCGTCAGCGCGGCCTCCTTGCCGAAGTTGCGGGTCAGATCGATCACGCGCACGCGCCGCTCGGCCGCGCCGATCCGGACCAGGCGTTCCAGCGTGTCGTCGCGGCTGCCGTCGTTCACGCAGACGATCTCGAAGCGGATCGCGTCGATCGCGCTCAGCAACGGAATCACGACGTCGAAGAAGCGCTCGACGGCTTCGCCTTCGTTGTAGAACGGCACGACCAGCGAGACGAGCGGCGTGTAGATGGATTCCCGCATGATGATTCCCCTTGTGATGTCGCTTTACCTGCCGGCGCCGAGCGACGGGCGGCCGGTGCGGCGCATGCCGTGCGCCGGGCGGTGGTGTGGCCGGAGCGGGTGGGTGAACCCGGTCTCGGTCGAGGTGTCGCGCGCGTCGGGCATCGACGGCACGTCGCGTCTTTCCCGGGCGATCCGGCTGACGAGCAGCGCGAGCGACGCGAGCGTCGCGAGCGGCATGAACTGGAACGACAGGTGCGGCACGATCGCGAGGCCCGCGAGCGGCATCGGCCACAGCAGCATCAGCCATTCGCGGTCGAAGCGCCGCCAGCCGCGCGTCGACGCATAGCGTGCGTACCACGCGATCACGATGCCGTACCACGTCAGGTCGTAGTCGTACAGATAGGGGCTGACGAGCAGGCATGCGCACGCGAGGGTCGCGGCGCGCAGGGCATACGAGCACGCGCCGCGCCACGCGTAGACGACGGCGACCGCGGCAACCGCCGCCGACAGCAGTTGAAGGCCGCGCGCGACGAGCGCGGGCCAGCCGGCCATCGTCGCGAGCGCGAATGCGGTCGGCATGCGAGCGAGCTTCGCGTGACCGGTGCCCACGATCGTGTAGACGTGGGCGATCAGGTGCGCGAACGCGATCCACGGGGCGACGCCGAACGCGAGCGTCGCGAGCAGGGCGCTGACGGCGATCGTCGCGGCCCATGCGGCCAGCGCGCGCCATTGGCCCGCGCACAGCAGCGCGAGCGGGAACAGCACCGCGAGCTGCGGCTTCATCGTCAGCAACCCGAAGCAGATCCCGGCGCAGACGGGGCGGCGTTTCAGCGCGAGCAGGCCGACGGCGGCGAGCGTCGCGGTGAAAAGGCTCGTCTGCCCGACGATCACCGTGAGGAACGCGCCGGGGAACGCGAGCGCGCACAGCCACGCGACATCGCGCTGCACGGTCGCGCGCATCGCCGCGGCGAACAGCGCGATGCCGATGCCGAGCCACAGCACGAGCGCCAGCGTGTACGGCAGCCAGCCGAGCGGCGCCACAAGCAGCAGCATCGTCGGCGGATAGAGCCACGGCAGCGTGCCGTCCGCGAGCGTCATCGTCGGGATGGCGAGCTTCTGGACCGCGAACAGCGCGGAGTAATGCCACGCGTCGGCGCCGTGCCCGTGCGCGGCGAGCCATGCGGCGCTCCAGACCGGCGAGAAATCCTGCGACAGCGGCTCCAGCGCGCCGCCGTGCGACAGGTGCACGCGGATCAGGTAAATGGCGATGAACAGCAGCTCCGTCAGCAGCACGGCGGCCGCATAGAGACGCACGCGATCGCGATTGAGCCAGTGCGGATGGCGGCGCGGGCCGGCGATCGGGAGTTCCGGGTGCAGATCGGCATTCGGGTGCGCGTGACGGGCGAACGACGGCGTCTTCATCGTGCGCTCCGCGACGCGAGCGCCGTGCGGCGCACGACGACGAACAGCACCGCGAGCAGCACGACCGGCCCGATCTGCGGCAGCTTCATCAGCCGGTTCAGCATTTCGAAGATCGGCAGCAGCCACGCGAGCACGAGAATGCCCTGGTCGCCGGGCAGCCAGCCTTCGTCGAGGCCGTGCGCGATCAGGCAGAAGAGCGCGATGCCGAGCCACGTCAGCTCGTAGTTCCACAGGTACGGCGTCGTCAGCAGCGTGGCGACGGCCAGCACCGCGCCGCGCAACCGCATGTCGCGCGTGCGGCGCCATACGTTGACAGCCGCGGCGAGCGCGACGAGCGCGACCGCCGCCTGGGCGGCCAGCGCGGCCGCCACCGGCGCGCCCGCGAGCCGCAGCGCGGCGAACGGCGTCGGCGACGCGAGCCAGTACGACGCGAGCATGAAATGCTGCGCGCGTACCGTCGCCATCGCATGACTCAGCCCGTGCAGCGCGGCGGGGCCGGCCAGCGCGACGCCGGCCGCCGCGAACAGCGTCGCGCTGAGCGCCGCCGCCGCGAAGGTGCGCCACGCACGCGTCGCGATCAGCACGAACGGGAACACGACGGCGAGTTGCGGCTTGATCGCGAGCAGCCCGATCAGCACGCCGGCCAGCACCGGCCGCCTGCCGAGCAGATGCAGCGCGAGCGCGGCGAGGCCGGCGGTCAGGATGCTGTTCTGGCCGAACAGCGCGGACATGCACACCGCCGAATACGCGACGACGACGAACGCCGCGGCGCGCGGCACGGGAAGATGCGCGCGCAGCCCCGACAAGCGCGAGACGGCGAACGCGTAGCATAAAAGACTGCCCGCGAAAAAGAGGAAGTAAGCGGGCAGGAAAGGCACGAGGGCAACCGGCGCGATGAACAGCAGCATCGTCGGCGGATAGAGCCAGGGAAGCGGCCGGTTTTGCAGATACGCACCGAAGTGCGCGAACTCGGCCTGCAGGAATGACGACGTGTCGTAGGCCGCCGCGGCATGGCCTTGCAACACGAGATGCGATGCGGTCCAGAAGACCGAGAAGTCGGTGCCGGGTCGGGCGGTGGCGTTCGACGTGAAGCCGTCGGTCACGACACCCCAGACGATCAGGAGCGCGACGAAGAGCATCAGCATGATGCAGCTGTACGGAATGATCCGGTCGGCCGTCAGCCATTGAGCACAGCGTATGGCGCGATCGCGCGTTTCACGATTGGCTGTGTACATGATGCCCCGTCTGTGGTTTGGCCGCGTGGTCTGTCGCGGCCGTTCGATGTTGTCGTGCCTGCGGATCGAATCGCGCTGAAATGGCGTTGTCCGGTGAATTCATTGTTGAAGAAAAAATCGCGTGATGCAAACCGCGCACGGCCGGCCGACATTGAATGTGTTCAGCGATTCGGGTGAAAACCGCCGTTTCTGGTATGAGAAAACGCCGCCGCCGGCATTCGTGTTTCTGGCCTGAAACATTCCGCGATTTTTACCGGCCGGGCATGCCGCGGAACCCGCGACGCCCGGGCGCGCCGCCGCGTTCGGGAAAATCCCGAGAAAATTTTTTCGGACCTTTGTGCAGCGCGATGACGGGGTTTCATGCCGGCTACATGCGCCGGCGCCACATATATCAAAGTTGAAACATTTCGGCGGCCGGGCGGTTGGCGGGAGGCCGGGTGGATCGCCGAAACCCTTGGTGCGTCTCGATTTCGCCCGGGATGGTCCGCTCTTTGCGTAAGCGTTGGCACGGCAGTCGACGATGTGACGAGCGGGCGGTTCGGGCAACAGGCAGCGGAACCGGCTCGCGAATCACCTGCGGAAAAAGTCGGGCCGGAGCGCGTCGGGGAACACGCAGCTCCCGTTCGATCCACCGCGGCAACCGTCGTCGAACGACCCGAGAGACCCGGTCGCTTCAGGGCAATAAGAAATCGGCATGGCAGTACATGGGGAATAAAAATGAAAGACCACAGCACATCGCGGATCGCAAGCCGCGTTAAAGACACATTGCGGCTTTGCCGGGAATTCATCTCCCGTTCAACCGGATTCCATGCGTCGGACGGCCGTCGTGCCGTTCAGTTCGATCGACCTGCCCGGTTCATCCGGCCGGTCGCACCGTACGCGCGTCTCTCATGCTCCGTCTCGCCGATACCCGTTCGCATGGACCGCGGTGGTCCGCCGCGTTTCCGCGACTGATCGTCGGCTTCCGATTTCCAGAGTAGTGCCGGTGGTGCCCACCCCCGACGTCATGACCGACGAAGGGTATTTCATAGCAGTCCGAAAGGAGAACGCTCATGTCAAGAATCATCGAAAAGATCGCGTGGTTCGTCCAGGATCAGGACGGTGTGACGGCCATTGAATACGGCCTGATCGCCGCGCTGATCGCGATCGGCATCGTCGCCGCGCTGGCGACGGTCGGTACGGATCTGAAGACCGTGTTCAGCACGATCGCCGCGGATCTGGACTCGGCGGTAGCAGGCATCTGATGGACGGTACGGCGAACGGTTCGCCCGAATCGTCCGGATCGTTCGTCGGCGCCACACGGCATCAACGACATTCCTCGACGTATCGATGCACGGTCGTCCGACCAGCCGGTGCGCGAGGGTTTTGAAAGTCACCACGCAAGGAGAACATCATGTCCAAGTTCATTCAACAAGCCGGCCGTTTCATTCGCGACGAAGACGGCGTGACCGCCATCGAATACGGCCTGATCGCCGCACTGATCGCAGTCGGCATCATCCTCGCGCTGTCGACCATCGGGAAGGATCTGAAGACCGTGTTCAGCACGATCGCGGCCGACCTCGATTCGGCGGTTGCAGGCATCTGATGGAGCGTGCCGTGGACGGCTCGGCTGGTGCAGCGTTCGAGCCGTCCCCGGCGATTCCGTCAACCGGACACCGGAGACCATCATGAAAGCCATCGTGCGTGTCGCCCGTCGCTGGATCGCCGACGAACGAGGTGTGACGTCGATCGAGTATGCGTTGCTCGCGTCGATGTTCGCCATCGCGGTACTGGGCAGCGTCGTCACGCTGAAGGGTTCGCTCGGCGATGCGTACGAGATGATCGCCGCGGCCGTGAGCACCGCCGTGACCACCGCGCTGGCGATGGCTTCCTGATCCACCGATTCGACCCGCGAGGTTCGCCATGTTTCCCGTTGCGCCGCCTTACCCGGTTCCGTTGTGCGTGACGCTGCTCGTGATCGCCGCGGCCAGCACCGACATCGCGACCCGTCGCATTCCGAACCGTCTCGTGCTGCTCGGCCTGGCCGGCGCGCTGGTTGCTCAGTGCCTGTTGCTCGGCGTGCCCGCGGGCGTGCTCGGCTGGCTCGCCGGCGCCGCGACCGGCTTCGGCCTGCTGCTGCCGTTCTACCTGCTGCGCGGCATGGCGGCGGGCGACGTGAAGCTGATGCTGGCGATCGGCGCATGGGTCGGCGCGGAAATGACGTTTTACATCGTGCTGGCCACGTTCCTGGCCGGCGGGATCGGCGCCGTCGCCTACGCGCTGCTGCGCGGGCGGATGCGCCGGATGTGGGCGAACGTGCGCACGCTGGTCGCGCGGCGCTCGCACGCGGCGCGCGCCGAGGCCGCCGACGGCCCGGTCGAGATCGCGTCGGTCGGCACGCTGCCGTACGGCGTCGCGATCGCGGCCGGCACGCTGGGCATGCTGTTCGCGTCGTGCGCATAGCGCGGCGGATCCGAAACGAGGACGCAACGATCATGAACACGAACCATACCGAACCGAGACGCGACGCGCAGGTGGCACGCCTGCCCGATCCGCTGCCGTCGCGGGAGGTCCACACGAAGCTGGGCGCGCAACTGCCGCCGGCGCCGCGCTCGCTAGCGGAAACCGGGTTGAGCATGGCGTTCGTCGCCGGCCTCGTGCTGAAGTCGACGCTGGTGCTCGGCCGCCCGTCGTACGGCGACCTGGTCGAGCGGCACTGCCTGCCGCTCGCGGTGCTCGACGACGTCTTTGCATTCCTGGTGCGCGAGCATCTCGTCGAGCTGACCCATCGCGGCGCGACCGATCTCGACGTGACGTTCCGCCTGACCGATGCGGGCCGCGTGCTCGCGCTCGAGGAGCGGGAACGCAGCGGCTACAGCGGTCCCGCGCCGGTGACGCTCGACGCGTATCTCGCGAGCGTGGCCGCGCATTCGGTGCGCAAGCTGCACATCGGCCAGAGCGACGTGTGGGCCGCGTTCGAGGGCGTCGTGATCGACACGGCGGTGCTCGATGCGGCGGCCGCCGCGCTGAATGCGGGCCGGCCGCTGCTGATCTACGGCCCGGCCGGCAGCGGCAAGACCTTTCTCGCCGAGCGGCTCGGCTCGCTGATGCACGGCCGCGTGCCGGTGCCGCACGCGATCTGCGCGGCGGGCGAAGTGATCCAGGTCTACGACCCGCTCGTGCACGTCGATGCGCAAGCCGCGTGCGGCGGCCAGTCGGTCGATCGGCGCTGGCGTCTGTGCCGGCGGCCGGTGGTGATGTCGGGCGGCGAGCTGACGCTCGACGAACTCGACCTGCGTCGCGACGAAGCGGCCGGCTTCTACCAGGCGCCGCCGCACATGAAGGCGAACATGGGCATGTACGTCGTCGACGATCTGGGCCGCCAGCGCGTCGAGCCGCGCGACCTGCTCAACCGCTGGCTGCGTCCGCTCGATCGCGGCGTCGATTTCATGACGCTCGAATCCGGCAACCGCTTCGTGCTGCCGTTCGACGTGTGGCCCGTGTTCTCGAGCAACCTCGCGCCGGAGCAGTTCTGCGACGACGCGTTCATGCGCCGCCTCGGCTCGAAGCTGCATGTCGGCGCGATGTCGATCGACGACTACCGCGCGGTATACGACGCGGCCTGCGCGACGCTCGGGCTCGTCTCGGCGAGCGATGCCTTCGATTTCCTGCTGCATCGGCTGCATCTGCCGACCGGCAAGGCGTTTCTTGCGTGCTTCCCGGCGGACCTGCTGCGCCTCGTGGCCGCCGGCGCGCGTTACCGCGGCGATCCGCCCGAGGTGACGCACGACGCGCTGTACGACGCGTGGGCGAGTTATTTCGGCGCGGCGCCCGAACGGGACGGCGGCCATCCGCCGCCCATCGAGCGCGGAGGCCGTACGTTCGTCACCGGTTGAGCGGTTTCTTTCACGATTCGTCGAGGAGCATTGCCATGAAAAACAGTCGAGCGGTCATGATGCTGGTCGTCGCGATGATCGCGGGTCTTGCCGCGGTCGTATTCGCCTCCCACTGGCTGATGCAGACATCCACGAGCTCGGTCACGTCCGTCGCGGTGGCCACCACCGACCTGAACCTGGGCGAGCCGCTCGGGCCGAACCAGATCCACATGGTGAGCTGGCCGTCGGGCAGCGTGCCCACCGGCGCGTTCACCGATACGAAGGCGCTCGAAGGGCGCGTCGTACGCACCAGCCTCGCGCGCGGCGAGCCGGTGATCGAGTCGAAGCTCGCGCCGGTCGGCACGAAGGGCGGGCTGTCCGCAGTGATCGCCGACGGCAGCCGCGCGATCACGGTGCGCGTGAACGACGTGGTCGGCGTCGCGGGCTTCGCGCTGCCCGGCAACTACGTCGACGTGATCGTCAACACGCAGGAACAGCAAGGCAAGACCGACGGGCAGAGCATCTCGAAGATCGTGCTCGAGCACATCCTCGTGCTCGCCGTCGCGCAGCAGGTCAGCCGCGACGACACGGCGCCGAAGGTGGTCAACGCGGTGACGCTGGAAGTCACGCCCGACCAGGCCGAACGGCTCGACCTCGCACGCAGCGTCGGCACGCTGTCGCTGGTGCTGCGCAACCAGGTCGACCAGAAGACGCTGGCCACCGGCGGCGCGACGAAGATGACGCTGCTCGGCAAGGCGCCCGCACCGGAAGCGCCGCCGGCGCCCGTCCATGCGCGGCCGGTGCGCGTGCACGTCGCGTCGCATGCGGCGCCGGAAGTCCGGCGCGACTGCGTCGGTGTGCTGTCGGGCGTGAAGGGCAGCGTCGAATGTTTCTGAAGCAGATCGAACCAGCCAGATAAACAAACCGGCCGCCGGCAACGCGCGGCGGCCTTGGAAGTCGATAACCGGCACGGCGCCGGTCTCTCGGGGGATCAGACGAAATGAAGATCAAACCGCAACGCACAGGTACCGGCCCACTGCGCACACGCGTCGCACGGGGCACGATGATGGCCGCGATCCTCTGTTCGGGATGGCTGACCGTATATGGCGCACTCGCCCAGGAAGGCATCGAATCGGCGGTGCTGACCAAGGGCGGCGCCAGCGCGCCGGCCGCGGTCGGCAAGGGGCCGATGCAGATGACGATCAGCATGTCGCCGGCGCCGGCCGCCGCGCCCGCCGCATCGGCGGGGCCGCTGCGCGGGCCGAACTGCGTTGGCGCCGTGCGCGAATCGACCAGCGTCGCGGTGCCGCTCGGCAAGTCGCTGCTGGTGCCGATGCCGGAGCCGGTCCGCAACCGGACGATCGGCAATCCGGCCGTCGCGCAGGCGACGATGGTGTCGCCGCAGACGCTGTACATCCTCGGGCTCGCGGTCGGCACGACCAACATGATCGTGCAGGGCAGGAGCGGTGCGTGCCGCGTGATCGACGTCGCGGTCGGCGCGGACGCCGGCGGCCTGCAGGCGTCGCTGCTGCAACTGATGCCGAACGAGCGCGACATTCACGTGTCGACCGCGGCCGGCACGATCGTGCTCGCCGGCACCGTGTCGAGCTCGCAGGCCGCGCAGCAGGCCGTGCAGATCGCCCATGCGTACGGCGACAACGCGGGCGAAGGCGCGGGCGGCGGCAAGCAGGGCGGCGGCGTGCTCAACATGCTGAACGTCACGTCGCCGCAGCAGGTGATGCTCGAGGTGAAGGTGGCCGAGGTGTCGAAGACGCTGATCAACCAGATGGGCAGCGCGTTCAACATCCAGGGCGGGTTCGGTTCGTGGAGCGGCGCGCTGGTCAGCAACCTGCTCGCCGGTGTCGCGAGCGGCGCCATCTTCAACAAGGCGAACAACAAGCCGTTCAGCATCGCGGCCGACGCGCAGAACACCGACAACCTCGTCAAGATCCTCGCGGAGCCGAACCTCGTGACGATCAGCGGCCAGGAAGCGACGTTCCTCGCGGGCGGCAAGATCTTCATCCCGATCCCGCAGAGCAGCGGCAACGGCACGTCGTCGATCACGCTGCAGGAAGAGGAATTCGGCGTCGCGCTGAAGTTCACGCCGACGGTGCTGGCCAACGGCCGGATCAGCCTGAAGGTCGCGCCGGAAGTGTCGGAGCTGTCGCAGACGGGCGTCACGCTGAGCGCGACCAACATCGGCGGCACGTCGATCCTGCCGCTGATCACGACGCGGCGCGCATCGACGACGGTGCAGATGAGCGACGGCGAATCGTTCGCGATCGGCGGGCTGATCAAGGACAACGCGACCGGCGCGCTGAAGGCGATCCCCGGCGTCGGCGAAGTGCCGGTGCTCGGCGCGCTGTTTCGCAGCACGTCGTTCCAGCAGGACCGCACCGAGCTGATCTTCCTGATCACGCCGCACCTGGTGAAGCCGCTGCAGACCGCCGACGTCGCGCTGCCGACCGACAGCTTCTCGAAGCCGAACGAAATCGACGTGTATGCGACCGGCAACATGGAAGGCCGCCGCGGCGTGCGCAAGGCAGGCGCCCAGCCGATGCAGCCCGCGAACGATGCCGCCGCCGCGCCGCAGACACCGGCCCAGGGGCCCGCACCCGCTCCGGCGCCGAAATCGGAAGCCCCGGTCGCGCCGGCCGCGCTGCCCGCGCCGCGCGCGCCGCAAGCCGCCGTGCAGCCTGTCTC
>NZ_JAUJRI010000021.1:0-92325 GCF_030504405.1 Burkholderia sp. AU44665 | reverse complement strand
GTCGGAGGCGGCGCCGCGCGCGGCGGGCGGCACGGCTGCGGCAGCGGGGGCCGCGGTGGCCGTTTCGGCGGCCGGCGGCGGGGCGACGGGTTCGATCGAGTCGTTCATGATGGGTCCGGGGTCGGGCGAATCGAAGGATGGGAAGGGGCGGCCGTGCGCGCTCAACGCAGTGCCGGCGTATCGGGCGCGGGCTGCGCGCGCCGGGCGGCCGCGGCGTCGCGGCGCCGCGCGAGCCACGCGTGGACGAAGCCGAACACCACCGGCACGAACAGCAGCGTCGACACCGTGCCGAACGCGAGGCCGCCAATCACCGCGCGGCCGAGCGGCGCATTCTGTTCGCCGCCGTCGCCGAGGCCGAGCGCCATCGGCAGCATGCCGATCAGCATCGCGAGCGCGGTCATCACGACGGGGCGGAAGCGGTTGAAGCCGGCATCGAGCGCCGCTTGCCACGGCGACGCGCCGCCCGCGAGCAGCTCGCGCGCCGCGTTCACGACGAGAATGCTGTTCGCGGTCGCGATGCCGATGCACAGGATCGTGCCGGTCAGCGCGGGCACCGACAGCGTGGTGCGCGTGACGAACAGCATCCATGCGATGCCGGCGAGCGACGCCGGCAGCCCGCCGACGATCACGAGCGGATCGAGCCACGACTGGAAGTTCACGACCATCAGCAGGTAGACGAGCGCGATCGCGAGCGCGAGGCCGCCGAGCAGGCCCGTGAACGATTCGTGCATCGCCTGCACCTGGCCGCGCAGCACGATCGACGAGCCGGGCGGCAGTTGCGCGCGTGCGGCGTCGACGAGCTTCGTCACGTCGGCCGTGACGCCGCCGAGGTCGCGCCCCTGCACCGACGCGAAGATGTCGAGCACCGGCTGCACGTTGTAGTGCGACACCACGGCCTGCTGCGTCGAGCGCGAGAACGTGCCGAGCGAGCCGAGCAGGTTCTGCGCGGGCGTGCCCGCGGCCGGGCCGCCGGCCGGCGTCTGCGGCGAGCGCGCGGTGCCGGCGGGCAGCGGCACGTTCGCGAGCGACTGCAGCGAATTCACCGTGTATTGCGGCGTCTGCACGAGCACCGGGTAGCTGACGCCGTTGCGTGGATCGAGCCAGAAGTTCGGCGTGGTCTGCGAACTGCCGGACAGCGCGATCAGCAGGTTCTGCGCGACGTCGCGCTGTTCGAGGCCGGCCTGGATCGCCTTCGTGCGGTCGACGTTCACGTTGATCGCCGGTTCGTCGCCGGGCTGCTGGATGCGCGCGTCGACGAGCCCGCGCACGCCGCGCAGTTTCGCGAGCAGGGCATTCGCGACCGCGCGGTTCTGGTCGAGCTTGTTGCCGACGATCTGGATGTCGATCGGCGCGGGCAGCCCGAAGTTCAGGATCTGGCTGACGATGTCGGCCGGCAGGAACGCGAACGTCACGCCGGGGAACGACTGCGCGAGCACGTTGCGCAGCTTCGCGACGTATGCGGCCGTCGACGCATGATTCGGTTTCAGCGTGACGAGCACGTCGGCGTCCTCGGTGCCGATCGGGTCGGACGAGTCGTACGTGAGGTTGATCCCGCTCACCGGCACGCCGATGTTGTCGAGCACGCCCGCGAGTTCGTTCGCCGGAATCACGCCGCGGATCTTGGCTTCGACTTCGTCGGTCAGCCGCGCGGTTTCCTCGATCCGCGTGCCGGTCGGCGCGCGCAGGTGCAGGCGGATTTCGCCGGTGTCGACCGACGGGAAGAAGTCTTGACCGGCGAACGCGTAGAGGCCCGTCGACGCGACGCACGCGAGCAGGAACGCGGCCGCGAAGCGGCGGCGCCGCGCGATCGCCGCCGAGAGCAATGCGCGATAGCGCAGCCGCACGGCCTCGAAGCGATGCTCGAACGCGGCCTGGAAACGCGCGACGCGCGCGAATACGCCGCGCGGCGGCCGGCCTTGCCCCTTCGCGCGCATCAGCGCCATCGCGAGCGTCGGCACCAGCGTGCGCGAGAAGAAGTACGACGCGATCATCGCGAAGATCACGGCCTCGGCCAGCGGCACGAACAGATAGCGCGCGACGCCCGTGAGCAGGAACATCGGCACGAACACGATGCAGATCGACAGCGTCGACACGAAGGTCGGCACCGCGATTTCGCCCGCGCCGGTCAGAATGGCTTCCTCTAGCGGCGCGCCGAGCTCCAGATGATGCGTGATGTTCTCGATCGCGACGGTCGCGTCGTCGACGAGGATCCCGACCGCGAGCGCGAGCCCGCCGAGCGTCATGATGTTGATGGTCTGGCCGAGCACGGACAGCGCGAGCAGCGACGTGAGCACCGCGAGCGGAATCGATACCGCGATGATCAGCGTCGCGCGCCAGCTGCCGAGAAACAGCAGGATCATCAGCGCGGTCAGGCACGCGGCGATCAGCGCCTCGCGCACGACGCCCTGGACCGCCGCCTTCACGAACACGGACTGATCGTCGAGCGGTGAAATGTGCAGCGCCTTCGGCAGGCCGGCCGCGATCTTCGGCAGCATCGCCTTCACCTGGTCGATGATCGTCAGCGTCGACGCGCTGCCGGTCTTCTCGACCGTCAGCAGCGCCGCGCGCTTGCCGTCCACGCGCACGATGTTGGTCTGCGGCGCGTAGCCGTCGCGGACGTGCGCGACGTCGCGCACGTACACGACGTTGCCGCCGATCGTCTTCACCGGCAGGTCGTTCAGCGCGGCGACCGTCTGCGTGCTGCCGTTCATCTGCACGTTGTATTCGTGCGTGCCGATCTTCGCGGTGCCGCCCGGCAGGATCAGGTTCTGCGCGTTGATCGCGTTCACGACGTCGATCGGCGCGAGCCCCTTCGCCTGCAGCGCGCGCGTATCGAGATCGACGACGATCTGGCGGATCTTGCCGCCGAACGGCAGCGGCACGGCCGCGCCCTGGACGGTCGCGAGCTGCGTGCGGATGAAGCTGTTGCCGAGGTCGTACAGCTGCTGCTCGGCGAGCGTGCCGCTCGACAGCCCGAGCTGCAGGATCGGCACTGTCGACGCGTTGTACGTGATGATGTTCGGCGGCAGAGTGCCGGGCGGCAGGATGCGCAGGATCGACGCGGCGTTGCTCGCGGCTTCCGCGATCGCGCGATTGATGTCGGCGCCCGGATGGAAGAAGATCTTCACGACGGACACACCGTTCAGCGACTGCGACTCGATGTGCTCGATGTCGTCGACGTCGGACGTGAGCGCGCGCTCGTAGTTCGACGTGATCCGCTTGGCCATGTCCTCCGCGGAGAAGCCGTTGTACGACCAGACGATGCTGACGACCGGAATGTCGATGCTCGGGAAAATGTCGGTCGGCGTGCGCAGCAGGGCAAGCGGCCCCGCGATGAAGATCAGCAGCGCGAGTACGACGAACGTGTAGGGCCTGCGTAACGCCAGCCGGACGATCCACATGATGGTGCTCCTCGAAGCAGGGCTCGGATGCGCATTCGATGCGACGAGCATGCAGTCTGCCGGCGCGGCGTTGACCCGACCCTGACCCGAAGATTACGAAGTCGTTATCTGTGCGGATGCGGCGGCGCCGGCCGCGCCGCTTCGTCCCTATAATGTCCGGCCGTGAACCTTCACGCGTTCCCGTATCCCGCCGCTTTCAGGAGCCTGACCGATGTCGTTGCGCACCGATGCAGATTTCTTCCTCCTTCTCGCCGATTCCTACCGCCGGCTGTTGCACCATCCGCTCGTTCCCGACGGGATGAGCGCGTCCGACGGCGCCGCGTGGCTGTACGAGACGGCGCCGTTCGGCGTGCTGGCGCACGACACGTCGGCCGATCCGGTGTTCGTGTACGGCAACCGGCGCGCGCAGGCGATTTTCGAATACGACTGGGACGAACTGACGGCGTTGCCGTCGCGCCTGTCGGCGGAGCCGATGGAGCGGCGCGAACGGCAGATATTCCTCGACAAGGTGATGCGGGACGGCTTCGTGTCCGGATACCGCGGCGTGCGGGTCACGAAATCCGGCAAGCGGTTCTGGATCGAGCGCGCGACCGTGTGGCAGCTCACGGTCGCAGACGGAATCGTGCGCGGCCAGGCCGCGATGATTCCGGAAGTGCGGCCGCTCGACGCGTCCGCATGAACGCGACGGTCGTCCGACGTGCGCGCCTGCGCGGTGCCCGGCGAGCCGGGCGCCCCTGCACGACGTGCGCCGGCGCCCGGATAACAAAACCGTAATCGAAGCCTCACCTTCAGGAAAGCGCGCGAATCGCAGAATGATCCCAACTCTTCATCACATCGATGGGGAGCGGATGTCCGGCCTGATCTGCGGACGCGAACACGCCATCTTTGAGAGGTGAACATCATGAACAACCTGATTCGTGCAGTCCTGCTTTCCTGTGCGCTGAGCGCACCGATCGTCGCATTTGCGCAAACCGCCGACCATGCGCTCACACGGGCCGACGTGCGCGCCGATCTCGTCCGTGTCGAAAAGGCCGGTTATCGGCCGGTCGGCAGCGATCCTTACTATCCCGAGGACATCCAGGCAGCGGAGGCGAAGGTCGCCGCCCAGCATCCGCAATCGGTCGCTGCACGGCCGGATGCGGCCGCCGGGACGGGCGTGCCTTCGCTCGCATCGCTCGACACGCAGCAATTGTTCGAGCACCACTGAACGCGGTTTTTTCAGCCGCCGTCCGCCGCCGGCGTCGGGTCATTCGACGCCGGCAACGTACCCGTCACGCAACGAATCGCTTTCGCTCGCGCGGTCGTGCCGGCGGCGCGTCCCCATCGAATCGTTCTCGGGAGTGTCATCATGAACCGCAAGCTTGTCGCCGCCGCATTGCTCGCTCTTTGCGTCGGCACGGCCGCCGCCACGCCGGCCTTCGCGCGCGGCCAGCCGCAACTGCCGGATGACGACGGCGGGCGCGCGAGCGTGCTGCACGCGCTCGACCCGGAGTCCGATGCGCCGCGCCGGGCGCATGACACGCGGCCCGCGAACGCTCAGGCCGTGCCCATCAAACGTGCGCCGAGCGCGATTCCGCGCGCGGCGATCGATGCGCTGGCGGCGCGCTGACGGGCGTCCCAGCCGGCCAGCCCGGCGTCGAACGTGCTGCCGGGCGCGACGTCGCGCAACGCCTGCGCGAGACCGACCGCATCGTCGGCCGCTTTCGCGACGCCCGCCGCCGTGTGCGGGCGCACCATGCAGGCGGCGTCGCCCAGCAGCACCGCGCGCCCGAACGCCATCCGCTCGACCGCGAGATCGAGGATCGCCTGCGCGAACGGCGCCGGTGTCGCATCCACCAGCGCGGCGAGCGTCGGCGCGAGCATCCGGTCGGCGGCGTCGACGAGTTCCGCGCGGTTGCCGTCGCGCATCGCGCCGGGCGGCAGCGATCCGTCGCGCTGCGTGCCGTCGCGTGCGAGGAACAGCGATGCCAGCCGGTCGGACGCGAGACGCCGGTACCACACCCAGTTCACGCGCCGCCCGCCCGGTTCGAGCGCGCCGTCGGCGCCGGGCACCAGATAGGTGAGGAACAGGTGCCGGTCGCCTTGCTGGAACGTGAAGCGTTCGCGCAGCAGAACCAGCACCTGCTCGGGCAGCGCGCGTTCGTCGACGAGCCCGCGCCACGCGACATAGCCCGCATACGTCGGCCGCACGTCCGGCAGCAACTGCGCGCGCACGGTGGAGCGGCCGCCGTCCGCGCCGATCAGCAGGTCGGCCGTCTCGGCATGGCCGCTCGCGAAGTGCGCGACGATCCGCGCGCCGTCCTGCTCGAACCGCTCGAACGCGTCGCCGGCGTGGAGGATGCCGGCCGGCAGCGCACGCTTGAGCGCCGTGTAGATCACGTTCCACGCGGTCTGCGTCTGCGGCATCGCGAAGCGTTGCACGATCCGGTCCTGTGCGTCGACGTAGATCCGGTCGATCGAATCGACGCCGGCCTCGCGCGGCAGCGGCACGCCGCCGAACGCGAACGCGCGCTCGATCGGCGGCTGCAGCACGATGCCGCCGCCGCGGCTGTCGAGTTCGTGCGGCGATTGCTCGAATACGCGGACGTCCCAGCCGGCCGCGCGCAACGCGGTCGCCGCGAACAGCCCGCCGACCGATCCGCCGGCGATGACGGCCTTGCGGCCCGATCCGTGTCCCATCCGATGGTCCTCCGATGATGCCGCGTGCAGCGGCGTTGCGTCAGCCGGCCCAGCCGCGCAGGAAATCGAGCAGCAGCATGTTCACGCGCTCGGGCTGCTCCTCGTGCGGCAGGTGCCCGCACTGCGCGATCGGCTCGGCCCGCAGGTTCGCCGCCATGCCTTCCCATACGGCCTTCATGTCGAACATCTTGCCGACCGCGTAGAAATCCTCGCCCCAGATCGCCATGGTCGGGCACCCGATCCTGACATCCGCATCGACGAGATCCTGCTGCACGTCTTCCGCGTTCGCGCGATAGTCGGCCAACGCGCCGCGCACGGCCCCCGGGCGCCGATACGCGCGTACGTACGTGTCGAACGCATCGCCCGAGATCGCATGCGGGTTGTAGCACCAGTCGGCGAAGAAATAGCTGAGCCATTCGGCTTCCTTGCCCGCGATCAGCGCCTCCGGCAGGTCGGGCACCTGGTGGAACAGGAAGAACCAGTACGCGCGCGCCGTTTGCGCGGTCATGTTCTGCGCGACGATGCGCGTCGGCACGTTGTCCATCACGACGAGCCGCTCGACGCGCGCGGGGAAGTCCTTCGCGAAACGCGTCGCGACGCGTGCGCCGCGATCGTGGCCGACGAGCGCGATGCGGTCGATGCCGAGCGCATCGAGCAGCGCGGCGAGATCGCGCGCCATGTTGCGCTTGTCGTAGCCGGCCGCGGGCTTGTCGGTTTCGCCGTAGCCGCGCAGGTCGGGCGCGATCACGCGGTAGTGCCGCGCGAGCACCGGGATCTGGTGGCGCCACGCGAAGCTGGTTTCGGGAAAGCCATGCAGCAGCACGACGACGGGCCCGGCGCCGGCATCGATGACGTGCTGGCGGATGCCGTTCGCGGTAATGGTGTGATGGGTGAGTGCGAGCGTGTCGGTCGTCATGTGGGAGCCCCGGTTCGATGTGGAAGGTGCGCGGTACGGCACGCGTCCAATGCTGTCCGAGCATAGGGCAAGCAGCGACCGTCGCGGCTGAATCGTTCTGAATCGGCCCGGGCGCGGTGCAACGCCACGCCGCGCCGCGGCATCACGAGCGGCGGGCGCGCTTCGCGGCTGCGTCGGACGCGACACGCTTCAGCGCGGCCGGCGTGCCGTTCAGGAACGCGTCGATCTGCCGTTCGATTTCCGCGTCGAGATCGTCGGGTACCGGCAGCCCGTATACCCACTTGCGCACGCCGAGATAGAAGATGCTCGCGTGCAGGCTCCACACCAGTTCGATTTCCGCATTGCGCTGCGCTTCCGACGCCGGCGTCGCGATGTCGTACGCATGCCGCAGCTCGCGCAGCACCGGCAGGAACACGCGTTCGCGCAGCCGCGACAGATAGCGCGTGTTGAAGCCCTCGCGGCTGAGCCCCGCGAAAATGAACGTGCGAATCCATTCGCGCCGCAGGATCGTCTGCGCGTACGACCGGTAGAACGCGACGAGCCGCTGCTGCAGTGGAACCGAGCGGTCGGCGATCAGTTTTTCCCACTCGGGATCCCACGTGTAGACCTCGTCGTATACGCGATCGATCAGCGCTTCCTTGCTCGGGAAATACCGGTAGAGCAGCGGCTGGGTCACGCCGATCTGCCGCGCGAGCTCGCGCGTGCTGCCGGAAAAACCGTGGGTCGCGAAGTGTTCGACCGCCTTTTCGACGATCTGCCGCTCGCGCGCTTCCGGCGTGAGGCGGCGGCCCGATGTGGCGGCGGTGTCGTCGGCGGTCGCCCCGCGCGTGCGGGGCGCTGCCTTGCGCTTGGTGTCGGTCATGCGTCGGCTCCTGAATGCGGCCATTCTGCACTTATCGATCGAAAAATAGCAAGGCGCGCCACCGCGAAGCCGGCCACGCGGCGCGGGCGTCGCCGCCCCGCGCGTTCAGAACGATTCAGTTCGCCGCCATGACTTTCAGGCCCGCATTCCGTAGTCTTGCTCCCGAGCCGCCGCACGCGGCCGAATCCCTTCGGCCGGCCCGGCCGGCGGCGTAACCGGAACGGACCATGCCTTACCTGATCTCGCCGGGAGCCGGCATCGCAGTCGGCCTCCCGCACCCCCTCGTGCACGTGCAATCGCCCGCGCCGCCGCCGATCGCCCTGGCGGGCCGGCTCGGCCTCGTCTCGCGCGAGCATGCGGTCCCGCTCGCGCGGGCGCAATGGCGCGCGCGCGCAGCGCAGGTCCGCGATGCGGGCACCGTCGACCCAACCGCGGAAGCCACGACATGCAGCCCGCGCAAGTAACGGCAGCGCGCGCGGCGGCCCCCGATCGCCTGCGCGGCGAGGATGTGTTTCTCGCCTCGATCGCCGGCTACGTCGACACGCTCGGCTTCGTCGCGCTGTTCGGGCTCTTCACCGCGCACGTTACCGGCAACTTCATCCTGATCGGCTCGGGCCTCGCCGGTGTCGGCCAGGGCCTGATGATCAAGTGGCTCGCGTTTCCGGCATTCATCGCGGGCATCGTGGCCGCCCGCCTGCTCGATCACCGGATGCGCGTGCGCGGGCATGGCCCGCGGGCGCGCTCGCTGTACGCGCTGCAGACGATCCTGCTGGCCGGCTTCATGCTCGCGGGCGTCGCGGCGTCGCCGATCGGCAGCGCCGATGCGCCCGCGACGATCGTCTGCGGGCTGCTGGGTGCGGCGGCAATGGGCGTGCAGAACGCGCACGGCCGGCTGACCGCGCGCACCGTCGTCGCGAACACCGTGATGACCGGCAACGTCACGCAGGCGGTCATCGATGCATTCGACTGGCTCGTGCCGATCGCCGCGCCGGCCGAACGGGAAGCCGCGCGCGCGCGGCTGCGACGCACGCTGCCGCCGGTCGCCGGGTTCGCGCTCGGTGCGGGCGCCGGCGCGAGCGCCTACCTGTACGCCGCGTTCTGGGCGCTGGCGCTGCCGCTCGCGATGCTCGCTTTCCTCACCTGGCGCGCCGGCCGGACCGGCGAGACGTCCGCGGCGCGTTGAACGCCGATGCCGCACGCGGCGTCGGCTGTCTGCAGCATCGGCGGCGGCGAAGCCGCTCCCGTTTCTTCATTCCGTCAACGCTGGCTTCAAGAATGGCTTGATTCGGGTCGGCAAGCGCCAGACGCCTCGACCGTTCACGGCTGATCGCCCGGAAACCGACACTCGGGGTGGCGGATGCGCAAATCACGCACAACGCGCGACTTCGCGCGCTGCGCCTTCCGTTCACGCTGTTCGGCAGCATCAAGAAGATGACGGCCTTCGTCGACGACGACGCGGCCCATGCGCGTGAGCTTCGCTCGACGTGTGCCTGTCATGTCGGTGTCGATTCGCGGCGCTTCACGGAAGCGTCGGAGGCGTGAGCGCCAGGTAACGGGCCGAACATGTGCTGGCTGCACTTCGCGTCGCGCCACGCGGTTCCCGGTCGGATGCCGTCGAGCATCCGTCGCACCACGGGAAGAATCTGTTCGCCGGTCAGAATGCCAAGCAGGCCGGCGAGGGCGACGGCGGGCGGCGCCGGCGATTGCACGCCGATCAGCGCGTAGACGACGCCGGCGAGGATGCCGGCGAAAAGCGAAGCAGTGTACGGTTTCATCGTTCTGGAATGAAATGACAGCCGTTAAAAATACGGATACCTACCGGTCTGGCGTCGATCCGAAAGTCTTGGGCCAGCCTATCAGGTCGGCGCGCTCGTCGTTAGCGCATTCAATGAAATTCAGAACTTTTCAGTCTAAATGTCGAGCGTGGCGAGAATCAGAACAATTAACTGGTGCGGCCGCACGTTCGCGTATTGAATGACGCAGGCCGGCTGCAGACGCTTCCGACACCGCGCATTGGACGCCTCGCGGATTCGTCGGCCAGGCGAGTCTCATTTTTCTCCGCGTCAAAGGACATCATCACCATGAGCAATCCCAAGCTTGAAGTACTTACCCCGCACAACAGCCAGCTGATCTTCATCGACCAGCAGCCGCAGATGGCCTTCGGCGTGCAGTCGATCGATCGGCAGACGCTGAAGAACAACGTCGTCGGGCTCGCGAAGGCCGCGAAGGTCTTCAACATCCCGACCACGATCACGACGGTCGAAAGCGAAAGCTTTTCGGGCCACACCTATCCCGAGCTGCTCGACGTGTTCCCGAACCAGAAGACGCTCGAACGCACGTCGATGAACTCGTGGGACGACCAGAAGGTGCGCGACGCGCTCGCCGCGAACGGCCGCAAGAAGGTGGTCGTGTCGGGTCTGTGGACCGAAGTCTGCAATACGACGTTCGCGCTGTGCGCGATGCTCGAGGGCGACTACGAGATCTACATGGTCGCCGACGCATCGGGCGGCACGACGCAGGCCGCGCACGATATCGCGATGCAGCGCATGGTGCAGGCCGGCGTGGTGCCGGTCACGTGGCAGCAGGTGCTGCTCGAATGGCAGCGCGACTGGGCGCACCGCGAGACGTACGACGCGGTGATGGCGATCGCGAAGGAGCATTCGGGCGCATACGGGATGGGCGTGGACTACGCGTACACGATGCTCCACAAGGCGCCGCAGCGTACCGCGACGCCGCACGAGTCGATTGCGCCCGTTCCGGCGAAGTAAGCGCGGACGGCCTGCAACGGCGGATGCCGGTGCGACGGGTTCGATGCGAACGCGCCGCATCGGCTCCATTGCCGCGGGCGGCGGACGTGACCGAAACACGAATGCCGCCCGCGGCATGCCGTTCGGCACACCGCGCCTGCATTTGAAATTGTCCGGGAGATTGATCGCATGAAACCTTATCTGGTTTCCCTTGGTGCGGGCCTGCTGATCGGTGTGATTTACAGCGCCATCAAGGTTCGCTCTCCCGCACCGCCGCTGATTGCGCTGGTCGGGTTGCTCGGCATGCTGATCGGCGTGCAAGCGTTACCCACCGTGAAACAGCTGTTTGGCTTCTGATCAACAAGAGGTGATGCACATGACCGCAACCGTGACCCAACCGGATCTGATCCTGCATAACGGACGATTCACGACGCTCGACCGCGCGAACCCCGTCGCGACGGCCGTCGCGATTGCCGCCGGCCGCTTCGTCGCCGTCGGCAGCGACGCGGACGTCATGCCGCTCGCGGGCCGTGCGACGAAGGTGGTCGATCTCGGCGGCCGCGGCGTGCTGCCGGGCCTGATCGACAACCACTGCCACGTGATTCGTGGCGGCCTGAACTACAACATGGAGCTGCGCTGGGACGGCGTGCCGTCGCTCGCGGTCGCGATGGAGATGCTCAAGCGTCAGGTCGCCGTGACGCCCGCGCCGCAGTGGGTGCGTGTGGTCGGCGGCTTCACCGAACATCAGTTCGTCGAGAAACGGCTGCCGACGATCGATGAGCTCAATGCGGTCGCGCCCGATACGCCCGTGTTCATCCTTCACCTGTACGACCGCGCGTTGCTGAACGCGGCCGCGCTGCGTGTCGTCGGCTATACGAAGGACACGCCGGAGCCGCCGGGCGGCACGATCCTGCGCGATGCCGGGGGCAATCCGACCGGCCTGCTGCTCGCGAACCCGAACGCGACGATCCTCTACGCGACGCTCGCGAAGGGGCCGAAGCTGCCGTTCGAGTATCAGTACAACTCGACGCGCCATTTCATGCGCGAGCTGAACCGGCTCGGCGTGACGGGCGTGATCGACGCGGGCGGCGGCTCGCAGAATTATCCCGACGATTACGAAGTGATCCGCAAGCTGCACGACGCGGGCGAGATGACGATCCGGATCGCGTACAACCTGTTCACGCAGAAGCCGAACGCGGAGAAGGAAGACTTCGTGAACTGGACGAAGAGCGTCAAGTACCACGACGGCACCGACTACTTCCGCAATAACGGCGCGGGCGAGATGCTGGCGTTTTCGGCGGCCGACTTCGAGGATTTCCGCGTCGCGCGGCCGGATTTGCCCGCGCAGATGGAGGACGATCTCGAAGGCGTCGTGCGCGTGCTCGCGGAAAACCGCTGGCCGTGGCGCATGCACGCGACCTATGACGAAACGATCAGCCGCGCGCTGGACGTGTTCGAGAAGGTCAACGAAGACATCCCGCTCGACGGGCTGAACTGGTTCTTCGATCATGCGGAAACCATCTCCGAGAAATCGATGGACCGGATCGCCGCGCTCGGCGGCGGCATCGCGGTGCAGCACCGGATGGCGTATCAGGGCGAATACTTCGTCGAGCGCTACGGCGCGCAGGCCGCCGAGGCGACGCCGCCTGTCGCGAAGATGCTCGGCAAGGGGCTCAAGGTGTCGGCCGGCACGGACGCCACGCGCGTCGCGTCGTACAACCCGTGGGTGTCGCTCGCGTGGCTCGTGACGGGCAAGACGGTCGGCGGCATGCGCCTGTATCCGCAGCGCAACCTGCTCGATCGGGAAACCGCGCTGCGGATGTGGACCGAGTACGTGACGTGGTTCTCGAACGAGGAAGGCAAGAAAGGGCGCATCGCGGTGGGGCAGCTTGCCGACCTCGTGGTCCCCGATCGCGATTTCTTCGCGTGCGCGGAAGACGACATCGCCGGCACGACCGCGTTGCTGACGGTGGTCGACGGGAAGATCGTGTGGGGCGCGGGGCCGTTCGCGTCGCACGACGCGCCGATCCCGCCGGCGATGCCGGACTGGTCGCCGGTGCGCGAGTTCGGCGGCTATGGCGGCTGGGGCGCGACGCAGCGGGCCGGCGCGCCGTTGCAGCGCGCGGCGGCCGCCGCGATGTGCGGCTGCGCGAACGAATGCAACGTTCACCAGCATGCGCACGCGAGCGCTTGGGCGAACGCATTGCCGACGTCTGACGCGAAGGGTTTCTGGGGCGCGTTCGGCTGTTCGTGCTGGGCGGTCTGACAGGGCGATGCGTGCCACTTGCGACACCGCGGCGTGGGTCCGCGCGCTGCCGTCGCGGCCAGGGGAAATCCAGCAGCGCGTCACCGTGCTCGACGATATACGACGCCAGACCGGCAGCGTTCCCGCCATTCGGTGACGTTGCGGCGACCGCGCTGAAACGACGAGTCTGCGCCGTCTCCCGCCGGGCGGGAAGCCGCGCGCGCCGCTCGTGTTTCTCGCCGGTCGTCCGGCCGCCCGGACGCGTGGCCCGTATCCCGCTGAATCCGAATCCGCGCGCGGCGCTGGCCGCGCGCATCACCATCAAGGAGAAAACCGATGAGTTTATTGAACCTGCGCAACATGCTGCGCATGACCGCCGCGTCGTCGGCCGTGCTCGCCGCGCTGCTGGCCGGCACGCCGGCGCTCGCCGACGAAACCCACCTCGACGACATCGCGTCGCCGGCCGCCGCGGCGCGTTTTCCCGCCGTTGCGGTCGGCCCGCAGTACGACACGACCCACGTGTGCGTCGCGCCTGAGGACTTCGACCGCTTCACCGACAGCTTCGTCGCGACGTTCGGCGGCAAGAAGTCGAAGCAGGGCGTGTTCCAGGTCACGCCGACGCCGAGCCAGACGATGTCGCAGCTCGTGCTGACGCCGGTCGGCACGATCTCGGTGTTCGGTTTCAAGACGCCGATTCCGTATCCGTTCTGCGAGGAGCGCACCGGCTATCTCGTCACCGACATGGACGTCGCGGTGAAGTCGGCGCGCGCGCATGGCGCGGACATCGTCGTGGCGACGTTCCCCGACCCGATCGGCCGCGACGCGATCGTCCGCTGGCCGGGCGGCGTGAACATGCAGCTGTACTGGCATACGCAGGCGCCGAACTACGACCCGCTGCAGACGGTGCCGGAGAATCGCGTATACGTGTCGCCGGAAAGCGCGGGCAAGCTCGCGCGCGACTTCGCCGCGTTCTCGCACGGCAAGATCGTGTCGGACGTGCGCCATGCGCCGGGCATCGAGATCGGGCGGCCGAACGACACGTATCGCCGCATTCGCATCGAGTCGGGCTTCGGCAAGATGACCGTGCTCGCGACCGACGGTCATCTGCCGTACCCGTTCGGGCGTGAAATGACGGGCTACGAAGTGGCCGATCTCGCGGCGACGCTGAAGCAGGCCGAAGCCGCGGGCGTGACGGTGCTCGTGCCGCCGTTCAAGTCGGACGGGCGCGACGCGGCGCTCGTGCAGTTCCCGGGCGGCTACGTCGCCGAGATCCACGCGCGATCGAAATGACGGTGCGCCGGCCGATGAAGCGATCGTGGCGCGGCGCGCTGTCGTGCGTCGTGCTGGCGGGCGGTGCCGCGTCGCACGCGGGTACCGCCGTCGGCGCCGAGGCTGAGGCGGCGTCGGCCGGCGCGGCCGCGTCGCCGGCTGCCGCGGCCGCGTCGTGCACCGCGAAACGCCCGACGGTGCTGTTCAACCGCTGGCAGGAAGACTGGTCGGCGCTCGCGAATCCGTGCGTGCCGCGCAAGCCGTTCGACGCGCTGAAATACGTGCCGCTCGGCGACGACCCGTCGACCTATCTGTCGCTCGGCGCGAACCTGCGCGAGCGATTCGAGCTGAACAACGCGCCGCTGTTCGGCCTCGGCGCCGCGCACGACGACAACTACGTGATCCAGCGCGCGAACGTGCATGCGGACCTGCGCTATCGCGGGCACTTCCAGGCATTCGTGCAGTTCGTCGATGCGCGGCCGTTCGGCAAGGATACGGTCGGCCCGGTCGACAAGGACCAGCTCGACCTCCAGCAGGCGTTCGTCGCGTACGTCGATCAACTGGGGCCCGGCACGTTCAAGACGCGGATCGGCCGGCAGGAGATGGCGTTCGACTTGCAGCGCTTCGTGTCGGTGCGCGACGGCCCGAACGTGCGCCAGGCGTACGACGGACTGTGGACCGATTACGAAATCGGCAAATGGCGCGTGATCGGCTATGTGACGCGCCCGGTGCAGTATCGCAACGCGGCCGCGTTCGACGACGTGTCGAACCGGCACCTGCGATTCGACGGCGTGCGCGTCGAGCGCACGGGCACGGGGCCTGGCGATCTGTCCGCGTACTGGTCGCGCTACACGCGCGACAACGCGCGCTATCCGGATGCATCCGGCACCGAGCGGCGCGACGTGTTCGACATGCGCTACGCGGGCAAGTCCGACGGGTTCGACTGGGACGTCGAGGCGATGCTGCAGACGGGCCATGTCGGGCAGGACACGATCGGCGCGTGGGCGTTCGGCGCGCTGGGCGGCTACACGTTCGCGAAGACGGCCGGCACGCCGCGCGTCGGCATCCAGGTCGACGGCGCATCGGGCGACGCGCATCCGGGCGACCGGCGCGTCGGCACGTTCAACCCGATGTTTCCGAACGGCTATTACTTCACGCTCGCCGGGTATACCGGATACAGCAACCTGATCCACGTGAAGCCGTCGCTGACCTTCAAGCCGGCAAGCTCGGTGACGGTGCTCACCGCCGTCGGCTTCCAGTGGCGGCAGACGACGGCCGACGCGATCTACGGGCAGGGGATGTCGGCAGTGCCGGGCACGGCGGGCAAGGGCGGCGCGTGGACGGGGATGTACGCGCAGGCGCGCGTCGACTGGCTCGTGAACGCGAACGTCGCGCTCGCGCTCGAAGCCGTGCACTTCCAGCTCGGCTCGTCGATTCGCGCGCTCGGCGCGCGCAATGCCGACTATGTCGGGATGGAAGCGAAGTTCGGCTGGTGACGCGCCGCGCCCGGCTCTCGCGTATCAGGGCTGCGTGCGGGCGAGCGATTCGACGAAATCGATGAACGCGGTCACGCGCTTCGAGCCGCGCTGGTTCGGCAGGTACAGGGCCGTGATCACCGCGCGCGCCGAGCCCGGCGTCACGTCGTACTGGTCGAACAGCCGCTGCAGGCGGCCGGCTTCGATATCCGCCCCGACCAGCCAGTCGGGCAGCAGCGCGATGCCGGCGCCGTCGAGCGCGGCCTCGCGCAGCACCTCGCTGTGATTCGATTTCAGCCGCCCGGTGACGACGACCTGCGTCGTGCGTGGCGCGCCGGCGAACGTCCACGCCTGCTGGTCGACGCCGAAATGAAAGCGCAGGCACGCGTGATCGACGAGTTCGCCGGGTGTCGCCGGCGTGCCGTGCGCGTCGAGGTAGCCGCGGCTCGCGACCACGTAGCGCCGGAACGTGCCGAGCGGACGCGCGACGACGTCCGCGGTCGGGGCCGCGTCGCCGAGCCGGATCGCGACGTCGATCCGCGCGGCCACGAGATCGACGCGTTCGTCGGTCAGTTGCAGATCGAGGTCGAGCTTCGGATGGCGCGCGACGAACGCGGCGACGTGCGGCGCGATGCGGCGCAGCCCGTAGGCGACGGGGACCGATACGCGCAGCGGGCCGGACGGCGCGTCGCCGCGGTCGGCCACCAGCGCGTCGGCATCGGCGAGCTCGCCGAGCACGCGTTTCGCCCGCGCATAGTAGACGGCGCCCGCGTCGGACAGCGTGACTTGCCGCGTCGTGCGGTTCAGCAGCACGGTGCCGAGCGACGCCTCCAGCGCGTCCACCGCGCGCACGACCGACGAAGCGGCGAGATCGAGCCGGCGCCCCGCGCTCGAGAAGCCGCCGGCTTCCGCGACTTCGACGAACGCGCGCAGCGCGGAGAATTTGTCCATGAGATCGTCCTTGGGCGGGTGGCAACGTCGCGTTGCATGCGGTTCGCATTCTAGCGCCGGGCGGCGCGGCGGCCGGATCGCGTGCGGCGTGTCTTCAGGACAATTCAGGCGTCGCTCAGGATTTTCGCCGCGGCGGCCGATAAGCTGCGCGACATCGCGTGCTGCGCTGGCCGTTCCGTTCGTGACGGGCCACGCGCACGATTCGTCACGGAGATCCGATGAAGAACCTGTTTCGGCACGCGTGCGTCGCGCAGACGGCCCGTTGGTTGATCGTGGCCGGGTGCGCGGGCCTGTTGGCGCCCGCGGCGCATGCGCAGGCCGGCGTGCGGGCCGATGCGCCGTCCGGCGTGCAGCCCGACGCGCCGGTGCCCGCCGCGGGCCGGCAGCCGCCCGGCTTCTATCGGCTGAAGATCGGCGACTTCACGGTGATCGCGCTGTCCGACGGCACGCATCCGTTTCCGGTCGACTCGGTGTTTCGCGACATCTCGAAGGACGAGATCCGGCGCGACCTCGACCGCGCATTCCTCGAGCCGCCCGTGCAAGGGTCGATCAACGCGTTCCTCGTCGATACCGGATCGAAGCGGATCCTCGTCGACGCGGGCGCCGGCACGCTGTACGGCGACTGCTGCGGCAAGCTGCTCGACGACCTGCGCGCGGCCGGCTACGCGCCCGCGCAGATCGACGAAGTGCTGCTCACGCACCTGCACAAGGACCATGTCGGCGGCATTGCGTCGAACGGTGCGATGACGTTTCCGAATGCCGTCGTGCGGGTGAACGCCGTCGAGGCCGCATACTGGCTCGATCCGGCGAACAAGGCGCACGCGCCGGCGTTTCTCGCGTCGTTCTTCGATGCGGCCGCCGCGGCGGTCGCGCCGTACGTCGCGGCCGGCCGCTTCAAGACGTTTCGCGGCGACGCGACGCTCGCGCCCGGCATTCGCGCGGTGCCGATGCCCGGCCATACGCCGGGCCATACGGCTTACCTGATCGAGAGCGGCCGCGCGGGCCTGCTCGCGTGGGGCGACATCGTGCACGTGGCGGCGATCCAGTTGCGCGACGTCGACGCGACGGTCCAGTACGACAGCGATGCCGAGGCCGCCCGCCGCACGCGGCGGGATACGCTGAAGCGCGTCGCCGAGCGGCGCTATCTCGTTGGAGCCGCGCATATCGCGTTTCCCGGTCTCGGCCACCTGCGTCGGGACGGTGCGCAATACGACTGGGTGCCGGTCAACTACGACGCGACGCCGGTGCGGTGACGTCCCGGCGTGCGGCCCGGCGTGCGCCATGCCGCCGGTCAGCGCGCCCGTGCGCGCCGCCACGCGCCGGGCGGGTGCCCGACGATCCGCGCGAATACGCGGTTCAGGTGGCTCTGGTCGGCGAAGCCGCACGCGACCGCGATGTCGGCCAGCGTCATGTCGGACGTCTCGATCAGCTCGCGCGCGCGCATCACGCGCTGTTCGAGCAGCCACTGGTGCGGCGTGCGGCCGGTGGTGCGCGAGAACGCGCGGATGAAATAGCCGCGCGACAGGTCGCATTCGTTCGCCACTTCCTCGATCGACACGCCGAGGTCCGCCTTTTCCATCAACAGCTCCTTGGCGAGCGCCACCTTCGCGGGAGACAGCGCGCCCTTGTGCTCGAGTTCGCGCGCGCGCACGTTGCCGTAGCGGCGCACGAGATGCGTGCCCATCGCGAGCCCGACCTGCTCGATGAACAGCGCGTTCAGCGGGCCGGGCGCGTCGAGGCTGTCGGCCACCGCGTGCGCGAGATGCCCGAGCACCGGGTCGCGCGCATCGACGCGGCACGTGAGGCCGTCGACCGGGCTGCCGCCGTGTTCGGGGCCGATGCGCGCCAGATACGGGTGCGGCAGCTCGATCAGCACGAAGTCGAAATTGCCGTACAGGTCCGCGTGGAAATGGCGCGAGAAGTCGCGAATGTAGATCGAGTGATGCTGGAACCGGCGTTCGCTCGCGCCGGCGCGCCCATAGAGCGTGCGGCGGTGGCCGCCGTTCAGCGACACGCCGACCAGGAAGCCGCGGTCGCACGCGGGCATGTCGATCCGTTCGACGTGCGCTTCGCGCATGCATTTGCGGTGGAGCTTCAGGCCGCCGGATGCCGTCTCGACATCCTTCGCCAGCAGGCTCGACACGCACCCGAGCGTGTCTTTCGGCCGTGGCGGAGGCGATGCCGTCGGGGCTGCGATGACGGAGTCTGACATGGAATTCCCCAGCGAGGGACTCGGAGCGTGAAATGACGAGTCCAGTTTAGATGCGCGCGCGAACGTTCAAAATGAATTTGCATAAACGTCCGCTCTTCATCCTGACAAATTGCTTTCAATGCGTGCGCGCGGTGAGTGCGTGCCCCGGCGCGACGCCTGCGCGAGCGGCCCGGCAGAGTATAGCGCCCCACTTTTACACGCAAGCGATCGTGCCGGCCGCGCGTGCGCGGCATGCGCGGACAGCGCATTTTCCTTCAAGATTTTCACGGCATGCCCCTCTACACTCGACCCGTATTTCGACATTTATCGTCCGGCGCGGCAGCACGCCGGACTTGGACTCTCCGCCGGGCGAACTGCCGCGTTCACCCGGCGCTCATCCCGAGGTACCCGGAGGCGGCCATGGTCCAGATCGGAACTTTGTCGGTGGATTTCGAGCAGCGGGACATTCGCCGTCACGGCGCGTCGCTGCGCATCGGCGCGCGCGCGCTCGACATTCTCGAGGTCCTGCACCGCGCGAGCGGTTCGGTCGTGTCGAAAGACGACATCATGGATGCGGTCTGGCCGGGCCTGATCGTCGAGGAAAACCGGCTGCAGGTGCATGTGGCGACGCTGCGCAAGGCGCTCGGCGCGAGCCGCGATCTGATCAAGACGGTGCCCGGGCGCGGCTATCTGCTGGTCGCGAGCCCGTCGCCCAGCCCGGACCTCGTGCCCGCGGCCGACGCGCCGGCCGTCGCGGCGCCGCCCGACGCCCCCGCGTCGTCGCTGCTCGCGCCGCTCGTCGGGCGCGACGCCGAAATCGCGCAGATCGTCGACATGCTCGAGCGCACGCCGGTCGTCACGCTCGTCGGCGCGGGCGGCATCGGCAAGACGAGTCTTGCCGTGCGCGTCGCGCACGGCGTGCGCAGCCGCTCGCGCGAGCGCGTGCTGTTCGTCGAGCTGGCGCGCGCGTCGACGCGCGACGACATGCTGATCGCGCTGGCCGCCGAGCTCGGCCTCGACACGCAGGGCGTGCCGGCCATCGAGCGCATCGGCGACGCGTTCGCGACGTCGCGCTGCCTGCTCGTGCTCGACAACGCGGAGCACATCGTCGATCTGGTGGCGAGCCTCGTCGAAACGCTGACGTCGCGCGCCGGCTCGCCGCGCGTGCTCGTGACGAGCCGCGAGCCGCTGCACATCTCGGCCGAAGCGGTGCTGCGGATGAGCCCGCTCGCGGTGCCGGACGGCGGCGCGTCCGTCCCGGAAATGGTCCGCTGTTCGGCCGTCGAGCTGTTCCTGGAGCGCGTGCGCACGGCCGCGCCGGATTGTCCGGTCGACGAAGCCGGCGTGCGGGTGATCGCGGACATCTGCCGGCGCCTCGACGGGCTGCCGCTCGCGATCGAGCTGGCCGCGGCGCGCGTGGCGACGCTCGGGCTCGCGGTCGTCGCGTCGCGTCTCGACGACCGGCTGAACCTGCTGACGGGCGGGCTGCGCTCGGCGCTGCCGCGTCATCAGACGCTGCGGGCGACGTTCGACTGGAGCTACGTGCTGCTCGATCCGGCCGCGCGCGCGCTGTTTCGCCGGATGGGATGCTTCATCGGGCCGTTTTCGTTCGATGCCGCACGCGCGGTCGCGACCGAGCCCGGCACGTCGGCCGCGGACATGATCGCGGTGCTCGGCGAGCTGGTGGCGAAGTCGCTGGTGACCGTCGAGTTCCATGGCGCGTATGCGCGCTACCGGCTGACCGAATCGACGCGCGCGTACGCGCTGGAAAAACTGCACAACGAAGGCGAATTCGAACGCATCGTCGCGCGCCACGCGGCGTACGAGCGCGAGCATGCGCCCGCGCGTCCCGCGACGCTCGCCGACGCGCTGCCCGCGGATGCACCCGCGCCGGCCGCGGACGAACCGGCGGAGGCCGCCGTGGCCGCAGGCGTGCCCGAGCCCGACCGGCTGGCGCGCGCGCTGCTCGAGCCGGCGCGGATGCGCGCGTGCACGGCGCGCGCGCGCCAGGTACTCGACGCGCTCGACACGGGCGCCGCGGGCCCGGTCGACGCCGCGCGCGAGATGCGGCTGCGGGCGGCCTGCGCGTCGGCGCTGCTGCATACCGATGGCGATGCGCCGGCCGCCGCCGCGATGTGGAACCGCACGCTCGGTCTCGCCGCGCATATCGGCGACGATGCGTTCGACGCGCGCGCGCTGGTCGGGCTGTGGCATACGATGCTGACGCTGTCGGACATCCACGAATCGCTGCGCTACGCGACGCGCTTCGAGCGCGCGGCCGAGCGGCGCGGGGACCGGTCGCAGCGGTTGCTGGCGAACACGATGGTCGCGACGTCGCTGCATTACTTCGGCGAGCATGCGCAGGCGCGCGAGCGGCTGGAAGCGGCGACGGCCGAACTCGCCGACGCGGACGAACCGGCGTGCGCGCAGGCCGCGCTCGGCGTCGACATGGCGACGCTGGGGCGCACGATGCTGATCCGTCTGCTCTGGATGCAAGGCGAGCCCGAGCATGCGATGCGCGTCGCCGCGCAGGCGGTCGAGTGCGCGCGCCGCGGCCCGTCGGCGCTCACGCTGTGCATCGTGCTCGGTGCGGCCGCCGCGCCGATCGCACTGCGCTACGGCGATCACGACATCACCTCCGACTATCTCGCGACGCTGCGCGCGACCGCCGACGCGCACGGCTTCGACATCTGGCGCAGTCACGCGGAATGCCTGACCGGACAGTTCGACATCCAGGCCGGCCATCCCGGCGCCGGTCTCGCCCGCCTCGAACCGGCGCTGCGGCGCGTCGAGGCGAGCGGTTTCCGGCGTCTGCTCGCGCCGTTGACCGTTGCGTACGCGGAGGGCCTCGTGCGGACCGGTCGCGCGAACGAAGCGCGCTCCCGGCTCGATGCGACGCTCGCGCGCTGCCGCGCGCACGGCGAGCACCTGTTCGTCCCCGAATTGCTGCGGGTGAACGGCGTCGCGATGCTCGAACAGGCGCGCACCGTCGGCGCGGATCTCGCGGTGGCGTACGAGGCCGACGGCCATCGTCATCTGCAGATGGCGATCCAGACCGCGAACGCGCAGGGCGCCGCGATGTGGGCGCTGCGCAGTTCGCTCGATCTCGCCGATCACCTGATCGAGCGCGGGCACACCGCGCAGGCGTCGACGCTGGTTGCCGCGGGCGCGCGGCACTTCGATCCGGATTCGCGCGCGCACGACGTGCGCCGCCTGCTGCGCGTGCAGAACTTCGTCCGTCAGGAGGCGCCGCTCGCGCCGTGCCGGACGCGCGCGCGACGCGATGCCGCCGACGCGGCGCAGCAGGCGGCATAGCGATGCGCGAATCCGGTGCAGCAGCGCGCCCGCGCGATCGCGGCATGCGTGCCGACGCGCGCGGTGCGGCCGCGTTTCAGGCAGCGGCGCCGCGCAGCGCGTCGCGCGCGGATGCGCACGGGAGGCCCGACGGTGCTTAGGGCGACGGAACCCGCGCGCTCGGCGGACCTCGTCGTCTTCAACGGCAAGATCGCGACCCAGGACGAACGACGCTCGTTCGTCCGCGCGCTCGCCGTGAAGGACGGGACCATCGTCGCGACCGGCGACGATCGCGACGTGCTGCGCCATGCGCGCGACGACACGACCCGTATCGATCTGAACGGCCGTACCGTGATTCCGGGCCTGATCGACGCGCACCTGCAGGCGATCTGCGGCGGGATGAACTTCAACCTCGAGGTGCGCTGGGACGGCGTGCCGTCGCTTGCCGACGCGCTCGAGCTGCTGGGCCGGCAGGTGCGACGCACGCCCGCGCCGCAATGGGCGCGCGTGGCGGGCGGCTGGACGGCGCTGCAGTTCGCGGAAAAGCGCGGCCCGACGGTGGCCGAGCTCAACGCGATCGCGCCCGACACGCCCGTATTCATTCAGCATCTGGGCGACAGCGCGTGGCTGAATGCGGCCGCGCTGCGCGCGCTCGGCTACGGCCGCGACACGCCCGATCCGCCCGGCGGCGAACTGCGGCGCGATCGCCACGGGCGGCCGACCGGGCTGCTGCTCGTGCGTCGGGATCCGGCCGTGCTGTTCGCGGCGCTCGCCCGCGCGCCCATGCTCGATGCGGCCGACCGGGTCAACTCCACGCGGCAGTTCATGCGCGCGCTGAACCGCGTGGGCGTGACGAGCGCGATCGACGCCGGCGGCGACGGCCTCGCGTATCCGGACGACTATGCGGCGGTCGCGACGCTCGCGCGGCGCGGCGAACTGACGACGCGCATCGCCTATGCGCTGGGCGCGCGGCACGCCGGCCGCGAACTCGACGATTTCGCGACATGGATCGCGCGGACGGCGCCCGGCGACGGCGACGCGTTCCTACGCGTGAGCGGCGCGGGCGAGCGGCTCCTGTGCTCGGCGATCGATCTCGGGAATTTTCTCGAACCGCGCGTCGACCTGCCCGCGTCGGTCGACTCGGAACTGGCGGCCGTCGTCCGGCTGCTCGTGCGCCATCGCTGGCCGTTCCGGCTGCATGCGACCTACGACGAATCGATCGGCCGCTTCCTCGACGTGTTCGAAGCGGTGGATCGCGACACGCCGTTCGACGGGCTGCGCTGGTGCTTCGACCGCTGCGAGACGATCTCGGATGCCAATATCGCGCGTGTCGCGGCGCTGGGCGGCGGCATCACCGTGCAGCCGCGCATGGCGTTCCAGGGCGAAGCCTTCATCGCCCGCCACGGCGCGGCGGCGGCCACGCGCGCGCCGCCGATCCGCGCGATGCTCGCGGCCGGGCTGCCGGTCGGCGCGGGCTCCGGGGCGACGGGCGCGGCGAGCTACAACCCGTTCGTCGCGCTGTACTGGATGGTGTCGGGGCGCTCCGTCGGCGGCACCGCGCTGTATCCGGCGCGCAACCGGCTCGGCCGGATGGAGGCGCTGCGCCGCTATACGGTCGGCAGCGCATGGTTCTCCGCCGACGAGCACCGCAAGGGCGCGCTGGTGCCCGGCCGGTACGCCGACTTCGCGGTGCTGAGCGACGACTACTTCACGATCGACGCACGGCGCATCCCCGCGTTGTCGTCGGTGCTGACGGTCGTCGACGGCAAGGTCGTGCACGCGGAGCAGGAATTCGCGCCGCTGGCGCCGCCGCCGCCGCCCGTCAGTCCCGCATGGTCGCCGGTCGCGGAAGGCGGCGTCGGCGACGCGGCGCTCGCCCGTCCGCATGCGTCGGCGGCGGACGACGCGTGCGCGGCGCCCGGCAGCGATGCGTGCCGGGCGCGCGGTCACGGCCGCCGTTTCGCGCGGCCGCGCTATCCGACGGCAAGTGCGGCCGCCGAGCGCTGCGAAGCCTTCGGCCGCTGCTGCGTCGCGTTTTGAGCGGCGCATGCCGGTGTGCGACGCGCCGCGCACCGGGCGCCCCCGGGCATTGAACGATTTTCCGCCCCGTGCGCGGGGCATGAAGGAGACAGGATGAATGCTGCGCACCCGCGCGCACCGGCCATCGGCGACGAAGTGGCCGGCGTTCGCATTCCGCGCACGCCCGTTGCGCTCGATGCAGCCGACGCGGCCCGCGCGTCGTTGCCCGCCGTGCTGGTCGATCATGCGGCGCGCGTGTTCGTGTTCGCGTCGCTCGCCGCGCGGCGGGCATGCGTCGCATGCAACGCATGCGACGCCGACGCGCTGTACGTCGCCGCGATGTACGCGAACATGGGGTTGAGCCACGCGTATTGCCGCTCGACCGAGCGCTACGAGCTCGACGGCGCGGATGCCGCATGCGCGCTGCTGTTGCGCCATCGGCGCTCGCGGCGCGTGCGCGACGACGTGTGGCAGGCGATCGCGCTGCATACGACGCCCGGCGTGGCCGCCCGCGCGTCGCCGCTCGCGCGCGCGCTGGCGGCCGCCGTGTCGACCGACCTGATGGCGACCGACTTCGACGCATACACGCTCGACGAGCGTGACGCGTTGCTCGCCGCGTATCCGCGCGGCAGCGGTTTTCGCGAAACGTTCCTCGCGACGGTCGCGCGCGGCGTCGAACATCGGCCGCAATCGACGTTCGGCACGTGGAGTGCCGACGTGCTCGAACGCGCGGATCCGGATTTTCATCGGCCGAATTTCTGCGGGCGCGTGCTGGGCGCGCGGTGGAACGATACGTGACGGCGCCGCTCCGGCACGCGACGGCCGGACGCGTCGCGGCACCGCGCCCGGCATGCCGGGCCCTGCGCGCCGCATGCGCGGATCATGCGTGCGACTGCGCGGCGTCGTGCCGCGCATAGTCGACGTAGCCGGCGCGGTCGCCGCCGTACCAGCCGATGGTCTTCGGCTCCGCGAGCGGTGCGCGGGCCGCGATGCGCTCCACGAGATCCGGGTTCGCGATGTACGCACGCGCAAACGCGACGAGATCGGCGTCGCCCGCGTCGATCAGCGCGTTCGCCGCGTCCGGTGAAATGCCGCCGTTGACGATCAGCGTGCCGCGGAACGACCGCCGCGCGTGCTCGACGATGCGCGGCAGATCGGGCTCGCCGCTCCAGCCGTTGGTATCGGCCGCGTGCAGATAGGCGACGCCCGCCGCGTCGAGCATCCGGCCGACGTAGGCGAGCGTCGCGTCCGGATCGGCGTCGCGCACGTTGTTGTATTTCGCGTACGGCGAGATGCGCACGCCGACGCGGTTCAACGGCATCACGCCGCCGACCGCGTCGACGATTTCCTCGAGAAAGCGCGCGCGGTTCGCGACCGAGCCGCCGTAGCGATCGTCGCGGCGGTTCAGCGTCGACGACAGGAACTGGTGCGGCAGGTAGCCGTTGGCCGCATGGATCTCGACACCGTCGAAGCCCGCGGCCATCGCGCGCGCGGCCGCCTGCCGGAATTCGTCGACGGTCGCGACGACTTCATCGGTCGTCATCGCGCGCGACGGCGTCGCATGAATCTTCGTGTAGTAGCCGTTCTGCAACTGTGCCCAGACCTGCAACTGTTCGAGGTCGTCGTTCACGCCGGACGGCGACAGCGGCGCGGCGCCGCCGAGCAGCGTCAGCGAGCTGACGCGGCCGCCGTGCCACAGCTGCGCGAAGATGCGCCCGCCGTTCGCGTGGACGGCGTCGGTGACGATTTTCCAGCCGGCGGCCTGTGCATCGTCGACGAGGCCGGGCGTCAGCTCGAACGCCGCGGAGGCCGCGCTGACGTTGGTGGCCTCGGTCACGATCAGGCCGGCCGACGCGCGCTGCGCGTAGTACTCGGCCATCAGTTCGGTGGGCAGGCCGCGCGACGGCGCGCGCGAGCGCGTCATCGGCCCCATCACGACGCGGTTCGGCAGCGCGAGGCCGCGCAGATCGTAGGCACTGAGCAGGGAAGACATGATGGACTCCTGTGGTTCGACGTGGAGCGGGGCGGCGGCGCGCCCCGCGAACGGATCGATTCGATGGGCGAGGGCGGCTCAACCCGCGGCGTGACGTTGCGCGTGCGTCCGCCCGACGAGCAGGTAGTGGGCGAGCGCGACGATCGGGAACGCGCCGGCCGCCGCGGCGACGAGCGGCCAGCTGCCACGCTCGTACAGCGGGCTCGCGAGCGCGGAGCCGACGGCGCCGCCGACGAAGATGCTCGTCATGTACAGCGCGTTCAGCCGGTTGCGGCTCGCCGCGTGCAGTGCGTAGATCTCGCGCTGGCCGAGCACCATGTTCATCTGCACCGCGAAGTCGAGCACGATGCCGGTGACGACGAGCCCGTACAGGCCGGTGCCGTGCACGAACCCGACCGCATACGACAGCGCGCCGGCCACGAGCGCGATCAGCGTCGCGCGCACCGTATGGCCGGCATCCGCCAGACGCCCGGCTACCGGCGCCGACGTCGCGCCGATCGCACCGACCAGCGCGAACAGGCCGATCGCCGATTGCGACAGCCCGTAGTGACGCGTCAGTTCGACCGGCACGGCCGTCCAGAACAGGCTGAACGACGCGAACATCAGGCCCTGGTAGAACGCGCGGTGGCGCAGCACCGGCATCGTGCGAACGAGGTGCAGCAGCGAGCCAATCAGCTCGAAATAGGTCGCGCGGTGATCGGGCTGGCGCGACGGAATCGTCAGCGCGAGCACGGCCGTGACGAGCGTCATCAGCACGGCCGCGGCCGCGAACACGAAGCGCCAGCCGAACGCGTCGGCCACCACGCTCGACAGCGGGCGGGCCAGCAGGATGCCGAGCAGCAGCCCGCTCATGATCGTGCCGACGATGCGACCGCGCGAATGATCCGGCGCGAGGTGCGCGGCGAGCGGCACGAGAATCTGCACGGCCACCGAACTGAACCCGATCAGCAGCGAAACCGCGAGAAAGAGCCCGGGCGTGCGCACGAGCGCCGCCGCCGCGAGGCTCGCGATCGACACGACGGCCGTCACGATCATCAGCTTGCGGTTTTCGAGCAGATCGCCGAGCGGCACGATGAAGAACAGGCCGAACGCATAGCCGATCTGCGTCAGCGACACGATCAGGCTCGCCGTGTCGCCGGACATGTGCAGGCTCGGCGCGATGAGCTCGGTGATCGGTTGCGCGTAGTACAGGTTCGCGACGATCGCGCCGCAACTGAAGGCGAACAGCAGGATCAGCCCCTGCGTGAGCTTGGCGCCGTGCGCGGGCGGCGCGAGCGGTGTTGAATCCGTTGACATGGTCGACTCCTGGAAAAGGGAAAGGCCGGCTACCGGAGCGTCGCGCCGGCATGGAGACCGGCCGGCCGCGATACGGTGCACCGCATTGCCGTCAATACTATTGATCAATCGATAAAGCCGGAAGCGGAACGCCGCGCAATCGAGCGTTGCGCGGCACGCAAAGGTGCCGCGCCGGGCGGGTTCAGCCGCGTTTGCCCTGCAGCGTCGGAATCTGCTCGAACAGCCCCGCGAGCCAGTCGACGAACACCTTCAGCTTGACCGGAATGTGGCGATTGGGCGGATACAGCACCGAGATCGGCCGGGCCGGCGCGTTGAAATCGGTCAGCACCTCGCGCAGCCGGCCCGATTTCAGGTACGGCTCGACGAGGTACAGCGACGTCTTGATCAGCCCGATGCCGGCGACGCCGCACTCGATGTAGTTGTCCGCGTCGTTGACGGCCACCGTGCCGCACATCTGCACGATGCGCGGCTCGCCGTCGACCACGTAGTCCCACGCGCGCGGCCGCCCGGTATCGGCGGAGATGTGACTGACCGCGACGTGCCGCGCGAGATCGTCGACGGTCTCCGGCTCGCCGAACCGCGCGAAATACGCGGGCGAGCCGCACGTGCAGGTGGTCAGGCTGCCGATCCGCCGCGCGATCATCCCCGAATCGTCCAGCGCGCCGATGCGCACCACGCAGTCGACCCCTTCGCCGACGAGGTCGATCTGCCGGTCGGTCACGCCGAGTTCGAGCATGATGTCCGGATGGGCGTCGAGAAACGCCGGCAGCGCGGGCACCACGACCTGCTTCGCCATCGCCGGCGGCAGGTTCACCTTCAGCCGGCCGCGCGGCACGTTGCGCGCCTGCGAGACCGACGCCTCCATGTCGTCGATCTCGCGCAGCACCGCGACGGACCGTTCGTAGTAGGCCTGGCCGTCCTCGGTCAGCGAGATGCGGCGCGTGGTGCGGTTCAGCAGCCGGCAGCCGAGGTGCTGCTCGAGACCGCTCAGCAGCGCCGATACGCGCGGCGTGGTGAGGCCGGTCGTGTCGGACGCGCGCGTGAAGCTGCCGGTTTCGACGATGCGCGTGAACACGCGCATCGAAAGCAAGGTATCCATCGTCGGAAGTTCTCCAGCCTGTCGGCATGCGGCGCCGGTGCGTGCCGGCGCCGTCTGGTCGGATATCGGGTATCGCGTAGCGGGGGCGACCGGGCCGCTATGCGTCGATGCGCTTTCTCAGCGCGTCGCCGGCAAACGGCATTTCGCGCATGCGCTGGCCGGTCGCGTCGAAGATCGCGTTGGCCAGCGCGCCGGCGGTCGGCCCCATCGACGCCTCGGCCGCGCCGAGAAACGGCGCGCCGGGACGATTGATCAGATGAACCTTCACGCTTTGCGGCGCGGCCGAGAAACGCAGGATCGGATAGCTGCTCCAGTCGAAGCTGCGAATCCGTTCGGTGTCGTACTTCAGCGCCTCGTACAGCGTCCAGCTCGCGGCCTGCACGATGCCGCCCTCGATCTGGTTGCGGATCCCGTCCGGCGACACGACCTGGCCCGCGTCGACCGCCGCTTCCGCGCGCTCGAGCGTCACCTGGCCGGTTTCCGGCACGACCGACACCTCGACCGCGATCGCGACGTAGGCCATCAGGTTCTTGTACTTGCCGAACGCGAAGCCGACGCCGCGGTTGCGCGCACGCGGCGGCCGCGGCCAGCCGAAGTGCGTCGCGGCGAGCTTGATCACCTGCCGCGCGCGATGGTCGTCCATGTGGCGCAGCCGGAATTCGACCGGATCGACGCCGGCCGCATGCGCGAGCTCGTCCATGAAGCTTTCGATCGCCCAGACGTTGGTGTGCGCGCCGAGCGAGCGCATCGCGGAGGTCTGCAGCGGCATCGTCGGCGAGAAGTTGTTGACGATGTGCTGGTTCGGCAGCGCATACAGCGGAATCGCGTTGCGGTCGCCGCCGCCTTCCGGTTGCAGCATCGGCGTCGACGGCGCGGGCACGAACGGCGGCTCCAGCATGCGCGCGGGCAGCAGCCGGCCGGCGTTGACGATCCGCTCGTTGTGCGAGCTGCTCCACAACGCATAGTTCCAGTCGACGATGCGCCCGCTCGCGTCCAGCGATGCGCTGACCTCCGTCACCATCGCGGGCGTGAAGTGGTCCCACGTGTGTTCCTGTTCGCGCATCCATTGCACGCGAATCGGCTTGCCCGGCATCGCGGCGGCGATCAGCGCGGCGTGCGCGGCCGCGTCGTCCGCCGCATTGTGCCCGTAGCAGCCCGACCCCTCGGTGTGAATGCAGCGGATGCTCGCCTTCGGCATCGACAGCATCTCGGCGAGCGCGTCGCGCAGCGGGTAGACGCCCTGCGAGTGCGTCCACACCGTCATCATCCCGTTCTCGAGATGCGCGACCGAACACGACGGCCCGATCGACCCGTGCAGCAGGTAGTTCTTCAGGAACGTCGCATTGAGTGTCTTCACGGCTGGTGCGGTGGCCGCGTGCGTGTTCGCGATCTCGATGCGCTGTGTCGCGATCCGCTTCAGGTCCGCGTGCACGGTGCCGCGCTCGGGCAGCGTGCGGCCCGGCGACCAGCGGCAGCCGGCGGCGAGCGCGCGCTGCGCGACCACCGCCTGCCATTCGCCCTGCGCGACGACCGCGAGCATGCTGCCGTTGCGCACGATCCGCACGACGCCCGGCAGCTTCAGGACCGCGGCTTCGTCGAACGACAGCAGCTTCGCTTCATATACCGGCGGCATCACGACGCGCGCGTGCAGCATGCCGGGCAACTGCATGTCCTGCACGTAGCTGACGCCGCCCGTGACCTTGTTCGGGATGTCCACGCGCGGCAGCGACGTGCCGATCACGGCGAACGTCGCCGGGTTCTTCAGCGGCGACGTGGGCGTCGCATTGCGATGCAGGTCGACCGTGCGGATCGCGTCGCCGTAGGTCATCGTGCGTCCGTCGGGCGCCGTGATCACCGCGTCGGCGGTCGTCAGCACGCGCGGCTCGACGCCGAAGCGCTTCGCCGCGCCTTCCACCAGCAGCGCACGCACCTGCGCGGCCGCGTTCAGCAGCGCGGAGCCGCTGTCGGCCATCGTGTGGCTGCCGGCCGTCAGGCCCTCGTCGGGCGACGCGCCGGTGTCGGCTGTCAGGAACGTGATCAGCGACGGCTTCATGTCCAGTTCCTCGGCGGCCACCTGCAGCAGCGCCGTGCGCACGCCGGTGCCGAGCTCGACCTTGCCGGTAAACACGGTGACCTTGCCGTCGGGCGCGATCTTGATCCACGCGTCGAGCAGCGGATTGGTCTTCAGGCTGCCGGCGAGCGCCTGCGTGGCTTTCGCCACGTGCACGGCCGCGCCTTCGTCGGCGATCACCAGCTGCGCGGCCGCGCGCGACGCGGGCGCGAGACTGAACGCGACGAACAGCGCGCCGGAGACGATGAAGTGCCGGCGGCCTTCGTCGATGTCGTCGTGGGAATTCATTACAGCCCCTTGCTGATCGTGACGGGAGCGGAAGCGGGTTCGGGGGCCGGCAGCCCCGCGACCGAGCGCACCGCCGCGAGAATCCGCATGTGCGTGCCGCAGCGGCACAGGTTCGGTTCCATGTGCGTGCGCAGTTCCTGTTCGGTCGGTTTCGGGTTGCGTTCGAGCAGCGCCTGCGCGCGCATGATCATCCCGGCGATGCAGTAGCCGCACTGCGCGGCCTGGTGCTCGACGAACGCGCGTTGCAGCGGGCCCGGACGCTCGGCGGTGCCGAGGCTCTCGATGGTACGCACGCTGCGCGAACCGACCGCGGCCACCGGCATCAGGCACGAGAACGTCGGCTTGCCGTCGACGATCACGGTGCACGCGCCGCACTGCCCGAGGCCGCAGCCGAACTTCGCGCCGTGCAGGTGCAGGTCGTTGCGCAGCGCGTACAGCAGCGGCGTGGACGGGTCGATGTCCAGCGTGTGGCGCACGCCGTTGACGGTGAGGGTGATCATCGTGCGGTGTCCTCTTTTCTGAGCTTCGCGGCCATCGCGTCGACGCCCGACCACGCGGGGCGGTCGGTATAGGTTTCTCGCACGTACGCGGCGAGATCGGCGATCTGCGCGTCGTCGTACTGGTCGATGAACGACGGCATGTAGTTGAGCGTATCCTCGCCGTGCCAGCCGATGCCGTTGAACATCATCTGGATCGCGTTGCGCGGCGTGTCTGCGTTGACCGCCGTGCTGAACGCGAGCGTCGGCCGTTCGCCGATCGACTGCATCGGCGCGGCCGGCCCGTGGCACTGCGCGCACGATGCCTGGAACAGCACCGCGCCGCGCTGCGCGGCCGGCGTCGTCGCGACGCGTTCGACCGGATGCGCGGCCGCGGCCGCACGTGCGTTCGCCGGTTTCTGGATCGACAGGATGTACGCGGCGATCGCCTCGACGTCCTCCACCGGCACCGTCGCGAGGTCGCGCGTGACAGGCAGCATCGGCCCGGCCGCCGCGCCGTGTTCGCTCGCGCGGCCGGTGCGCAGGTAGGTGACGAGCTGCGCCTGCGTCCACGGCCGCGCGGCATCGCCGAGCGCATTGAGCGGCGGCGCTTCCCAGCCGTCGACGATGCCGCCGTCGAACGCGCGGCCGCGCTGCTCGCCGCCGATCGCGTTCAGCGGCGAATGGCACGATGCGCAGTGGCCGAGCCCGTCGACGAGCATCCTGCCGCGGTTCCATTGCGCGGACTGCGCAGGGTCGGGTTGATATGCGCCTTCGTGCAGGAACAGCACGTTCCAGAACGCCACCAGCGGCCGGAAGTTCAGCGGGAATATCAGGTCGTTGGCGGGCGGCGTCGCGCGCACCGGCTCGCGGGTCATCAGGTACGCATACGCGGCGGCGATGTCGTCGTCGGACATCCGCGTGAAATGGATGTACGGAAACGCCGGATAGAGCGGCTGGCCGTTGCGTCCGATGCCGGTGCGCAGCGCGCGGGCGAACGCGTCGCGCGACCAGCGGCCGATCCCCGTTTCGGCATCGGGCGTGATGTTGGTCGCGTAGATCGTGCCGAACGGCGTCGCGAGCGGCAACCCGCCCGCGAACGGCTTGCCGTCCTTCGCGGTGTGGCACACGACGCAGTCGCCGAGCGCGACGACGCGCGCGCCGGCGCGCACCAGTTGCGGATCGAACGAAGCGGGGGCGGGCGGGTCGATCGGCGCGATTGACGGCCGCACCATGATGCCGATCGCGATCGCCAGGCCGGCGACCGCGATGCCGGCCGCGCCGAACCAGAGTCGTTTGTGCTTCATGCGCGCTCCGCGCGAAGCGGTGCGCCGCACGTCGCGCGCGGCGTGCCCGGGCCGTCGTGCGGCGGCCGGCCGGGCCGCGAACGCGTTGCGGCGAGGCGGTAATTGGCAACTGGATTCACGTCGTCACTCCATCAGTCGAAAAGGCGCGCGGGCTGGCCAGCGCGGTCGCTCTTGCAGCCAGTCTACGCAGACGCCCGCATCATTTCCTGAAGTCCGGCTGAAACGTTCTGAACGGCGGGCCGGGCCGGTTCGGCGACATCCGGCACGCGCGCGCCAGCTAGATCCGCAGCAGCCGGCCCGCATTGCCGCCGAGCACCATCGCGCGCTGGTCGTCGGGCAGGTCCAGCCGATCGAGAAAACGCACCGGTTGCGCGTAGCCCATGTCGAAACAATAGTCGCTGCCGAGCACCAGCCGGTCGATGCCGACGTTCTCGATCAGGAAGCTCAGCACCGGCCCCGAGTGGGACACCGTGTCGTAGCTGAAGCGCCGCAGATAGCTGCTCGGCTTGTGCGCGAGCCGGCGCGTTTCCGGCCGGACGGTCCAGCCGGCGTCCAGCCGGCCGACGAGGATCGGCAGCGCGCCGCCCGCATGCGGCAGCGTGACATGCAGCGCCGGATGGCGGTCGAGCACGCCGCCGAGGATCAGGTGCGAGGCGGCGATGGCCGTATCGAACGGATTGCCGAGCAGGTTGCTCAGGTAGAAATCGCCGAGGCGCGCGCCGCCGACGGTTTGCTGCGGATGCAGGAACACCGGCAGCCCGAGCTGTTCGATGCGCGCGAACACCGGCGCGAACCGCGGATCGTCGAGGTCGCGGTTGTCGATGTTCGTGCCCATGTACACGCCGCGCACGCCCGGCAGCGTCGACGCGCGCTCGAGCTCGTCGATCGCGTCGGTCGCGTCGAGCATCGGCAGCGTCGCGAGTACGACGAAGCGCGCCGGATGCTGCTGGTGCACGCGCGACGCGGCCGTATTCCATGCGCGCGCCAGTTTCGCGTTGAACGGCCGGTCGCCCCAGTACGCCATCGGCACGCTCAGCGACAGCGCCTGCACGTCGACGCCCGACGCGTCCATGTCCGCGAGCCGCGCATCGACGTCGATGAATTTCATCGGCAGCGGCCCGAGGCCGCCGGCCGGCGTGCGGAACGTGAACGTCGTGCCGTCGCACGCGAATGCGCCGCCGAAGCGCTTGCCTTCGCCGCCGACGAGGTCGCAGAAGCTTTCCGGGTAGTAATGCGCGTGGATGTCGATCGCGCGCGGACGCCGGACAGCCAGCGTGGCCGAAGCGGCCGACACGGGCGACGCGGCCGAAGCGGCCGACGCGGCCGACGCGGCCGACGCGGGCGCCGGTTGCGCCGCCGCGGCGGGGCGTCCGGCAACGGCCGCGCCGGCAAGCGCGGCGAACGCGCCGAGCATGCGGCGGCGCCCGGCGGACAGACAGCAGGGGCAGGTCATCGAATCGTCTCCAGGTCGGGATTGTCGTGTTGCCGCGCGCCGTGGCGCGGCAGGGTGCCGAGTTCGCATGCGACGAGCTGCGCGTCGAAGCGCGCGCGTTCGTGTCGCGCGCGGGCCGACCCGTCGGTGGCCGATACCGCGACGATCGCGATGAACGCGGCGGCCATCGAGAACAGCGCCGGATATTCGTACGGGTAGGGCGCGTGCGCATGGCCGAGCACCTGGACCCAGACGGTCGGGCTCAGCACGGTGAGCGTGACCGCCGTGACGAGGCCGATCGTGCCGCCGGCCACCGCGCCGCGCGTCGTCAGGCCGCGCCAGTAGATCGAGAGCAGCAGCACCGGAAAATTCGAGCTGGCGGCGATCGAGAACGTGAGGCTGACGATGAACGCGATGTTCTGCTTCTCGAATGCGATGCCCAGCACGATCGCGAGCACGCCGAGCACCAGCGTCGTCGCGCGTGCGACGCGCATTTCGTCGCGGTCGGTCGCCCGGCCGCGGCGCAGCACGTTCGCATAGAGGTCGTGCGAGATCGCGGACGAGCCGGCGAGCGTCAGCCCGGCGACCACGGCGGGAATCGTCGAGAACGCGACCGCGCAGATGAAGCCGAGGAAAAAGTTGCCGCCGACCGCATGCGCGAGATGGATCGCCACCATGTTCGCGCCGCCCGCGACCGCGCCGGACGCATCGTGATACCGCGGGTCCGCCGCGACGAGCGCGATCGTGCCGAAGCCGATCACGATGATCAGCGCATAGCCGGCCCCGACGATGCCCGTCGCATGGAGGATGCTCTTGCGCGCCGCGCCGACGTCGCCGACCGTGAAGAAGCGCATCAGGATGTGCGGCAGGCCGGCCGTGCCGAAGATCAGCGCGAGGCCGAGCGATACCGCGGACACCGGATCGGACACGAGGCCGCCCGGCCGCATGATGGCCGCGTGCTTCGGATGGACGCGCGACGCCTGCGCGAACAGCGCGTCGAGGCTGAAGCCGAAGCGGCTCAGCACCATGAACGCCATGAAGGCCGCGCCGGCGAGCAACAGCACGGCCTTGACGATCTGGATCCACGTGGTGGCGAGCATGCCGCCGAAGAATACGTAGACGACCATCAGCACGCCGACGATCACCACCGCGACCGTGTAGTCGAGCCCGAACAGCAGCTCGACGAGCTTGCCGGCGCCGACCATCTGCGACACGAGATACAGCAGGACGATGACGATCGAGCTCGACGCGGCGAACGCACGGATCGGCCGTTGCTGCAGCCGATACGACACGACGTCGGCGAGCGTGTACTTGCCGAGATTGCGCAACGGCTCCGCGATCAGGAACAGGATGATCGGCCAGCTCGCGAGAAAGCCGACCGAATAGATCAGCCCGTCGTAACCGCTCGTGAACACGAGCGCCGAGATGCCGAGCAGCGACGCGGCCGACATGTAGTCGCCGGCGATCGCCCAGCCGTTCTGCAGCGCGGTGATGCGCCCGCCGGCCGCGTAATGATCGGCGACGCTGCGGTTCTGGCGGGCGGCCCAGCGCGTGATGACGAGCGTCGACGCGACGAACAGCACGAACATGCCGATGGCGACCGGATTGTGCGGATGCGCGAGCGCGGCGGGGCCGGCCGCGAACGCCGGCCCCGCGGCGACCGCGGCCGCGGTGACGAGGATGGCGACGGTGCGTTTCATTGGCCGCCTCCGTCGCGGATCGACGCGACGAGCGCGTCGTGCACCGCATTCGCACGCCACACGTACAGCGCGACGAGTGCGAACGTCGCGACGAACATGCCGAAACCGACCGGGATGCCCCACGTGGTCGGGCGGCCCGCCACGATCGGCCGGCCGAGCCATGCCGGCGAGAACGCGAGCGACAGGATGAATGCGAAGTAAAGCGCGAGCATGACCGCGGTCAGCGACCACGCGAATCGCCTCCTTCGCGTGACGAGATGGCGGAAGCGGGCATCGCGCAGCAGCGGATGCATGGCCGCGGCGGGCAGGTCCGGATCGGGTGCGGGGCCGGCGGCAGCCGGAATCGAGCGGTTCACGGTGTCTCCTTGTCGGTATCGGATGGGGCGCGATGCGGCGGGCGCGACACGTCGTGCATGCGCCCGCCGGTGGTCAGAGCGACGGCGGCACGGCCGTTTCGCGCATCACGACTTCCGCGGTGCGGTAACGCTCGGCCATCTCGCGTTCGGTGTCGTTCTTCAGTTGCGCCTGCATGTATGCGCCGAGATGGCGCGCGTGTTCGACGATCGCGGCGCCGAACGCGGTGCGCGTGTCGCTGTACGCGTGCAGTGCGTCGAGCGGATCGGCATGCGCGGCCAGCGCGCCGACGAGCGCCAGCGCGTCGCCCGCGGCCTTCGTGACGCCCATTCCGCAATGCGGCCGCGCGACGAATGCGGCATCGCCGAGCAGCGCGATGCGGCCGAACGCCATGCGCGGCACCTCGAGATCGTAGATCGGCTGGAACAGCGGCTGCGCGGCGCGCGACACGACTTCCGCGAACTGCGGCGCGAGCAATGCATGCGCGGCGTCTTCCATGTCGGCGAGCACGTCGCGGCGGATCAGCGTCGGCGGAATGCCGGCCGCCCACAGCTTGCCCGTCGCGTCGGTGAGCAGGTTCGGCAGGTCGGTGTCCTCGCGGGTCGCGCGATACCACACGAAGTTGTAGCGGCGCTCGCCGGGCTGCGTGCTGTTGTGCTGGCCGGCGACCGGGTAGCCGAGGATCTGCTCGTGCGGCGGCAGGCCGAACGCGAACTTGTCGAACAGCGCCGCATGTGTGCGCCCGGACAGTTCGCGTTCGTCGACGAGGCCGCGCCACGCGACATAGCCCGCGTACTGCAGGCGCGCGTCCGGCAGCAACCGTTCGCGGATCGCCGAACGGAAGCCGTCGGCCGCGACGACGAGGTCGGCATGCACGACCGACCCGTCGGCCAGCGTGAGCGTCGCGCGCTCGGGCCCGTCCGCGACGTCGGCGACGACGGCCCCCGCGTGATGGTGCTGATCGGGCAGCGCGGCGCGCAACACGTGGTACATCTTGCTCCATGCGGTCAGCGTCTGCGGCTGTTGCCGCTCGGCGGCGAGCGTACCGTCCCGCGCCAGCGTGATGCGCGATTCGACGTTCACGCCGATCGATGCGTCGATGCGCACGCCGGCCGCGCGCAGCACGTCGAACAGCTCCGGATGCGTGACGATGCCGGCGCCGCGGCCGGACAGCGCGTCGGGCACGCGCTCGAACACGTCCACGTCCCAGCCGTGGCGCAGCAGCAGGTTCGCGGCGAACAGCCCGCCCAGCGAGCCGCCGACGATGGCGGCCTTGCGATGCGTCGAAGTGGTGCGCATGTCAGTCTCCACGGGTGGCGGCGGCCGCTGCGGCGCCGCGTATGTCGAGGCCGGCGACTTCGGCGGCCGGGTAGTTCAGTTCGATCGTCACGCCCGACGGATCCTCGATGAACACCTGATGCAGCCCGAGGCTCGGCACGGTGCGGTCGCGCCACGCGATGCGCTCGTCACGCAGCGTGCGCCACATCGCCTCGACGCCGGTCGCGACGAACGCGATGTGGTCGACGGTGCCGGTGCCCGCGGCCGGCACGGGCTTGTCGCCGAGATACGCGGCCAGCCCGTGGGGGTTGGCCGGATCGATGCCGATCAGGTGGACCGTGCCGTAATCGGCTTCGTCGTCGCCGAGATAGAGCCACGCGCCCGGAAAGTCGAACGGCGGGCGGTAGCCGCGTCTGAAGCCGAGCACGCGTTCGTAGAAGCGGCACGAGGCTTCGAGATCAGGCGTGCGGATCGAGTAATGCGCGAGTCGCGAGACAGGCATGGCGAACCTCTTGTTTATCGAAGGATAAGTTATCGTTCGATAAATTCTAGGCCGAAAACGACGCGGCGCAAAGCCGTGATCCAGCCGTGTTAACCCTTGGCCCGGAACCGGGGGCGAATCGGCGACGAACGGGCGCCGAGTGCGCCGCGCGTCACGTTACGACGGCACCTCGCCGGCGACGACTTCGTCCTCGTAGCACCAGATCCAGCGCTCGCCGGGCTCGATCGAGCGGACGAGCCGGTGTCCGGTGTCGCGGAAATGCCGGCTCGCGTGGCGATTCGGCGACGAGTCGCAGCAGCCGACGTGTCCGCAGATCAGGCACATCCGCAAATGCACCCAGCCGCTGCCCGATTTGATGCATTCCTCGCAGTAGTCCTTGTCGGTGTCGAGCACGCGTGCTTCGTCGAGATGCGTACAGGCGATGGCCATCTTGCGCTCCGGTGCCGGCGCGGGGAACGACGCTTGCGACGCGGCCGGCGCGATGCCGCAAGCGGGGACGGGGATGCCGCATTGTGCGGCGCCGCGCGGCGGCCGCGCCTTAATTGTTATGAAATCGCGCGTGCGGCGCGTCGGCGCGGCGTACAGTCGCGGTGCGTCCGGCTCACCCTTTTATCCTGGCGACGGCCGGACCGCATCCAGCATCGATTTCTTCGGGAGCCGCGCATGATTCAGTCGCAACTGGTCCGGATCGTCGGCCTGCCGCACAGCAAGGACGCGTACGCGATCCGCGATTTCCTGCAGCGGCGCATGGTCGCGTACGACTGGTGCGAGCTGACGTCCGACGCCGACTGCGCGCGCGAGCTCGGCATCGCGCCGCTGCGCGACATCCGGCTGCCGGTCGTGATCTTTCCGGACGGCTCGCGCCTGTACCAGCCGACGCTGGCCGACATCGCCGCGCGGCTCGGCTGGGTCGCGCGGCCGCGCTTCGTCGAATACGACGTGTCGATCTACGGCGCCGGGCCGGCCGGGTTGTCGGCGGCGGTCTACGCGGCGTCCGAAGGGCTGCGCGCGGTCGTGATCGAGCGCGGCGCGGTGGGCGGGCAGGCCGGCACGAGTTCGCTGATCGAGAACTACATGGGCTTCCCCGACGGCATTCCGGGCGCGGAACTCGCGGAACGCGCGCGCGAGCAGGCGGTCAAGTTCGGCGTCGAGCTGCTGACGATGCGCGAGGGCGTGCATGCGACCTTCGTCGACGGCAAGATCCGCGTCGAGCTCGCCGACGGGTCGACCCTGGTCGCGCGCGCGAACATCTGCGCGACCGGCATCGAATATCGCAGCCTCGGCCTGCCGGAAGAGCCGGCGTTCCTGAATGCCGGGCTGTTCTACGGCGCCGGTTCCAGCGAAGCGCCGATGTGCGCGGGCGAACAGGTGTTCATCGTCGGCGGCGGCAACTCGGCCGGCCAGGCCGCGATGAATTTCTCGCGGCATGCGCGTCAGGTGACGATGCTCGTGCGCGGTGCGTCGCTCGCCGACACGCTGTCGCGCTACCTGATCGACCGGATCGAGCGGACGCCGAACATCGAGGTCCGCTACCAGTCGAGCGTCGTTGCCCTGCACGGCGACGGCTGGCTCGACGCGATCGAGCTTCGCTCGGCGGACGGCACGCGCGAACGGCTGCCGGCCACGCGCCTGTTCGTGTGCATCGGCGGCGCGCCGAACACCGACTGGGCGAAGGATACCGACATCATCCGCAATCCGGACGGTTATCTCGTGACCGGCGGCGACCTGTACGACTGTCCGGCGTTCGAGCGCGTGTGGCCGCTCGAGCGCCGGCCGTACCATCTGGAAACCAGCGTGCCGGGATCGTTCGCGGCCGGCGACGTGCGATCGGGGTCGGTCAAGCGCGTCGCGTCGGCGGTCGGCGAAGGCGCGATGGCCGTGACCTTCGTGCACCGGTTTCTCGGCGAGGACGCGCATCGGCTCGCGAGGGCCTGACGCGTGTGCGAAGGCGTCGCGACCGCCCCGGATCGTAGTTTCATCCGGCGTCGGCCTGCGTCGAACCGCGCGACCCGTCACGGCCCGTCCGCGCCGGCGGCGTCCACCCGCCGCCCAACGCACGCACGAGGCCCACCGTCGCGATCGCGAGCGCCTGCCGGCTGTGAATCAGCTGGCGCCGCGCGTTCAGTGCGTCGCGATCGGCATCGATGACTTCGAGGTAGCTGACGTAACCGTGCGCGTAACGGCTCAGCGACAGGCGCGCCGCCGCGTCGGTCGCGCGCGCGGCGCTGGCGTAGCGTGCGATCCGTTCCTTTTGCGCGGCGATGTCGTTGAGCGCGTCCTGCACGTCGCGCAGCGCGCCGAGCGCCGTCGCGCGATAGTTCGCGTCGGCGATGTCCGTGCCGGCCCGCGCGGCGGCAACCGCCGCGTCGCGCTTGCCGCCGTCGAACAGCGTCAGTGCGACGTTCGCGCCGAGGCTCCACAGCGAGCTGTTGCGGTCGAGAAACGAGCGCAGGTCGCGGGTGGCGAAACCGCCGTCGGCGGTCAGCGTCAGCGTGGGCAACCACGCGGTGCGCGCGATGCCCAGTTCGAGCGACGCCGCATCGGCGCGCCGCGCGGCCGCGAACACGTCGGGGCGTCGCGCCAGCAGCGCGGACGGCAGCCCGGCCGGCACGTCCGGCACGCGCACGGGCACGGCGCGCGTGTCGACGTCGAACGCAGTCGGCGACACGCCGGTCAGCACCGCGATGGCGTCGACGAGGTTGTCGCGCAGCCGGCGGCTTTCCGCGAGATCGGCATGCGCGGTATCGAGGTCGGCCGATGCGCGCAGCCCGTCGAGGTCGCTCGCCGCGCCGGCCCGCACGCGTGCGGCGATCACGTCCAGCGCGGTGCGGCGCAGCCCGATCGCTCTGTCGAGCGTCGCGAGATCGTCGTCGACGTAGCGTAGCGTCAGGTAGTCGACGGCGACTTCGGTCGCGATCCTCAAGCGGATCGCATCGCGATCGGCCGCGGCCTGCAGCACGTTCTGTTCGCCGACGTCGGCATCGCCGCGCAAGCGCCCCCATAGATCGACTTCGTAGCTCGCGGCGACGGGAACCGACCAGTTGTGCATCGTCCGCTTCGGCAGCGCGTTGTCGACCGTGCCCGATACGCGCGTGCGGCTGAACGACGGATCGACGCGCACGGTCGGCGCGAGCGCGGCATCGCGGATGCCGAGCAGCGCCCGCGCCTGGTCGACGCGCGCGGCCGCCGCGCGGATATCGAGGTTGTGCGCGAGCGCGGCGTCGACGAGGCGGCCGAGCTGCGGATCGCCGAACCACGCGGGCCATGCCGCGAGCGACGGCGCACCCGCATCGGTCGACGGATCGGCATGGCGGAACCCGTCGTGTCCGACCGGGACGGGCGCGAGCGGCTGCGGCGAGATCGAGCACGCGGCCAGCACGCTCGCGGCGACGAGGATGCATGCGCGCTTCATCGCGATTCACCGCCGGGTTGCAGCGTGACGACGACCGACAGCCCGGGCCGGATGCGCGGTTCCGTCGCCGCCGGGCCGTCGAGCAGGATCTTCACGGGCACCCGTTGCGTGACCTTCGTGAAATTGCCGGTCGCGTTGTCGGGCGGCAGCAGCGCGAACTGCGCGCCCGTCGCGGGCGACAGGCTGTCGATGCGGCCGGTGAACACGCGCTGCGGCAGCGCATCGAAGCGCAGTTGCACGGCGTCGCCGGCGCGCACGTGCCGCAGTTGCGTCTCGCGGAAATTGGCGACGATCCACGGATGCGGCTCGACCAGCGTGAGCAGCGCCTGACCGGGCGCGACATGCTCGCCGGTCTCGACGGTCTTCTTGCCGACGTAGCCGTCCGACGGCGCGACGACCGTCGTGTACCCGAGCTGCAACTGCGCGTCGCGCAGCTCGGCATCGTTCTGGCTCGACGCGGCATCGGCGGCCTGAGCGGCGGCGGCGGCGCTGCGCCGTTGCGCATCGGCCGCCGCGACGCGCGCGCGGGCCGACTTGCGTGCGGCATCGGCCGCATCGAACTCCTGCTTCGACAAGCCGCGCGGCGTCTCGCGGGTCAGCTCGCGGGCACGCGCGTAATCGAGTTCGGCTTTTTCGGCATCGGCGTGCGCCGACACGAGCGCCGCGTCCGCCTGTTCGATCAGCGCGCGTGCGCGGCTCGCATCGGCATGCGCCTGGGCGACGCGTGCGCGCTGCACCGCGACGCGCACGTCGAAATCGCGGCGGTCGATCTGCACGAGCGCGTCGCCCGCATGCACGAACTGGTTGTCGTCGACGAGCACGCGCTCGACCGCGCCGGCCACGCGCGGCGAGATCACGTGCAGGTGGCCGGTCACGTACGCGTCGTCGGTGCCGCGATCGCGTGCGTCGAACTCGTACACGAGCAACGCGACGAGCAACAGCGCGAGCACGGCGATCGCGACGACGGCCGGCCGGCGCGAGCGCGCGGGCGCGGGCGTGGAAGGCACGGAGGCCGCGGAAGATCGGGTATCGGGCGAGGGCGGGGTCATGATCGGCACACTCCATCGTACGGACGGGATTCGGCGCATCGCGTTATGCTTGCGCCAGCTTGACAAACGGGAGCCGCTCGACGATGAACACGACGTTCGCCACCGGCAGTGCCGCGCCAGGGCCGGCCGCGGGCGCGGCCTCCGACGTTCCGACGTTCCGGTCGATCGCCGCGATCGCGGCCGTGCTGCTCGGTGCGGTCATCGCGACGCTGACGTCGCGCATCACGTCGCTCGGCTTGGCCGACGTGCGCGGCGCGCTCGGCATCGGTGTCGACGAAGGCGCGTGGATCAACACCGCATTTACCGCGTCGCAGATGTTCGTCGGGCCGCTGGCGATCGCCGCGGCCTACCTGTTCGGCACACGCCGCGTGCTGCTCGCGGGCGCCGTGGTGTTTCTCTGCGCCGAAAGCGTGCTGCCGCTCTGCACGCGATTCGGTGCGTTCATCGTGTTTCAGGCGCTCGCCGGGTGCGCATCGGGCGTGTTCGTGCCGCTGACGATCGGCTTCGTCGTGCGCACGCTGCCGGCGCGGCTCATTCCGTTCGGCATCGCCGCGTATGCGATGAATCTCGAGATGTCGCTGAACCTGTCGGCCACGCTCGAAGGCTGGTACAGCGAGCACCTGAGCTGGCGCTGGCTGTTCTGGCAGAACGCGGTGCTGACCCTGCCGTTCATCGCCTGCCTGATGCTGTCGCTCGCCGACGAGCCGGTCAAGCGCTTCGCGTCCGGCATCGACGCGCGCGGCATGCTGCTCGGCGCGGGCGGGTTCGCCTGCCTGTGCATCGCGCTCGACCAGGGCGAGCGGCTGTTCTGGCTGCAGTCGCCGCTGATCGTCGTGCTGCTGGCCGTCGGCATCCTGATGGTCGCCGCGTTCCTGATCCACGAGCTCGCGTCGCCGCGCGCCGGCATCGATCTCGGCTACCTCGCGCGGCCGAACGTCGCGCTGCTGATCGTGCTCGTCGGCCTCGTGCGCTTCACCGTGCTCAACACGAGCTTCATCCCGTCGCTGTTCCTCGCGAGTACGTACGGGCTGCGCCCGCTGCAGATCGGCGATACGCTGCGCTGGATCGCGATTCCGCAGTTGCTGTTCGCGCCGTGCGTCGCGCTGTTGCTGCAGCGTGTCGACCCGCGCCGGCTGATCGTCGCCGGCTTCGCGGTGGTGGCGATCGCGTTTGCGCTCGGCTCGCGGCTCACGCCGGTGTGGGCCGAACCCGACTTCATTCCGTCGCAATTGCTGCAGGCGCTCGGCCAGACGATGGCGCTCACGTCGGTCATCGTCTTCTTCGGCAGGCACGTGACGGCCGAGCATGCGCTGACGTTCGGCGCGGTCGTGCAGACGACGCGCCTGCTGAGCGGGCAGCTCGGCACGACGTCGATCGCGGTGATTCAGCGGATCAGGGAGGCTACCCATTCGAATCTCGTCGGTCTGCATGTGTCGCTGTCGGATCCGGAAACGCTCGAACGGCTGCGGGCCGGCGCGGCGTCGCTGGTGGCGCACGGCGCCACGTTCGCGACGGGCAACGAGGCGGCCTATGCGCTCGTCGATCGTGCGGTGCGCGTGCAGGCCACGACGCTCGCGCTGGCCGACAACTTTCGCGTGGCGATGGCGTTCGCGCTCGCCGGCGCACTGCTCGGCATCCTGTTGCGCCCGGTGCGGGCGCCGTGAATGCGGCGCCGCATGGGCTGAAATGTCCTGAAAAGTCCTGAACGGCACCTGCGGCGTCCGTCGCGGCGGCATGCGCGCCGCCGCGACGGACGGCAGGCTTACGCCTGCAGGAACGCGAGCAACTCGGCGTTGATGCGATCGGCGCTCACCACGCACATGCCGTGCGAGCCGCCTTCGATCACCTTCAGCACCGCGTGCTTCACGATCTTCGACGACAGCCGGGCCGAATCGTCGATCGGCACGATCTGGTCGTCGTCGCCGTGCAGCACGAGCGTCGGCACGTCGATCTTCTTCAGGTCGTCCGTGTAGTCGACTTCGGAAAACTCCTTCACGCACAGGTACTGGCCATGGATGCCGCCCATCATCCCCTGCGACCAGAATGCGTCGATCGTGCCCTGCGACACCTTCGCGTTCGGGCGATTGAAACCGAAGAACGGCACGGCCAGATCCTTGTAGAACTGCGAACGGTTTTCCGCGACGTTCTTGCGGATGCCGTCGAATACCTCCATCGGCAGGCCGCCCGGATTGGTCGCCGATTTCACCATCTGCGGCGGCACCGCGCCGATCAGCACCGCCTTCGACACGCGTTTCGTGCCATGCCGGCCGATGTAGCGCGCGACTTCGCCGCCGCCGGTGGAGTGGCCGACGAGCGTCGCTTCGCGCACGTCGAGCGCGTCGAGCAGCGCGGCGAGATCGTCGGCGTACGTGTTCATGTCGTTGCCGTTCGACGGCTGGCTCGAACGGCCGTGGCCGCGGCGGTCGTGCGCGATCACGCGATAGCCGTGCTGCACGAGGAACAGCATCTGCGCGTCCCACGCGTCCGCGCACAGCGGCCAGCCGTGCGAGAACACGACCGGGCGGCCGCTGCCCCAGTCCTTGAAGTAGATCTGCGTGCCGTCCTTCGTGGTGATCGTGTTCATCGTGTGCGCTCCTGAATGCGCGGAAGAGGGGTGGCGGGAGGGCGTGCCGGCCGCGGCCGCCATCGCGGGCAGCGCGGCGGCCGCGACGGCGGTCGCGCCGGCGAGCAGCATGTCGCGGCGGCGAGCCGACGAAACGGCGTCGGTCTGTTCGGGATGCATCTGGACTCCTGAGGTGTGCGGCGGCGAGGCCGCGGGATGGTGGATCGGTGGCGGCCGGCCGCGGCCATCCCGCCCGGCGGCCGTCCGGCGTGCGCCGTCGCGTCGGTTGGTGCGCGCGGACGATCGGATGCCGTCAGGAGCGTATCCCGGCGCGGTGCGCGCCGTACTGAAATCCGGCTGAATTTTCTTGAACGCCGCGGCGCCGCGAGCGGCATTGCCGCACTGCAGAAAAATTAAGCGCGTGACCGGGACTCTTCAGCGCACGGCGACTATCGTCAGCATCGGGTCACCCGCCGTGTGTTTGCCGCGACGCGAGCGGGCCCCCACGCCCGCACCGCCCGTCACTTGCCTGGATAAGCCGCCATGGACGCCTTCAATCGTTGGGAGCACATGATCACGTCGCTCAGGCCGTCGCCCGCCGCGAGCCTCCGGATGATGCCGCGCGAGCGGACCGCGGACGGCTCCTGTCGCCCGCATCGGGACGACGCGCCGACGCCATCGAGCGGCGACGTGCGCCGCCGCAGCGCGATCGTCGCCGTCGAGCGGCAGACCGATTCGTCGATGCTGGTGTCATGGAGCGATCCGACGCGCTGTCGCTACGACGAGCAACGCTGGATCTGCGCGAAGGCGCGCAGGCTGGCGCGCTGCGCGCTCACCGGGCAACCGATCCGGGTGGGCGACGTGATCTACAAACCCCAATGGCGCGGCGAGAGACGCCCCGCGAACTGCCGCGAGATGATTCTCGCGGCGGCGCTCGAGCAGTTCGCCGCCCGGCAGTCCCGGGCATGACGCGCCGCGCCGCACGCTTCGGCCGCGCCCACATCCGCGGGCGCGGCTTCCCTATTCGAAAGGAACCCTCATGAGCACGTTCACCACCCGCGACGGCGTGTCGATTCACTACAAGGACTGGGGCAGCGGCCGCCCGGTCGTGTTCATTCACGGCTGGCCGCTGAATGCCGACATGTGGGACGTGCAGATGCACCATCTCGCGTCGCACGGCCTGCGCTGCGTCGCATACGACCGGCGCGGCTTCGGCCGCTCCGGCCAGCCGTGGGGCGGTTACGACTACGACACGCTGGCCGACGATCTCGCGACGCTGCTCGACACGCTCGACCTGCATGACGTGACGCTCGTCGGCTTTTCGATGGGCGGCGGCGAGGTGGCCCGCTACATCGGCCGGCATGGCACGAAGCGCGTGTCGAAGGCGGTGCTGATCGGTTCGGTGACGCCGCTCATCGCGCGCCGCGACGATCATCCGGAAGGCGTGGACGTCGCGCTCTTCGACGGCATTCGCGCGGGCATCGCGGCCGATCGCGCCGCCTTTCTCGACGGCTTCTGGCCCCTCTTTACCGGGTCGAACCGCGACGGTTCGACGGTTTCGCGCGCCGCGCTCGACTGGACGTCGTTCATGGCGTGGCAGGCCGGGCTGAAGGGCACGCTTGATTGCGTTCGCGCGTTTTCCGAGACCGATTTTCGGGCCGACCTGCAACGATTCGACGTGCCGACGCGCGTGATTCACGGCGACGACGACCAGACGGTTCCGCTCGCGCTGACCGGCGCCGCGACGGCGAAGCTGGTCCCGCATGCGACGCTGAGCGTCTACGAAGGCGGTCCGCATGCGCTTTACCTGACGCACGCGACGCGGCTGAACGACGAGCTGCTGGCGTTCGCGCGGTCCTGAGCGCGCGCCGCGGCGCCGCGCGGCGAATCGATTCGAGGCGATGCCGATAATCCCGCGGATATTCGGCCGGTGCAACGGATCGAGCGGAAAATGAATCGGGAATCGGCCGGGCGAATCGAAAAGGGAAATGCGCGGCATTTCCGCGCTCGGCAATTTCGTCTGATATATCGAAATCGCGTTCATGGACGCATCCATGATTTGCACATGAAACGTGCATCGTCCTGCCGCATGCCGGTGCATGCGGACGTGTCGGGCGCCGGGCCCCGCCGCGGCATTTTCGTCATTTCAAAAAATTCGAGCCGTCCATTCTGATAATTTGAATCATTCGATCATGCAAATACCGTAGCATTGATGGCGAACCGGCACCCGATTTCAGCCGGGCGCCGTTGAATGTCACCCTCAAGAAATTCCCATGATCCGGATTGGAACACTTCACGTTTTTCTCGACAGACGTGAAATTCGTTCGAACGGCAAGCTGCTGCGCATCGGCAGCCGCGCATTCGAAATTCTCGAACTGTTGATTCGGGCGAACGGTGCGCTGGTATCGAAAGATGAAATCATGCAGCGCGTGTGGCCGCACACCGTGGTGGAGGAAAACAACCTGCAGGTGCACATCGCATCGCTGCGCAAGGCGCTGGCCGGCGACCGGAACCTGATCGTGACGGTACCCGGTCGCGGCTATCGGCTGGTTTCCGGGCAGGACGCGGGCGCCGCGCCCGTGCGCCCGGCCACGTGGCGGCCGTCCGCCGCGCCGGGCGCGTTGTTCGGCCGCGAACAGACGGTCGCCGACGTGCTGGCCGCGCTGCGCACGGCGCGCATCGTGACGCTCGTCGGCGCGGGCGGCATCGGCAAGACGCGGGTCGCGATCGAAGCGGCGGCGCGCGCCGACGCGCGCTTTCCGGAAGGCACCGTATTCGTTTCGCTCGCCACCGTCGCGTGTCCGCGCTTCGTGCCGGACGCGCTCGCCGGCGCGTTCGGCATCACGCAGCCGACCGGCTCGCTGACGCTCGAAGCGGTGCTCGCCAGCGTCGCGCGGCGCCGGATGCTGCTCGTGCTCGACAACTGCGAGCACCTGCTCGACGCCGCCGCGCGGATCGCGAGCGCGCTCACCGATGCGGACGACGGGCTGTGCGTGCTCGCGACGAGCCGGGAATCGCTGCGCATCCACGGCGAGCGCGTGTGCCCGGTGCCGCCGCTCGACATACCGGGCGAAGGCGCCGGCGATCACGAGGCGATGGGCGCGAGCGCGGTGCAGTTGTTCGCGGCGCGCGCACGCGCGGCCGATCCGCGCTTTCCGCTCGACGCGCGCAGCCTGTCGTTGATGGCGTCGGTCTGCCGCCGCCTCGACGGCCTGCCGCTCGCGATCGAGCTGGCCGCGGCACGCGCCGCCGTGCTCGGCATCGACGTGCTGGCCGCCCATCTCGACGATCACTTCCGGCTGCTGACCGGCGGATTTCGCACCGCGTTGCCGCGCCATCAGACGCTGCAGGCGATGTACGACTGGAGCTACCGGTTGCTCGGGGAGTCCGAGCGCCTGCTGCTGCGATGGCTCGGCGTGTTCCGCGACAGCTTCGCGATCGAGGCCGTGCGCGAGGTCGTCGGCGCCAACGGGCTGGCCGGCGCCGACCTGCTCGATACGATCGCCGGCCTCGTGTCGAAGTCGCTGCTGATCCTCGAGACCGCGCACGGCACGCCGCGCTACCGGCTGCTGACGACCACGCGGGCCTACGCGCAACAGCAGCTCGACAGTCACGGCGAGGGCGAGGCTGCCGCCCGCGCGCATGCGGCCTACTTTCTCGCGCTGTTCCGGAGCGCGACCCACGGCGGCGAGCAGCCAGGCGGCGAGCCGGGCGGCACGACCCGGCTCGACGCGGTCCGGTGCGAACTCGGCAATCTGCGTGCTGCGCTCGACTGGGCATTTTCGGCGCGCGGCGACGCGGCGCTCGGCATCGCGCTCGCGGCCGTCGCGGTGCCTTGCCTGTTCGATCTGTCGCTCGTCGACGAATGTCGGGAGCGCGCGCGCGTCGCGCTCGATGCGATGCGCGACGCGGATGCCGCCCTGGTGTCCGACGATGCGCGCGTGCGATTGCTGGCCGCGTATGCGGCTGCGCTCGCGCATACGGCGGAGTCGACGCAGGCGGCGCATGATGCGTGGTCGGAAGTGCACGCGCTCGGATTCGATGCGGCCGAGGCCGAGTTGCCGTCGCGCGAGTCGTGACGCCGGGTTCGCGCGCCGCTCGTCTGTTTCAGAACGATTCAGCCCGGATACAGGACAGCGGCAGGCGGCACGCGTAGATTGCCTGGACGGCGGGCGCCGGCATGCCACCCGGCGCACGCCGCCGTGCATCCCGCTCAATCGACGAAACGCCGCATGAATCCTGCCCACTCCGACCTTTCCAGCCACGCGACCGATCTCGGCCTGCTGTTCCTGCGTGTATCGGCCAGCGTGCTGCTGCTCGTGGTTCACGGCCTGCCGAAGATCCTGCATTACACGGCCGAAGCCGCCGCCATCGAGGATCCGTTCCATCTCGGCCGCACGCTGTCGATCGTGTTCGCGATCTTCGCGGAGGTCGTGTGCCCGATCTTCATGATCGTCGGCCTGTACCCGAGGCTCGCGGCGCTGCCGGTGATGATCGTCACGCTCGTCGCGCTGGTGTTCGTGCACCCGGACTGGCCGCTGCGCGATGCGCAGTTCGCATGGATGCTGCTGATCCTGTTCGGCACGATCGCGATCGCCGGCGCCGGCCGCTACGTGTTGCCGTTGCCGGGCGTCGCGCGCCGGCGCGACTAGCCGCGACCGGCGCGACGACGGCCGGCACGCGATGCGTCCGATGATTCCGTTCCCGCGGCGACGTTCGTCTTGCCGCCTTGACCCTTTCGCGCGCCGCGATGGCGATCCGACATGTTGAATTTCTCCGATACGGCGATCTACGGCGCGCCGATCGTGCTGGCCGATCTCGCCGCGTGGCGGCTGTTCGGGCGCGCGCGCCCCGTGACGCGCGCGATCCGGCGCTGTGCGGCGTTCGCCGCGCTGAGCGCCGTGCTGTTCGCGACCGGCGTGAGCCCGCTCGCGGTGCCCGCATCGATCGGCGGGCTCGACCGGATCGCGGTCCAGGCGATCTGCATCGCATGGTGGCTCCAGTGCGCGATCGTGTTCAGCCTGCTGCTCAATCATCTGCTGCTGCCGCGTGCATGGCACAGCCAGCGGCTCTTTCACGACATCGCCGCAGGCATCGTGTTCGGCGCGGCCGCGGTGGCCGCGCTGGGCTACGTGCTCGGCCTGCCGTTGAGCGGCCTCGTCGCGACCTCCGGCGCCGTCGCGGTGATACTCGGTCTCGCGCTCCAGAACACGCTGAACGACGTGTTCTCCGGGCTCGTGCTGAATACCACGCAACCGTTCCGGCTCGACGATACGGTGTCGATCGGCGAGCTCGAAGGGCGGATCGTCGAGAGCAACTGGCGCGCGACGAAGCTGATCGACAGCCTCGGCAACCTGGTCGTCGTGCCGAACAGCGCGGCGGCGCGCGCCACGATCGTGAACCTCAGCGAGCCGGCCGGCCTGCACGGCGTCACGCTCGCGCTCGACCTCGATCCCGCAGTGCGGCCGGCCGTCGCCGTCGGCGCACTGGAGCGCGCCGCGGCGAGTTCGCTCGACGTGCTCGCGCGCCCCGCGCCGATCGCCGTCGTGAAGGCGTTCCGCGCGAACGCGATCCAGTACGAACTCATCTGTTACGTCGACGCACTGCAGAAGAAAACCACCGTGCGCAACGCGCTCTACGATCTCGCGCATCGGCACCTGGCCGCGGCGGGCGTGGCGTGGCGGCCGCTCGCGGGCGCCGCGCCGGCGTGTGCGTCGCCATCGACATCGCAAGCGCATCCGGTATCGCGCCGGCTGCTGCTGTTGCGGGCGGTCGAATTGTTCGCATGCGTCGACGACGACGATCTGGCCGTGCTGGCCGATGCGCTGGTGGCGCGTTCGTTCGGCAAGGGCGACGTGATCTATGCGTCGAATGCCGAGTCGCGCGTGCTGACGATCGTCGAATCGGGCGTCGCGGCGGTGTTCGTGCCGGGTGCCGCGGGCGACGTCGAAGTCCGTCGGATGGCGCCCGGCGATGCGATCGGGCAGTCGGTCGTGCTCGCCGGCACGCGGCTTCATGCGACCGTCCACGCGGTGACCGCGATGACCGTGCATCAGCTTCGCAGCGAGGATCTGGCGGCGCTGATCGGCAGGAAGCCGGCGCTCGGCAGGCTGATGTGCGAGTCGCTCACCGAACATGTCGCGACCGAGGAAAGGATGATGATTCCGCCGGTCGAGCAGGCGCACGCGGGGTTCAGCCTGATCGGATGGCTCGAGAAGGAAATGAAGCGGCTGCATGATTCGCTCGGCTGACGCGCGGCGCGAATCGCGAGGGTTGCCGGCGGGACGGGATGGACGTGCGCTTGCCGTCGCGGCGCGTGGCGCCGTGCCGGGGCGCTGCGTGACGCGTGCGACGCCGGGCCGTCAGTCATCGGCGGGCGGCCGGGCGGCCGGGCGGCAGCGCGTGCGGCCCCGGCGTGCCGACGGGCGGTGAACGGGCGCGTCAGTCGGGTGTCGTGAAACGCTCGACGAGATCCGGCTGGTCGAGTTGCTCGACCCACCAGTGCAGCGCGCGGCCCGCCTCGTCGCCGCGCCACGCGAGATAGCAGTGCGTGGTGTCGCGCATGCCCGTCACCTGGCGCGCGACGAGCTTGCCGTCGGCGATCGCGCGCGCCGCGATGCATTCCGGCAGCGTGCCGACCGCGAGCCCTTCGCATTGCGCTTCCAGTTTCGCGGCCAGCGTCGGTACCGCGAGGTAAGGCTGGCCCGCATCGATCGCGACGGACTGCGGCTGCAATTCGCGCGACGTATCGCTGATCACCGCGCCGCGATACTGGACGACCGACGCCATCGCGAGCGGTTCGGGCAACGCCGCGAGCGGATGGGACGGCGCGACCGCGAACACGTGCCTGAGCGAGCCGATCGGCCGCGCGACGATGCCCGGCAATTCCGGCGGTTCGCCCGCCGCGCCGACGACGAGATCGGCCCGCCGCGAAATCAGCGCATCCCACGCGCCGCCGAGCACTTCGGTCGACAGCCGCAGCCGCGTGTCCATTCCGAGCGCGTAGAAGCGGTGGACGTACGGCCACAGCGCGCCGAACGGCAGAATTTCGTCGATACAGACGCGCACTTCCGTTTCCCAGCCCTGTTGCGCACGCAGCGCCTTCAGCTCGAGTTGCTCGGCCGCGCGCAGCAGGCGGCGGCCTTCCTCGACGACGATGCGTCCCGCATGCGTGAGCTTCGCGCGCCGGCCGCTGCGGTCGAACAGCGCCACGCCGAGATCGCTTTCAAGTTTCTGCACGAGGTAGGTCAGCGCGGACGGCACGCGATGCAGCAGTTCCGCGGCTTCGGCAAAGGTTCCGGTGCGGTCGATCGCGTCCAGGGCTTCGAGCGCTTCGAATGACAGCTTCATCGCAAATTCCGGTAGGGGGTGGCTGGCGCATCATACCAGTGCCGCCGCGGCGCGAGCGGCGTGCGTCACCGTGATTTGCTAGAGTGACCACTCCTGTCATTCGTGTCTTCGCATCGTCCCATGACCACCGCTCAGCCGGACACCGCGTCCTCCGATTTCATCCCGGCCGACGTCAGGCAGACCATCGTCACGCAGGCGTTGCCGAAGGGGCAAATCGGTATCGTCCGACTCAAGACCTTGCGCCGGAACATGGGGCTGACCGCGCCCTATGAACTGGAGAATACGGATCTGATCGTCTTGCAGTTGCATGCGTTCGGCGAACAGGATCTGTGGCTCGATGGCCGCCCCGCGCCGTTCGTTCCGTACGACGCGGGAACCGTGTCGATCTACGATCTCGACCGTCGCTGGGTGGCCGACCTGAAGGGCGCGTTCGATTGCCTGCATTTCCACCTGCCGCGCCCCATGCTCGAGGAAACGGTCGACGACCTCGGCGACCGGCGGCGGCCGCAGCTTTATCTGCCGCCGCATCTGAGCACCCACGATTCGGTCATCCATGCGCTCGGACGCGCGCTGCTGCCCGCGCTGGCCCGGCCTGGCGAGGCATCGCAGATCTTCATCGATCACGTAGGGCTGGCGTTCCAGGCGCACGTCGCGTGCCGATACGGCGGCATCGGCGAACGGCGGGAAAAGTCGGACGGCAAGCTCACGCCGTCGCAGGCGCGCCGCGCGAAAGACCTGCTGCTCGCGCATCTCGACGGCAACATCGGGCTGGCCGACGTGGCGAGCGCGTGCGGGCTGTCTCGCAGTCATTTCGTCAAGGCGTTTCATCGGACGACCGGGCTGCCGCCACATCGCTGGCTCATCGTGCAGCGCGTCGAACGGGCGAAGGAGTGGATGCGCAACCCGGACGTGCCGTTGAGCCTGATCGCCGCCGCGTGCGGCTTCGCCGATCAAAGCCATTTCTCGCGAACCTTCACGCGGTTGACCGGTGTCACGCCACGCCGGTGGCGCGCGGACCATACGTGATCGCGATCGTCGCGATGCGAAGGCGGGGTGCGCCGGTCCGCGCCGCGAGCCGGGCGAGCACGTTCGTGGCGAGCCTGCGCGGCGCTTACCCGTAGAGGTCGATCAGCATGTCGAGATTGCGTCGCGTGCGCGGTTCGAGCGGCGCGAATTCCGCCGAGCGAAACAGCGGCGCCTGCTCGCGCAAATGGACGAGCGCCCGCTTGCGGCCGACGCGGAAGCTGGCCGACGGCGCATCGGGATCCTGTGCCCATTCGCGCGCGATCGCACGGTCGTGTTCGCGGAGCCGGTCGGGCGCGGCCGCGAGGATCGCGAGATCGGCGTCGAGAAAAATCTGCCCCGCGCGCTGCCACGGCGGATCGGCGGCGTACGTTTCGGGCAGCCGGTGCGACTGCGTGGCTAGGACGAGATCGCGGCCCATGGACGGATGCGATGCGTGCGCGTGCAACCATGACGCGGTACAGTGCGTGTTCGCGACCCGCACGAGCGCTGCGCGCTTCGTTGTCTGCGTCGTCCTGCAGCGTCGTCGCGTAGACGACGTCATGGGCCCATGCCGCGAGCTCGATGACCGGCCACGGCGGTTCCGTACGATACGGCGCGAGGTGCGCGAACAATTCCGCCAGATGCGCGAGCGTGTGATCGAAGCGCCGCAGCTCGCCGTATGCGCGCTCGACGAGCGGCCACACGGCCGCCGCGCCGAAGCAGGCATCGCGGGCGGCGCGCAGCGTGCGCGCGATATCGGTGGAGACGGCGTTCATGGCGGCGATTGCTCGGGCGGACGATGCGCGCAGCATGGCAAACGTGGCGCCGTGCGGGCATGCAACTTGCGCGCCTGCACGGGCCGCACCACTTTGGAGATTTTCATGAAACGACGCTGGCCGCGACAACCGATGCTCGCGATAGGTGTGTTCGCAACGTTCGCGCTGCATGCAGCCGCCGCATCGGCGGCGCCCGACGTGTCGATCAGCCGCGCCGATTACGGGACGACCGCGAGCGGGCAGGCGGTGAGCCAGTACACGCTCGCGAACCGGCACGGCGTGACGCTGAAAGTCATCACGTACGGCGGCATCGTGACCGCGCTCGACGTGCCCGACCGCACCGGCCACGTTGCCGACATCGTGCTCGGCTTCGATTCGCTGCGCGACTACGAAGCGCACAACGGCAACATCCATTTCGGCGCGCTGATCGGCCGGTATGCGAACCGCATCGCGGGCGGGCGTTTCACGCTCGGCGGCAAGACGTGGACGCTGCCGGTCAACGACGGGCCGAACACGCTGCACGGCGGCCCGGACAGTTTCGACGCGAAGGTGTGGAAGGTCACCGGTACGCACAGCGACGCGGCCGGTTCGAGCGTCACGCTGCGCTACGTGAGCCCCGACGGCGAGAACGGCTTCCCCGGCACGCTGACGACGGACGTCACCTACACGCTGACCCGCGACGACGAGATCCGCATCGACTACCGCGCGACGACCGATCGGGACACGGTCGTCAACCTGACCAACCACAGCTACTTCAATCTGGCGGGGCAGGCAGCCGGTAGCGTCGAGCGGCAACTGATCGAGATCGCCGCATCGCGTTTCACGCCGACCGACGGCACGTCGATTCCGACCGGGCAACTGGCGAGCGTCGCGGGCACGCCGATGGATCTGCGCCAGTTGACGCCGATCGGCGCGCATTTGCGCGATGCGTATCCGCAGCTTGCGATCGCGCATGGCTACGACCAGAACTGGGTGCTCGACCAGGGCGGCCAGACGGCGCCGGCGTTTGCCGCGCGTGCTTACGACCCGGCGTCCGGGCGGTTCCTCGAGCTGTACACGACGCAGCCGGGGCTGCAGTTCTATACGGCCAACGGGTTGAACGGCAGTGTCGCGGGCAAGGGCGGAACGGCCTACCGGCAAACCGATGCGTTCGCGCTGGAGGCCGAGCATTTTCCCGATTCGCCGAATCATCCGGCCTTCCCGTCGACGGCGCTCAAGCCGGGCGAGACGCTGCACGAAGTGACGGTGTGGCGGGTAGGCGCGCGATGAGCGTCGGCGTCGGCATCGGCGGGCGTGCGTCGGTCACACGTTGATCACGCCGCGCCCGATTTCGATCACGCGCCCGCCGACGCCGATTTCGCCCGCGGCATCGACCGACAAGCGCAGCAGGCAGGGCCGGCCGACGGCTTCGCCTTGCTCGACCCGAAACGCGGCCGGCAGATCGTGTCCGGCGGCGAGCAGCCAGCCGCCCAGATTCGCGCAGGCCGATCCGGTGCCTGGGTCTTCCGACACGCCGCCGCCTTGCTTCACGAAGAAGTAGCGGGACACGACCGTCCCCGGGCGCGCGGCATCGAACGCGAACACATAGGCGGTCTTGCGGCCGAGGCTGCTTCGCGGCCAGACGTCGAGGTGCGCGCTATCGGGCTGCGCGCGCCGCACGGCGGCCGGGTCCTTGAGCGCGACCAGCAACTGGTCGGCACCGGTGTCGACCCACAGCGGCGGCGCGAGCAGGTCGCTTTCCGCGATTCCGAGCAGCGCCGCGACCTGCGCATTCGGCAACGCGCACGGCGCCGTGTTCGGCATGCCGGCGTGCGGCGCGATGAAGGTCCACACGTCGCCGCGCGCGGCGACGTCGACGACGCCGGCCTTGAATTCGAGCGACAGCGCATCGCCTGCCTCGAGCAGGTCCCGCACGACGTGCGCGGTGCCGAGCGTCGGATGGCCCGCGAAAGCCATCTCGTAGCCGGGCGTGAAGATGCGCACGCGTGCATGCGCGCGCTCGGACGGCAGCACGAAGGTCGTCTCCGACAGATTGAACTGCACGGCCAGCGCCTGCATGGTCGCGTCGTCCATGCCGCGCGCATCGTCGAACACGCACAGCGGGTTGCCGCCGAACGTCGATTCGGCGAAGACGTTCAGCAGGCGGAAGGTGTACTGGGTCATCGGTATCTCGTGTGGGTCGGCCCTGTTTGTCGAGCGGTGCGAGCATCGCCTGCATGTCGGGATGCTTCAGCACTTTCCGGTATTCTGCCGGACTCATCGCGTCGAGCAAGACGCGACCGCTCACGTCGGCCTTGATGGACTCGACCGCGAGCAGCGCGATGACCGGATGGGTCGTCAGCGTCGCGTGGTCGGGCGACTGGTCGCCGAATTCCGCCATCGCTGCCTCGGTATTGTCCGCGACCGCGACGGCCAGCCGCCGGCCCGAGAGCCGAAGTCTCGCGCTGGCGCCGCAGGGCATCCGGGGCGTGACCGCGTTCATCCTGAAGTCGCTGGCCTGCCGCGCTCGATGCGGCGCGATGAACGCGCGCGTCGCGGCCGGGGTTCGGCACACGTCAACGACGTCAATGCGACGACACGAACACCGCATCGTCGAACGCTTCCGGAATCGCGAAGCTCGCGCGCATGCGCTGCGCTTCCTTCGCCGGCGTCAAGCCGAACAGGCGCTTGAATTCCCGGCTGAACTGCGACGGGCTCGTATAGCCGACCGCATAGCCGGCCGCCTCCGCCGTCAGGTCCTGGCGCACCATCAACAGCCGCGCCTGATGCAGCCGCGTCGATTTCAGGTACTGCATCGGCGACACCTGCGTGATCGCCTTGAAGTGACTGTGAAAGCTCGGCACGCTCATGCCGGCTTCGTCGGCCAGTTGCGACACGTCGAGCGGCCGCGCGTAATCGGCGTGGATCATGCGCAACGATCGCCCGATCCGGCCGTATTGCCCGCGCATCGCCAGCGCGCTGCGCATCGCGTGGCCCTGCGCGCCGGTCAGCACGCGGAAATACAGCTCGCGCAGCAGCGCCGGGCCGAGCACGGCGGCGTCGAGCGGCCGCTGCATCGCGTCGACGAAACGCAGCACCGACGCGTGCATCGCTTCGTCCATCGGCGTCGACATCATGCTCTTCGGCGCCTGCACCGTTTCCGCGACGCCCACGCGGTCGATCTGCGCGGCGAGTTCGGCGGCCAGCGTGAAATCGAGGTGCAGGTACAGCGCGAGCAGCGGCCGATCGGGCGTCGCGTCGGTTTCCATGCTGAACGGGACCGGCACGGAGACGGCCAGATAATGGTGTTCGTCGTACAGATAGCACTCGCCGCCGAAGTAGCCGCGCTTCGACCCCTGGCACACGATCACGATGCCCGGGTCGTACAGCACCGGCGTGCGCGACAGCGCGCGGTTCGAGCGCAGGATGCGCACGCTCGGCAGCGCGGTCAGGTTGTAGCCCTCGTTCGGCGCCAGCGCGCGCAGCAGCGCCACCAGGCGCTTCCGGTCGCGCGGCGACAGCGCTGGAGATCGGGCGGAGACGGGCACGGTGCTCATAGTTTTGTGCAAGAAAATCAGCGGAATCGGGCTTATTCGGCGTCGTTCGTCAGACTAGTATGCACGCTTGAATCGACATTCGGGAGAGGCTCACATGGCATCCGGCAACATCATGCTCATTACCGGCGTCAGCAGCGGTTTCGGCCGCGCGCTGGCCCAGGAAGCGCTGGCCGCCGGCCACACAGTGGTCGGCACGGTGCGCAGCGCGCAGGCGGCGCGCGACTTCGAGGCGCTGTCCGCGCAGGCGGCCGTCGCACGCGTGCTCGACGTGACCGATTTCGAGCGGATCGACGGCGTCGTCGCGGACATCGAGGCGAACGTCGGGCCCGTCGACGTGCTGGTGAACAACGCGGGTTACGGGCACGAAGGGATCATGGAGGAGTCGCCGCTCGACGAGATGCGCCGCCAGTTCGACGTGAACGTGTTCGGCGCGGTCGCGATGATGAAGGCCGTCGTGCCGTTCATGCGCGAACGCCGGCGCGGACGCATCCTGAACATCACGTCGATGGGCGGGCACATCACGATGCCGGGCATCGCGTACTACTGCGGCAGCAAGTTCGCGCTGGAGGGCATTTCCGAGACCCTCGGCAAGGAACTCGAGCCGTTCGGCATCGCGGTGACGGCCGTCGCGCCCGGTTCGTTCCGCACCGACTGGGCCGGCCGCTCGATGGCGCGCACGCCGCGCTCGATCGCCGACTACGACGCGCTGTTCGACCCGATCCGCCGTGCGCGCGAGGAAAAGAGCGGCAAGCAGCCGGGCGACCCCGCGAAGGCCGCGCGGGCGATGCTCGCCGTCATCGCGGCGGACCATCCGCCCGCGCATCTGCTGCTCGGCAGCGACGCGCTGCGGCTCGTGCGGAGCAAGCTGGCGGCGCTGGACGACGAAATCCGCGCGTGGGAGGCGCTGACGGTGTCGACGGACGGCTGACGCCCGCCGCCTCGTCCGTTTCCTGCCGGTGGAGGATCGGCCATCGCATTGCACGATGGCGTCGTGGTTTCACAATAAAGCCGATAATGGCGGCGGCCCGTTCGCCACGTTCATCCACCTCACAGGAGTACCGCGATGCCGTACGTCACCACGAAGGACAACGTCGAGATTTTCTACAAGGATTGGGGTCCGAAAGACGCGCAGCCCATCATGTTCCACCACGGCTGGCCGCTTTCCAGCGACGACTGGGATGCGCAACTGCTGTTCTTCGTCCAGCACGGCTATCGCGTGATCGCGCACGACCGGCGCGGGCACGGCCGCTCGGCGCAGGTCTGGGACGGCCACGACATGGACCATTACGCGGCGGACGCGTTCGCGGTCGTCGAGGCGCTCGACCTGCGCAATGCGGTGCATGTCGGCCATTCGACGGGCGGCGGCGAAGTGGCGCGCTACGTCGCGAAGCACGGCGAGCCGGCCGGCCGCGTCGCGAAGGCCGTGCTGGTCAGCGCGGTGCCGCCGCTGATGCTGAAAACCGAATCGAACCCCGAAGGCCTGCCGCTGGAGGTGTTCGACGGCTTCCGGAAAGCGCTCGCCGACAATCGCGCGCAGTTCTTCCTCGACGTGGCGAGCGGTCCGTTCTACGGGTTCAATCGCGAAGGCGCGACCGTGCACCAGGGCGTGATCCGCAACTGGTGGCGGCAGGGGATGGAAGGCGGCGCGAAGGCGCATTACGACGGCATCAAGGCGTTTTCGGAAACGGACCAGACCGACGACCTGAAGTCGATCTCCGTCCCGACGCTCGTGCTGCACGGCGAGGACGATCAGATCGTGCCGATCGCGGATGCCGCGCTGAAGTCGATCAAGCTGCTGAAGAACGGCACGCTGAAGACGTACCCGGGCTATTCGCACGGCATGCTGACGGTCAATGCGGACGTGCTCAACGCCGATCTGCTGGCGTTCGTGCGGGCATGACGGTGGCGGCGCCGGCCCGCCGCGGCGGGCGGCGCCGCGATTGAAAACCGGCGATCCGACGCCCGTCGAACGTCCGCCACACTAACCGTTGCGCAGGAACACGACGTAGCCGCGGAACCACGGGTTCGTCGCGAGATACGGCGGCGCGTCCCAGTCGCCGCCCTGGATCACGCCGATGCGAAACGGCAGTTGCAGCCGCGCGACGCGCGGCAGATACGCCGCGTAGTCGGGGATCGTGCGGCGGCCCTGGTAGGTCTGCACGACCACCTCGTCGACGATGCCCTTGAGCGCGTTGACCTGGTCGGTATCGATGCGGCTGCTCCAGTCGAGCAGCCCCGTGATGCTGAGCCGGCAATCGGCGGGCAAGGTCTCGCGCAGCGTGCGCAGGAACGCCAGGTAATCCTGCAGGTGGCGCGTGCCCGCATCGAAATCGATCTGGATGCCGGCGATCGTGCGGCCCGACGCACGCCAGCGCGCGAGCTGCGCGAGCATGATCTGCGTGACGCGCGGCGTCCAGCGCAGCGTATGCGCACGATAGACGAGCCACACGCGCGCGTCGGGCGCGGGCGGCAGCGCGACGCCCTGCGCGATCACGCGCACCTGCGACTCGTCCCGCGGCGACGCCTCGATCTGTCCTTGCAGCACGTAGACGATGCGCGCGTCGCGCACGACCGCCTGCGGCTTCACGCCGGCCCACAGCCAGAACGCGTCGTACCGCGCGGCGTCGACGGTGCCGGCCAGCGCGACGCGCGCGGCCAGCAGCAGCGCGACGCACGCGATGCGCTTCATGCGGCCTACCAGTAGTAGCGGAGCTTCTGCGCCCACGGGCTGCCCGGATAGGCTGTCTTCAGCGTGTCGAACCAGCGCTTGCGCGTGCTCTTCGACACCTCCTTGCCGCCGCATTCGTTGGCGCCGGCCGGTGCATAGCACCTGATCGCACGGTAGAACGCGTACGCGCGATCGTTCGGGTTCGCCTGCGTATCGGCCATCACCGTCACGTAGCTCGACATCCGCTCGTACGGCTTGCCGGCGAACTGCGACGGCGCCGCGCCGAGCGTCGGCGGCACGCGCGTGGCGGCCGCGCTCGATCCGTTGCGGACCCACGCGGGCACCGGATCGATTTCGAGGCCCGACGCCGGCGGATGCAGGCGCACGAAATCGGCGAGGCAGTTCAGTCCTTTCGGATCGGCCGGATTCTGCTGCAGCGTCGCGGCGACGTCGCGCGCCGAGGGGCACGTGTAGCCGTCCTCGTTTTTCGCGCCGGCGGCGATGAAGGGCTTCAACGGATCGGCGGGCGTGCCCGACACCAGCGCGGTATCGGCGAGGAAGTCCGCGTAGTGCGAACGCGTGAGTTCCTTGTACAGCAGTGTATACAGCGCGGTGTCGCGCAGCGCGCCGCTCGTCGCCTGATTCTGCGCCTGCGCGCGCAACAGGTCGGCATTGGCCGCGCGCTGCAGCAGCACCGCACGGATCGCGGCGTTCTGCACGAGCGAATCGTCGGCGAACGCGTCGTTGACGAGCCCGGCCTGTTCCAGGTTGATCGCGAGCGCGAGTTCCAGCATTTCGCGCTGGAAGCGGAATTTCGCGAGCGGGATCAGGTCGCGCCACAGCTGGCGGGCCGTGTCGTTCTGGCCACTGTCCTCCAGCGCGAACCCGCGCAGCGCCTGCTGGCTGAGGCCGAAGTAGTCGAGCGGCGCGGCGGGCGTCCGCGGCAGCAGATCGAGGGCGGCGTCCGGCTTGTGCCCGATCTGCACGTACCAGGTCGCGAGCAGGTAGTCGTACAGCGCGGGCGCGTTCGCGAAGCGCGGCTTCTGCGCCTGCAGTTCGTCGAGCGTCATCGGCTTGCGGCTCGCATCGCTGCTGTCCGACGCGCGCATGCGCAGCAGGTCGACGGTGGCGAGCACGGTCGGCGACTGGATCTGGCCGGCGTCGAATTCCGGGCCGAACAGCAGCTTGCTGTCGAGTTCGTTCGCCAGTTGCATCAGCGGCACGTTCGACGTCGCCGGCGACCAGCGCGCGAGCGCATGGCCGTACAGGTCGGCCTGCTGCGTGACGTTGCCGCCGAGCCACGCGACCCGTCGCAACAGCCCGGCCGCGGACACCGCATAGCGCCCCTTCGGATACACCTTCAGGTAGGTGCGGAACACGGTGTTCGCCGCGTCGAGCGACACCTTCGTCACGCGCGCGCGCGTCGGCGTCGGGCTGTCGTGGTCGAATACGTTGGCTTGCGCGGCGTTCAACTGCGCGCGCCCGGCCATGTAGAGGCCGGTTTCCTTCAGCCACGGGTCCGCGCTGTGCGATGCGTTCGCGAACGCGCGGGTCGCGGTGAGGAAGTCGGCGCGATAGAACGCGTTCGTGCCGTCGAGGTACGCGGCGAACTGCTGGCCGAGCGGCGACTTGACCGGCGGCTTCATCCACGCGGCGCTTGCGGCGCCCGCGCCACAGGTTTTCTGCGCGATGTCGGCGCGTGCCGCGCGCAGGCGGGCGGCTTCGTCGGCGGGCAGGCCGCCGGCGCCGCCGAGTGCTTCGTTGAACGCGTCCGCGCCGGCGCTCATGCTGCGGCAGATGCTGCCTTCGCCGTCCGCGTACCGGTTCGACGACGCATCGGCGTCCGCCGCGCTACCGGTCTTGTCGGGCTCCTTCTGGCCGATGTAGATCCATCCGGAGAAATCCATCGGGAACGGCACGACGATCTGGTTGATCCGCTCTTTCGCCGGGATGGTCTTCGGGTCCGGGAACACCTGCGCGACCTTGGCGCTGTCGGCCATCATCAGCATTGCGTTGATGCGTGTGTCGTTGGCGGGCGTCAGCATCGGCACGTTGCCGCACGAGTATGAAGCCTGCCGGAGCGTGGTCGGCACGTAGCAGCCGTCGTCGCCGCTGGCATGGGCGGCCGGCATCCAGAGCAGGCTGGCCGCCAGCGCGGCGAACAGGTTGCGGTGCAGCGTCGGTGTTTTTCGCATTTTTCTTGTGCTGGTTAGGGGCCGCGACGGCCGGGTCTCTCAGGGGGCGCGCTGCCCCGGCGCGTATCGTACCTCACGGCGCGTGACGGCCGGCGGGGCGCCAACCGAGCCGGGCGCGCGCGAGCGTCGCGGCCGTGCCCGCGCCTCACGCGCACACGCTGCTGGCGATGCCTCCGTCGTCCATTTCGTCGAGCGTGGCGCGCAAATCGTCGATGGCCACCATCAGCTCGCGCACTTGCCGCAACGACGGGTACTGATGCAGCACGGCTTGCCATTGCGGCAGCGTCAGCAGGGCATGCCAGATGACGCCGAGGCCGTCCGGATCGGCGTCCGGCCGCCGCGCGAGCGCGCTCGCGTATTCGAGGCTCGCCTGCGCGGACAGCAACTGCATCCGGCTCGCGGCGCCGAGCAGGCGCGGCGTCGCGTCCGCGGACGCGTCGCAGCAATACAGCACTTCGCGCGGCAGCGCCGCTTCGTCGGTCGTCAATGCGTGCAGCGATGCGCCATGCACGCGCACCGTGCCCTGATGCGTCTCGAATGCATAGACCGTGTCGGGATCCGCCTGCGCGAGCAGGTTCAGGCCGCGCAGCAGCCGCGGCAGATCGGTCGTCGCGGCATCCGCGGAGGCCTTTGCTTCGACGAGGAAGCGCACGTTCCACGCAGGCGCCGGGTCGCCGCCGCGCGCACGTTCGAGCAGGATCGCATCCCATTCGGTTTTCGCGCGGTCGTGCCGGCCCGGGATCGACGACGGCACGCGCATCGACGTGACCACGCGGTAGGTACGCTGCTCGTCCACCGCGTCGAGCCGGCACGCCAATGCGTCGAGCGCCTGTGCCGCCAGCGCTTCGACGGCCGCGCCGCGCCGCTGGGACGCGGCGCCTTGCGCGACGGCCACCGTGCTGCCGACGAGCGGCCCCTGCCGGACCCACAACGCGCGGTAGCGACGAACGTCCTCGTGCGCGGCGAGCGCATCGAGCCGCAGCATGCGTTCGAGCGCGGGGCTGTCCTTGAGCCTGACGATGTCCTGCTCGAATGCCGTGTCGGTCGCCGTCTCGGGCCGCGCGAGCAGGTGCGCGAGCGCCGCGTGCAGTTCGGCCCACGACGCCGCGGCCGCGGCCGCGTGCAGGCGCGCGAGGCCGTCGCGCTGCCATGCGTGGGCGCTGCGCTCGAGCTTGGCCGGGTGCGCGATCGCATTGACGGCCGAGTGCAGCGCGCGCCGGTCCTGCTCCGCGTGCGCGGACAACGACGCGTATTCACGCACGTTCGGCGCATCGTGGCGCAGCACCGATGCCTGAAACGACGGATCGCCGGACGACGGATCCATCGCATCGCGGATCATCCGCCCAAGCGCGTCGATGAAGCGCTGCCGCAAGTCCGCGCCGGGCGCGTGGCCGTCCGCCCGCATGCTGCGCGCTTCCTCGATCACGATCGCCAGCGCGGTGGCCGGGTTCGTCGCGTCGGTCAGCGCCGACGCGCGGTCGAGCGGCGGCAGCCGGTAACGGCGCGCGACGGTGCGCAGCGTCGCGTCGAGCAGGGCGGGAAGCGGTGTCAGCGACATGGCGGACGGCGTGAAAGCGACCGAACCGTCACGCGGTCAACGTCACCGACAGGCTGCCGAGCTCGCCGAAGCGGACCGTCAGCACATCGCCGAGCGGCACGTCGATCGCGCCCGCGTACGAGCCGGTCGTCACGATCTGGCCGGCGCGCACCGCGTCGCCGCGCGACGCGAGGAAATTGACGAGCCACACCAGCGGCTTGAGCGGATCGCCGTCCGGATGGCTGCCGTCGATCGTGCGGTTCAGCGCGCCTTCGAACGACAACGCCAGCGTCGCGAGCGGCACGTTCAACCCATCGGGCACGACCGGGCCGACGCACAGCCCCTGGTTGAATTGCCCGTCGGCCAGCAGCTCGAACTTCGACGCGCGCGCGGGCTCCGCGTAGCGGCAGCCGAGCACCTCGAGCACGATGCGCACCTCGCGGATCGCCGCGCGCACGTCGTCTTCGTCGTACGGGTGCTCGCGCGCGGGCAGGTCGCGATCGAGCACGAATGCGATTTCCGGTTCGATCCGCACGATCGGTCCGCCGACGACGCGGTACGGTGCATCGGCTTCGCGGATCGTCGACGCGAAGATCGGCGCGAGGATCACGCGATCGGGCGGCGGCAGCGCGCATTTCCATCCGCCGACGGGTTCGCCGAGCAAATCGGCCACGCGCTGCTGGATCGCGAGCGCGGTCTCGATGTCGTCGGGACGCAGTGCATCGGGCAACAGCGGGCCGGGCGAGCCGGCATGGCGGGCGGCGACGAGATGCTGGGCGGCGCCGTCCACGCGTTCGATAGTCGTTGTCATGTCGGTTGAGCGAGTTGAAAGTGGGGCCGGCAAAAAAGGGCCGGACGAAAGTCGCATGGTTGATGATAGCGCCTTCGGCGCGATGGCTGTTCGGTCGTGTCGGGATCGAGAGCGGCAACGCGAGCACGGAAGCCGGCGGAATCCGCCCGGACGCTCGGACCGACATGCGGATCGGCGGCCTGATCGACGACGTGGTTCGCACTTCCGGTTCCGCTTCGCCGCTTGTCCGGGCGCCCGCGTCGTCCGGTCGCAGGCCGGACGTTTGCCGGCTTGATCGTCGTCAAGACCGGAACCCGCTGTCGGCCGATGATGACGACATGGCCGCACGCGACAGCGCGCGCGGCAACTCACCCCAGCGAGGTTCGCATGTACGAGAAGATCATGGTGGCCGTCGACGGCAGCGCTTCGTCGAAACAGGCGCTTGCCGAGGCCGTGAAGGTGGCGCTGGCGGGCGACGCGCACGTCAGCGTCGTGTATGTGGTCGACAAGTCGGTGCTGTTCACGTATGCGGGCCGTATCGATCCGCACGCGCTCGTCGAGGAAATCCGCGACGACGGGCGCAAGGTGCTGCGCGAAGCCGAACAGATCATCGCGCTGGCCGGCGCGAAGGGCGAAGCCGAACTGGTCGAGACCGAGAGCATCGGCGAGGACATCGCGGAGCGGCTGCAGCGCTACGTGAAGGAGCGTGGCATCGATCTCGCGGTGGTCGGCACGCACGGGCGGCGCGGCATCCGGCGCGTGCTGCTCGGCAGCGTCGCCGAGCGCTTCGTGCGCGGCTCGAAGTGCCCGGTGCTGCTGATTCGCGGCGACGACGCCGACGTGAAGGCGGCCTCGGCCGCGGCATGACGCGGTGCGCGCGATGATACGCCGCCAGTACCGCATCGTCGTCGCGGCGATCGCCGTGTTCATGTCGCTGGCCGGAATGATGGCCGTCGTGACGGGCCTGTTGTTCGATGCCGCGACGATGCTGCGCGGCGGCGCCATCGCGTTGATCGTCGGCGTGGCCGGCTTCGTCGTGATGTTGAACCCGGGGCCGAAAGGCGAGGAGTGATGCGTCGCGTCGCGCGCGATGGCGAACGCATCCGCACACGTCGACATGCTGTCCCGCGACGATCCGCGCCAGCCGTGATGTGGGGTTTCCCGACGATCACGGCTTGCCGCGCGTGTCGTCACGTGCGGCTCGTACCGGGCGCCGTCGCACCGGCCGAGCGCGCCTGCACGTTCAACCGCTTCAACGTTTCCGCCAGCGCGGCGTTCGCCGGCTGAATTTTCTCCGCCTGCGCGAACGCGTTGCGCGCTTCATCCCGGTGGCCCAGCTTCCACAGCACTTCGCCCTTGCGCTCGAGCCCGATCGCCAGGGCTTCGCGCGCGTCGTCGTCCTTCGCGAGGATTGCGATCGCGCGGTCGAACCATGCGAGCGCGTCGTCGTTGCGGCCGAGGCGATACAGCGCCCAGCCCTTGCTGTCGAGCGCATACGCCACGTCCGGCGATTGCGCGAGATGCGTGTCGATCATCGCGAGCCCGCGCTCGACCGCGACGCCCGCATCGGCGAGCCGATAGCCGACGTCGTTCAGCCGATCGTCTGGAATCCTGTCGGAAGATCGACGTTGCTCGGCGTGCGCGACTGCGCGTAGTCGGTGTCGCCGTTCGCATCCGAATGGCCGCACGGCAGATATCCGTTCTCCACGTCTAGCAGATACGGGACGCCGGCGTGCACCTTTTGGCCGCCCGGGTCGATCAGATGGAACGACTCGCCGAGGTCGCCGTCGCCGACGACCGCGTTGAACACCCACTTCTTTTGCGGATGCCATTTCGGCAGGCGAATCCTCGCCGTGCGGCCGGCCGCGTCCGTCGTGCCGAAGATCACGCTGTCGTGCTGGTCCGGCTTGACGGGCACCCCCGCAATGACCTGGCCGGGCAGAAACAGCCGGTCGCGCACGTTCGGCCGCGGTTGTTGCGCGCAGCATAGCAGGCGGCGCGATTCGAGCGCTCTCCCTTTGCCCTCATTGTTGCGGGCAGATGAACGATTCCGTGATTTGTATCAACTTGTGATATTTGGATCCGTCTGACAATGGGTTCGACCACGGTGAGCAGGGCGAAATGATCGAAATCCGATTGTCCTTTACAACCGGCATTTCACCTCCTTAAATAATCAGGGTCTGCAAAAAGACCGGAAAAACGAGATCCCCATGAGCCATTTCCTGGATAGATTGCGTTATTTCTCCACCACGAGGCCACGCTTTTCCGATGGACACGGCGCCGTCACAGACGAAGACCGCAAGTGGGAAGACGGTTACCGGATGCGCTGGCAGCACGACAAGATCGTCCGCTCGACCCACGGCGTGAACTGCACGGGTTCGTGCTCGTGGAAGGTCTACGTGAAAGGTGGGATCGTCACGTGGGAAACCCAGCAGACCGATTATCCGCGCACGCGCCCGGACATGCCGAACCACGAGCCGCGCGGCTGCTCGCGCGGCGCATCGTACTCGTGGTATCTGTACAGCGCGAACCGTCTCAAGCACCCGATGGTGCGCAGCGCGCTCGTGAAGCTGTGGCGTGAACGCCGCCGCACGCTGGGCGCCGTCGACGCGTGGCGCTCGATCGTCGAGGACGACGAAGCACGCCGGTCGTACCAGAGCCGGCGCGGGCTCGGCGGGTTCGTGCGCGCGAGCTGGGACGAGGTCAACGAGATCGTTGCGGCCGCAAACGTCTACACGGTCGAGCGTCACGGCCCCGATCGCGTGGTCGGCTTCTCGCCGATCCCGGCGATGTCGATGGTGTCGTACGCCGCCGGCTCGCGCTACCTGTCGCTGATCGGCGGCGTGTGCCTGAGCTTCTACGACTGGTATTGCGACCTGCCGCCCGCGTCGCCGCAGACCTGGGGCGAGCAGACCGACGTGCCGGAATCGGCCGACTGGTACAACTCGACGTTCATCATGATGTGGGGCTCCAATGTCCCGCAGACGCGCACGCCCGACGCGCACTTCCTCGTCGAGGCGCGCTATCGCGGCACCAAGGTCGTGTCGGTGTTCCCCGACTACTCGGAAGGCGCGAAATTCGGCGACCTGTGGCTGCACCCGAAGCAGGGCACCGACGCGGCGCTTGCGCTCGCGATGGGGCACGTGATCCTGAAGGAGTTCCATTTAGCGCGCAAGAGCGACTACTTCATCGACTACTGCAAGCGCTACACCGACATGCCGGCGCTCGTGCGCCTCGTGCCGCACGGCGACGGCTACGTGCCCGAGCGCCTCGTGCGCGCGTCCGACTTCGACGACGCGCTCGACGAAGCCGCGCATCCGGAGTGGAAGACCGTGATGATCGACGACGCGACCGGTGAATTCGTCGTGCCGGTCGGCTCGATCGGCTTCCGCTGGGGCCAGCAGGGCAAGGACGGATCGAGCGACAAGGGCAAGTGGAACCTGCGCGGCGAGACGTCGAAGGGCGCGGCGCTGTCGCCGCGGCTGTCGTGCACGACCGCGCACGACGACGTGGTCGACGTGCTGTTCCCGTACTTCGGCAACCAGCCGCATGCGCACTTCAATTCGACGCAGCACGCATCCGAGCTGTCGCGCCGGATCGGCGTGCGGCGCGTGGCGAACCGCGACGGCGACATGCTGGTCGCGACCGTCTACGACCTGTTCGTCGCGAACTACGGGCTCGACCAGGGGCTGGGCGGGCGCGACGTGGCCGCGAGCTACGACGACGACCTGCCGTACACGCCCGCATGGCAGGAGGCAATCACCGGCGTGAAGCGCGCGGACGTGATCTCGGTCGCGCGGCAGTTCGCGGAGAACGCGCACAAGACGCAGGGCAAGTCGATGGTGATCATCGGCGCGGGGATCAACCACTGGTTCCACATGGACATGTCGTACCGCGCGATCATCAACATGCTGATCATGTGCGGCTGCATCGGCAAGCCGGGCGGCGGCTGGTCGCATTACGTCGGCCAGGAGAAACTGCGCCCGCAGACCGGCTGGACCGCGCTCGCGTTCGCGCTCGACTGGAGCCGGCCGCCGCGGCACATGAATGCAACCTCGTTCTTCTACGCGCACACCGACCAGTGGCGCTACGACACGATGGACCCGGGCGCGCTGCTGTCGCCGCTCGCGGACAGGGCGCAGTTCCACGGCTCGCCGATCGACTACAACGTGCGTGCGGAACGGATGGGCTGGCTGCCGTCCGCGCCGCAGCTCGCGGCGAATCCGCTGAAGGTCGGCGCGAGCCTGGACGACCCGTCGCGGGCCGGTGCGGACATCGCGCAACGGTTGAAGGCCGGCACGCTGCGGATGGCGTGCGAGGACCCGGACGCGCCCGGCAACTTCCCGCGCAACCTGTTCGTGTGGCGCTCGAACCTGCTCGGCTCGTCGGGCAAGGGCCACGAGTATTTCCTGAAGCATCTGCTCGGCACCACCAACGGTGTGCAAGGGGAGGACCTCGGCGCGACGGGCGGCGCGCGCCCCGAGGAAGTGAATTGGCGCGACGACGCGCCGCGCGGCAAGCTCGACCTGCTCGTCACGCTCGACTTCCGGATGTCGACGACCTGCATGTATTCGGACATCGTGCTGCCGACCGCGACGTGGTACGAGAAGGACGACATGAACACGTCCGACATGCATCCGTTCATTCATCCGCTGTCGGCGGCGGTCGATCCCGCATGGGAATCGAAGAGCGACTGGGAGATCTTCAAGGGGATCGCGAAGCGCTTCTCCGAGCTGTGCGACGGGCATCTCGGCGTCGAGCGCGACGTCGTGCTCGCGCCGATCGCGCACGACACGCCGGGCGAGCTCGCGCAGCCGTTCGACGTGCAGGACTGGAAGCGCGGCGAATGCGAACCGGTGCCGGGCCGCACGATGCCGAACGTGATCGCGGTCGAGCGCGACTACCCGAACACGTATGCGCGCTTCACGTCGCTCGGGCCCCTGATGGACAAGCTCGGCAACGCGGGCAAGGGCATCGGCTGGGATACGCGGGATGAAGTGAAGCTGCTCGGCGAGCTCAACTACACGGTCGCTCAAGGCGCCGCACAAGGCCGCCCGCGCATCGACACCGCGCTCGACGCGGCCGAGGTGATTCTCGCGCTCGCGCCGGAGACCAACGGGGAAGTGGCGGTGAAGGCATGGCGCGCGCTGTCCGGCATCACCGGTATCGACCACACGCACCTGGCCGCCGCGCGCGCGGACGAGAAGATCCGCTTTCGCGACATCCAGGCGCAGCCGCGCAAGATCATCTCGTCGCCGACGTGGAGCGGCATTGAATCCGAGCACGTGTCGTACAACGCGGGCTACGTGAACGTGCACGAGCTGGTGCCGTGGCGTACGCTGACGGGCCGTCAGCAGTTGTACCAGGATCACCCGTGGATGCGCGCGTTCGGCGAATCGCTGTGCGCATACAAGCCGCCGATCGACACCGGCAGCTACGCGCACATGGTCGGCAAGCGTTCGAACGGCAACCCGGAGCGCGTGCTGAACTTCCTGACGCCGCATCAGAAGTGGGGGATCCACAGCACGTACACCGACAACCTGCTGATGCTGACGCTGTCGCGCGGCGGCCCGATCGTATGGATGTCGGAGGACGACGCGAAGGCGATCGGCGCGGCCGACAACGACTGGATCGAGTGCTACAACTCGAACGGCGCGTTGTGCGCGCGGGCCGTCGTGAGCCAGCGGATTCCGTCCGGGATGGTGATGATGTACCACGCGCAGGAGAAGATCGTGAACACGCCGGGATCCGAGATCACCGGCACGCGCGGCGGCATTCACAACTCGGTCACGCGCATCGCGCTGAAGCCGACTCACATGATCGGCGGCTATGCGCAACTGTCGTACGGCTTCAACTACTACGGCACGGTCGGCTCGAATCGCGACGAGTTCCTGATCGTGCGCAGGATGAACAGGATCGACTGGCTCGACGGGGAAGACGCCGCGAGCGACCCGACAACGCAGGCCGTTCGCATCGGAGAAACGTCATGAAAATCCGCGCACAGATCGCGATGGTGCTGAACCTCGACAAGTGCATCGGCTGCCATACCTGCTCGGTGACCTGCAAGAACGTGTGGACGAGCCGCGAAGGAATGGAATACGCGTGGTTCAACAACGTCGAGACGAAGCCGGGCATCGGCTATCCGAAGGACTGGGAGAACCAGGATCGCTGGCGCGGCGGCTGGCAGCGGCGCGCGGACGGCAGGATCGAGCCGCGCCTCGGCGGCAAGTGGCGGCTGCTCGCGCAGATCTTCGCGAACCCGCACCTGCCCGAGATAGACGATTACTACGAGCCGTTCACGTTCGATTACGCGCACCTGCAGGAAGCCGGCAACACGCGCGCGATGCCGGTCGCGCGGCCGCGTTCGGTGATCAGCGGCCAGCGGCTCGAGAAGATCGAGTGGGGGCCGAACTGGGAGGAAATCCTCGGCGGCGAGTTCGAGAAGCGCGCGAAGGACATCAACTTCGAGAACGTGCAGAAGGACATCTACGGGCAGTTCGAGAACACCTTCATGATGTACCTGCCGCGCCTGTGCGAGCACTGCCTGAACCCGGCGTGCGTCGCGTCGTGCCCGTCGGGCTCGATCTACAAGCGCGAGGAAGACGGCATCGTGCTGATCGACCAGGACAAGTGCCGCGGCTGGCGCATGTGCGTGTCGGGTTGCCCGTACAAGAAGATCTACTACAACTGGCAGAGCGGTAAGGCCGAGAAGTGCATCTTCTGCTATCCGCGCATCGAGGCCGGCCAGCCGACCGTGTGCTCGGAAACCTGCGTGGGCCGCATCCGCTACCTCGGCGTGCTGCTGTACGACGCCGACCGGATCGGCGAGGCGGCCAGTGCCGCGAACGAGAAGGATCTGTACGAAGCGCAACTGTCGCTGTTCGTCGATCCGGACGATCCGGCCGTGATCGCGCAGGCCGAGCGCGACGGCGTGCCGGCCGCGTGGATCGACGCCGCGCGGCGTTCGCCGACCTACAAGATGGCGATCGACTGGAAGATCGCGTTCCCGCTGCATCCGGAATACCGGACGCTGCCGATGGTGTGGTACGTGCCGCCGCTGTCGCCGATCAACGCGGCCGCCAATAGCGGCGACCTGGGGATGAACGGCTACCTGCCGGACGTCGAATCGCTGCGCATCCCGCTGCGCTATCTGGCCAATCTGCTGACGGCCGGTGACGAGGTGCCCGTGAAGCGCGCGCTCGAACGGCTGCTGGCGATGCGCGCGTTCATGCGCGCCCGCCACGTGGACGGCATCGATGCACGCGGCGTGCTCGACCAGGTCGGGCTGTCGCTCACGCAGGTCGAGGAGATGTATCGCTATCTGGCGATCGCGAACTACGAGGATCGCTTCGTGATCCCGACCACCCACCGCGAATATGCGGACAACGCGTACGACCTGCGCGCGTCGTGCGGCTTCTCGTTCGGCAACGGCTGCTCGGACGGCCGTTCCGAGACGAGCCTGTTCAGCCCGAGGAAGGGCAACAAGACGATTCCGATTCACGAGGCTGCCCGATGACGAGCACCGCACCCGATCCGACCTATGCGGCGCTCGCGGCGCTGCTCGACTATCCCGACGAATCGCTGGTCGCCGCGCTCGATTCGATCGACGCGCACCTGCGCGAGCGCACGCGTTTGCCGAAAGCGGTGCGCGCGGGCCTCTACCGGTTTTTTGCGTACGTGCGCGAGCGCGATCTGCTGACGCTGCAGGAGAACTACGTCGGGCTGTTCGACCGTGGCCGCGCGACGTCGCTGTACCTGTTCGAGCACGTGCACGGCGAATCGCGCGACCGCGGGCAGGCGATGGTCGACCTGCTGCAGATGTACGAGCGGCACGGGCTGTTCCTGAACCCGGGCGAGCTGCCCGACTACCTGCCCGTGTTTCTCGAATACCTGTCGCGGCTGCCGGCGCCCGATGCCCGCAAGCTGCTCGCCGAAACCGGCGAGATCCTGAGCGCGCTGGCCGGCCAGCTCGCGCAGCGCGGCAGCCATTACAGCTTCGTCGTCGGCGCGCTGCTGCCGATGGCCGGGCTCGCGCCGGCCGACGCGCCCGACGCTGCCGACGACGACGTTGCCGCCGAGCGGCCGAGTGCCGACGACTACCGCACGCTCGACGCGTCGTATGCGGACGAGGCCGTGCGCTTCGTCGGCGCGGCAACGCCGGCGTCGACCGAGCAGACCGTGCGGTTCCACGACAAGCGGCCGGCCCGCGGCGCGTGAGCGCGGGCCCAATTGGGGAATGACATGAACGCTTACTTGCATCAGTTCCTGTTCGGGATCTACCCGTACATCTGTCTCGCCGTATTGCTGGTCGGCAGCCTGATCCGCTTCGACCGCGAGCAATACACGTGGAAAAGCGATTCGTCGCAACTGCTGCGCCACGGCATGCTGCGGCTCGGCAGCAACCTGTTCCACTGGGGCGTGCTGGTCGTCGTGCTCGGGCACTTCGGCGGCTTCCTTGCGCCGCACTGGCTCGTGTCGCCGTTTCTGTCGGCATCCGCACACCAGTTGGTCGCGATGGTGGCGGGCGGCGCGGCCGGCGTCGCGGCGATCGTCGGGCTCACGATCCTGATCCGGCGGCGCCTCGGTGATGCGCGCATCCGCTGCAACAGCCGCCGGTCGGACATCCTGATCGTGTTGATGCTGTGGGTGCAGCTCGCGCTCGGGCTCGGCACCGTCGTGCTGTCGACGCGCCACATGGACGGCGTGATGTTCGAACAGCTCACCGATTACGTGAAGGGCGTCGTCACGTTCCGTCCGGACATCGCGAGCCTGCTCGTCGGCGTGCCGCTCACGTACCGGCTGCACATCCTGCTCGGCTTCACGATCTTCCTCGTATCGCCGTTCACGCGGATGGTGCACGTCTGGAGCGGGATCGCGTCGGTCGCGTACCTGATCCGCCCGTACCAGCTCGTGCGCAAGCGCTGAGGAGGCTGCATGAACGACGTTCTCTCCGAAGTCGTCACGGCGCCGCTCACGGTCAACGGCGTAGCGATCGGCAACGACGCGATCGCGGCCGAAGCCGCGCATCACGGCGATGCGCCCGATCCGCTCGATGCGGCGCGGCGCGCGCTCGCGGTGCGCGAATTGCTGCGGCAGCGCGCGGTGTCGCTCGCGCTGCTCGACGAAAGCGCGGCGCTCGACGACGCGGCGGTCGACGCATTGCTCGAACGCGAACTCACACACGTGCCCGACCCCGACCGCGAGGCGTGCGAGCGCTATTACGCGCGGCATCCGGCGCGCTTTCGCCGCAACGACATCGTCTATGCGAGCCACGTGCTGTTCGCGATGACGGACCGCGTGCCGCTCGCGCCGCTGCGGCAGCGCGCGGAACGGGCGCTCGCCGGCATCGTGGCCGCGCCCGATACGTTCGAGACGGTCGCGCGCGCATCGTCGAACTGTCCGTCGGCCGAAGTCGGCGGTAGCCTCGGGCAACTGCTGCGCGGCGACACGGTGCCGGAATTCGAGGCCGCGCTGTTCGACACCGACAGCATCGGCGTGCTGCCGAAACTCGTCAACACGCGCTTCGGCTTCCACATCGTGCGCATCGAGCGCCGCGTGCCGGGCGATGCGGTGCCGTTCGACGAAGCAGCCGATCAGATCGCCGCGCACCTGGCCGCGCGCGTACGGCAGCAGGCGATGCGGCAGTACGTGGCGATTCTCGCGGGCGGCGCACGGGTCGAAGGCGTGACCTTCGACGGTGCGAACGGGCCGCTGGTCCAATGAAAACGAGGTTGACGTATGGCAACTCAACAAGGTAACGCCGGGCCGGTCGTGAGCGCGCCGGCCGTCCCGCTGCGCGCGTGGTCGGTGCTGGCCGCGAGCACGCTCGCGTTCATGGTGTGTTTCGTCGTGTGGATGATGTTCGGCGTGCTCGGCGTGCAACTGCGCGCCGATCTCGGCCTGAACAGCACCGAGTTCGGGATGCTCACGTCGACGCCGGTGCTGACCGGCGCGCTGATGCGTTTGCCGCTCGGCACCTGGACTGACCGCTTCGGCGGTCGCATCGTGATGACGGTGCTGCTCGTCGTGTGCGCGGTGCCCGTCTATGTCGTCAGCTACGCGACGCAGCTGTGGCAGTTCCTGCTGATCGGGCTGTTCCTCGGCTGCGTCGGTGCGTCGTTCGCGGTCGGCACGCCGTATGTCGCGCGCTTTTTCCCGCCGCAGCGGCGCGGGCTTGCGATGGGCGTGTTCGGCGCGGGGACGTGCGGCGCGGCGGTCAACCTGTTCGTCACGCCGGTGCTGCTCGACGCGTACGGCTGGCGCGTCGTGCCGCGCATCTACGCGGTCGCGCTGCTCGTCACGGCGCTGATCTTCTGGTTCGCGTCGGCGCCCGATCCGGGCGCGGGCAAGCGCGGCGGATCGATGCTCGATTCGTTCAAGGTGCTGCGCGACCCGCGCGTGTGGCGGCTCTGCCAGTACTATTCGATCACGTTCGGCGGCTTCACCGCGCTGTCGCTGTGGATCCCGCAGTACCTGAAGAGCGAATACGGGATGTCGCTGGTGATGGCGTCCGCGTTTGCGGCCGGCTTTTCGCTGCCGGGCTCCGTGCTGCGCGCGCTCGGCGGCGCGCTGTCCGATCGCTTCGGCGCGCATGCGGTCACGTGGTGGGGGCTGTGGGTCGCGTGGATCGCGCTGTTCCTGCTGTCGTATCCGGCGACCGATTTCGTGATCCACACGATCGACGGCACCGCGACGCTGAACGTCGCGATGCCGGTGGCCGGCTTCGTCGCGCTGACCTTCGTGCTCGGTGCGGTGTTCGCGCTCGGGATGGCCTCGACGTTCAAGTACGTCGCCGACGATTTCGCGGACAATATGGGCGTCGTCACCGGCATCGTCGGGCTCGCGGGCGGGCTCGGCGGTTTCCTGCTGCCGATCCTGTTCGGCATGTTGCTCGACCTGCTGCGCGTGCGCACGACCTGCTTCATGTTTTTGTACGGAATCGTGTGGGTGTCGCTGATTCTCATCTACCTGTCCGAAGTGCGCCGCACGCCTGTCGTCACGGGTTGAGGTCGGTTCGAACGGTCCGATGCGCTCGCGTGATGCCCGGAGGAGGGTTCGGGGTCGCGCACGCGCATCGTTGCGTTCTGGAGGTTCGCGCGCGACGTACCCGGCCGCCCGCGCTTCTGTCAAACTGGCGCCCATGAAACCGCGCCTCATTTCACAGCTTTCCCCCGGTTCCACGCCTGCGCCCGCAGGCTTTCCCGATGCCGACGAACTGGCCGCGCTGCGCGCGTGGTACGCGGGCATGGCCGTGCGCCAGGCCGTCGAGCGCTATCTACCCGACCGGCTCGGCGACGGGCGCTCCGCGCGCGGCGTGATCGGCGCGATTCGCCGCCGCCTCGTGCGCGTCGCGCGGCAGGTTGGCCGCCCCGATCTCGCGGAACGGCTCGGCCATGCGGACGGTGAGCGTTTGCGGGAGGCGAAAGCGGCCACCGACGCGATCGGTCTGCTGCGTCATGCGCGCGCGCCGGTGCCGCAGATGGGCGACGACGTCGGCCTGTGGCTGCCGGCACGCGCGGTCGTTGCGTTGCGTGCGCACGGCATCGCGACGCTCGCCGACCTGACGGTGCGGATTCCGCGCCGGCGCCAGTGGTGGCGCACGATCGCGGGCCTCGGCATGGCCGGCGCGCGGCGCATCGAGGCGTTCTTCGCCGCGCATCCGGACCTGACCGAACGGGCGCGCGCGCTGATCGCCGCGACGCCGCGCGGCAGCATCGTGCCGTGGGAACACCTGAAGCTGCCGCACGAAGTCGACGGCTCGGCCGGCACGTTCCGCGCGCCGCGCGCGACCTGCACGCTCGACGCGGACAACGATTACGCGGCCGTGCACGCGTGGCTGTCGCTGCACGAATCGGCCGCGACGCGGCGCGCATACCGCAAGGAGGCCGAGCGGCTGATCCTGTGGGCGATCGTCGAGCGCGGCCGCGCGCTGTCGTCGCTGACGACCGAGGACGCGCTCGCCTATCGCGCGTTCATCCGCCGCCCGACGCCGCACGAACGCTGGGTCGGGCCCGTGCGGCCGCGCGGCGCGCCCGACTGGCGGCCGTTCTCGGGTGCGTTGTCCGCGCGGTCGGCGGCGTACACGCTGTCGGTGCTCGGCGCGCTGTTCCGCTGGCTGATCGAGCAGCGCTACCTGCTCGCGAATCCGTTCGCGGGCGTGAAGGTGCGCGACACGCGCGGCGTGACCGCACTCGATACGTCGCACGCATTCACCGAAGGCGAGTGGCTGCTGGTCCGCACGATCGCCGACGGGCTCGAATTCGGCAAGCGCACGGCCGACGGTGCGCCGCGGTCGGGCTGGACGCCGGCCGCCGCGCAACGGCTGCGCTTCATTCTCGATTTCGGCTATGCGACCGGGCTGCGCGCGAGCGAACTGGTCGGCGCGACGCTCGGCGACATCGAGACGGACGCGCACGGCGACGCGTGGCTGAAGGTCGTCGGCAAGGGCAGCAAGGCCGCCCGCGTCGCGCTGCCGCCGCTCGCGCGCACGGCGCTCGATCGCTATCTGGTCGCGCGCCGGTTGCCGGTCACGCCGGCGCGCTGGCGGCCCGATACGCCGCTGATTCCGAGCCTCGCCGAAGACGACGCGGCCGCGATCACGAGCGTGCGGCTGTGGAAGGTGATGCAGCGCTTCTTCGCGCAGACGGCGGATGCCGTCGAAGCCGACAACCCGGCGCTCGCGCACAAGCTGCGCCAGGCGAGCCCGCACTGGATGCGGCATACGCATGCGACGCACGCGCTGGCGCGCGGCGCGGAGCTGACGACGGTGCGCGACAACCTGCGGCACGCGTCGATCTCGACGACGTCGATCTATCTGCATGGCGACGACGTGAAGCGGGCACGGCAGATGTCGAGCGCGTTCGGCATCGACAAATGAGTGGAACGGCACGGCATCGACGCAGGTCAGACGAATTTTCGATTCCGGAGATCGCGATGGCATCGAGCCAGGGTACGTCGATTTCATCGTCGAGCAGATCGCGGCGGCCGGTACGGTGTCGGCGCGCAAGATGTTCGGCGATCGCCGGGACGATCGCGCATGGCTGGCGACGCCGATCCGGATCACCGCCGCGCGCTTGCCGCTGCCGGTGAAGCGCGGCCGATGACGAACGCGCCGCATGCCGCACCGCATAGCGGGCAGGCGTATTCTGTGACACATGCGCGCGACCGTCGTGCGCCAGGGAGTACCAACATGGAGACATCCGGAGTTTCGCGCGGTATGCGGCTGGCGCGCCGCGCCTGGCGCGCGCTCGTCGTGACCGTGTGCGTGGGCTGGAGCGCGCTGTCGTTCGGCGCGGAGGGCGCGAACGGCGCGGCCGCGCTGCTCGAGCGCTATCGCAGCCTCGGCGCGCAACTGAAGGACAACGCGTTTCACCGGCCGGTGGTGCTCGAATCGTCGGAAGCGTCGTCTTCGCTGAAGGGCGACATCTATGCGGTCGTCGATTATCCGTTCGCGGTGGTGAACGGCCAGCTCAACGATCCCGCGCAAGGCCCCGCGAACTGGTGCGCGGTCCTGATCCTGCACCTGAACACGAAGTACTGTCGTGCGTCGAGCGGCGGCAACGGCCCGGTGCTCGACGTGAACCTCGGCCGCAAGATCGAGCAAAAGCTGTCGGATACCTATCGCGTGCAGTTCCGCTATCGCGTGGCGGCCGCGACGCCCGATTATTTCCAGGTCGACCTGACCGCCGACAGCGGCCCGATGGGCACGAAGGATTACCGGATTGCGCTCGAAGCCGTGCCGGTCGGCACGTCGCGCACGTTCCTGCACCTCACGTATTCGTATGGTTTCGGCACGGTCGGCCGGATGGCGATGAAGACCTACCTCGCGACGGTCGGCAGCGACAAGGTCGGGTTCACGCCCGCCAGCGGCGCGTCGGCCGCGCAGCCGCAGTACATCGGCGGCGTGCGCGGGCTGCTGGAGCGCAACACGATGCGCTACTACCTCGCGATCGACACCTACCTCGCGACGCTCGACAAGCCGCTCGACCAGCGCCTCGCGCGCTGGTTCGACGCGACCGAGCAGTATCCGCAGCAACTGCATGAAGTGGAGCGCGGCGCGTATCTGCAGATGAAAGCGCAGGAGGTGCAGCGGCAGCAGACGGCGCGATGACGCCGCCTGCCGCCTGCCGCTCGGCGTCGATCAGTTCGACGCGCCGCCGACCGTGCGAATGCTGCGCCACTGCCCTTGTTCGACACGGAACAGCGTGTACGGCGGCTTGACCAGGTCGCCGCGCTCGTCGAACGAGATCTTGCCGTGCGCAACCGATTCGACGAATACGAGCGACAGCACCTGCCTGCGCTGTCGCGCCATCACACCCAGCGGTAAATCAGACAACCGGTTCAGGCAGCGCCAGTGTTGCGTCCCGATATCGCGCTGGCGGACCGGATTCGTCGCGCGGGCACCGGCCGCCGTACGGGGCGCATCGTCGTCGAGCGCGAACGTGGACACGGACACGCTGACGAGCAGGTCGACCGCACGCGCGACTTCCGAAAACACCACCGAATGGCGCCCGCCGATCGGCAACGGCGCCCCGGCGCGCGCCCTGCCGGTGATGCGCGGGCGGGCATCCCGGGCCGATCCGGCCGCACGGTGCCGGCCAACCGGCCGTCCGGCCATTTCATAAGACGTACAGTTTCCCCGCGATGCGCGATTCGCGCCGAACTGTACTCTTGTTCGCGCGCTCGATGTGTGTACTCGCCGCCAACTGTTCTTCTCTTAAGATTCGATCATCAAGTGCACAGTGCTGCAGATCCAGCCGTATCGGAACCCTGCCGGCGCATCTTCAAGAGAGAGCCAGTGCGATGGAAAAGGCAAAACCGGAGGGAAAGATCAGGAATCACGGCGGCCCGGTCGGCGGGCGAAGCATCTGCAACACGTGCGTATGGGACGCACACGGCGGAGCGGTGCGATGGCGCGTGCCGGCAGGAGAGGCACGATGAAACTCTATGAAAAACTCGCGGACGATATCGAGCGCCTGATCCGCCAGGGCGTGTACCGGCACGGCGACCGGATTCCGTCGGTGCGGCAGGCGAGCCAGCAGCATCGGATCAGCATCACGACCGTGCTGCACGCATATCTGTTGCTGGAAAGCCGCGGGCTGCTCGAAAGCCGGCCGCAGTCCGGCTATTTCGTGAACCTGCGGCGCGACGACGGCCATGCGCCGGTGCGCGAGCTGCGGCCGTCGAAGCCGATCGCGATCTCGTCGTCGGTCGACGTGAGCCGGCTGGTGCTGTCGACGCTGCGCTCGATCGGCACGGACGACGCGGTGCCGCTGGGTTCGCCGTATCCGGACCCGAGCCTGTTCCCGTTCGAGAAGCTGAACCGCTACGCGTATGCGGCCGGCCGCGACAAGTCGCTGTGGGGCGTGACCGACGGGCTGCCGCCGGGCCATCCGCGGCTGATCCGGCAGATCGCACGCCGCTACCTGGAAAACGGGATGTCGGTGGACCCGAACGAGATCATCGTGACGGTCGGCGCGACGGAGGCAATCAACCTGTGCCTGCAGGCGGTGGCGAAGCCGGGCGACACGATCGCGGTGGAGTCGCCGACGTTCTACGCGATGCTGCACGCGATCGAGCGGATGGGGATGAAGGCGATCGAGGTTGCGACGCATCCGGAATACGGGATCGACATCGCGGCGCTGGCCGCGATCGCGAAGTCGCAGCCGATCGCCGCGTGCATGGTGATGCCGAATTTCCAGAACCCGCTCGGCTTTCAGATGCCGGACGAGCGCAAGCGCGAACTGGTCGAGTTCGCAACGAAGGCCGACCTGCCGATCATCGAGAACGGCGTGTACAACGAACTGTATTTCGGCGATACGCATCCGAGTTCGCTGAAATCCTACGACCGGACCGGGATCGTGCTGCACTGTTCGTCGTTCTCGAAGAGCCTGACGGCCGCGTACCGGATCGGCTGGGCACTGCCGGGTCGCTATCGAGATCAGGTCGAGAAGCTGAAGTTCCTGAATACGCTGGCGACGCCGTCGTTGCCGCAGCTCGCGATCGCGGAGTTTCTCGAACGCGACGGCTATGAGCATCACCTGCGGCGGATCCGGAAGGCGTATGCGCAGCAGGCGAACCTGATGCGGGCGATGGTGTCACGGTTCTTTCCGGAGGGCACGCGCATTTCGAGCCCGGCGGGCGGGTACGTGCTGTGGGTCGAACTGCCCGCGCAGGTCGATGCGATGCGGCTGTATCAGCTCGCGCTGGAGCAGGGGATCACGATCGGCCCCGGCTACATGTTCTCGATCACGGACAACTACCGGAACTTCATCCGGTTGAACTACAGCAGCCCGTGGTCGCCGGAGATCGAGCAGGCGGTGATCACGGTCGGGAAGCTGGCCGCGGCATGCATGCGGTGAACGGACGCGCGTGGTACGCCGCGCTTCGATGACACAGCCGGCCTTGTGCCGGTTTTGTTGTTCCCGGCGGGCGCCGACGACCGCGGTCGTGGTCGGGGCGTCGATCGAGGCGAAGCGGCTGCATCGAAGCGCATAGCCCCGCGCGTCCCGTCATCCCCCCGTCACCGGCGGAAAGAACGCAACCTCGCTATCCTCCCGCACGACGAATTCCCCGGTCACCATTTCGAGGTTCACGGCCGCCCGAACGGGGCGGTCCATCCGCAGCGCGTCCGCGCTGCGCGCGTCGCGCGCGGCCAGCGTGCCGCGCAGCGCGTCGACGGTGAGTTCGCAGGCATCGATCTCGACGGTTTCTTCGTCGATTGCCAGTTGTTCGCGAATGCTTGCGAAGTATTTGATCTTCAGTTTCATCGGGATGTCTCGAGCAGGAGCGGCGGAATCGGAAACACGAAGCGAACGCAGTCAGCCCCAGCGCCGCATCGCCTGGTCGTCGTGCGCCTTCGCCTCGACCCAGCCGGATTCGCCGTCGTGCCGGATTTCCTTCTTCCAGAACGGCGCATGGGTCTTCAGGAAATCCATCAGGAATTCGCACGCATCGAACGCGGACGCGCGATGCGCGGCGGCCACCACGACCAGCACGACCGGCTGGCCGAGCGGAATGCGGCCGACGCGGTGCACGATCCTGACCGTTTCGAGCCGCCAGCGTGCAGTGGCCTCCTCGACGATGCTCCACAGCGCCTGTTCGGTCATCGTCGGGTAGTGCTCGACTTCCAGCGCGACGACGTCGTCGACGTCGCCTTCCTTGCGCACGACCCCGATAAAATTCACGACCGCACCGACATTCGGATTGCGAACGATCGGCGCGAGTTCCGCGCCCGCGTCGATCGGCGCATGCTGCACGCGCACCTCGAAGCCGGCGGCAATTGCGGGCGCCGCGTCGGGGTGCCGGTCGGTCGCGTCGACGGGCGGCACGGAGCTGCCGGCACGCAGTTGATCGTCCGGCAGCCCGGCGCGGGATTCGGTGAAGGTGGTCATGACAGGTTCTCCAGTGGGCGGCGCATCCTGTATCGGGCGGCGGCCCGTCAGCCGCCGACGAGCGACATGCGCACGGTCGGATAGGTCTTGCCCGGCGCGCGGGCCGGCCGTAGGGCCCGGCGCTCGGAATAGCGGTCGTCGCGCCGCGTCCAGCGTGCGCGCACGGCGGCCGCGAGGGCGTCGATCGACACCGCGCCGTCGAGCCACGGCCGCAAGTCGGTGCCCTGCGTCGCGAACAGGCACGTATAGAGCTGCCCGTCAGCCGACACGCGGGCGCGCGAGCAGGTGCCGCAAAACGGATGCGACACGCTCGCGATGAAGCCGACTTCGCCGGCGCCGTCGATGTGCGCGCAACGGATCGCGGTGGCGTCGTGCCCCGGTTCGCCGACGAGCACGAGCGGATAGTGCTCGTCGATCAGTTCGCGCATCCGCGCGGCCGGCACCACCTTGTCGCCGGACCAGAAGCTGGCGCCGCCGACGTCCATGTATTCGATGAAACGCACGGCCACGCCCGTATGCCGGAAGTGCCGCACGAGCGGCAGGATCTGGTCGTCGTTCACGCCGCGCTCGATCACCGCGTTGACCTTGACCGGCGCGAGCCCGGCCGCCTGCGCGGCCTCGATGCCGGCCAACACGCGTGCGACGGGCACGTCGGCGTCGCTCATTCGGCGAAACACCGTGTCGTCGAGCGCATCGAGGCTCACGGTCACGCGCGTCAGCCCCGCGTCGCGCAACGTGCGTGCCTTCGCGGCGAGCAGCGAGCCGTTGGTCGTCAGCGCGATTTCGACGGGCTTGCCGTCGACGGTGGTCAGCGCGGCGAGCCGTTCGATCAGCGCTTCGAGGTGGCGGCGCAGCAGCGGCTCGCCGCCCGTGATGCGGATCTTCTCGACGCCGAGCGACGTGAAGGCGCGCGCGATCTTTTCCAGTTGCGCGAACGACAAGCGCTCGGACGACGGCATGAACGCGTAGTCGGCGCCGAAGCTCTCGCGCGGCATACAGTAGCCGCAGCGGAAATTGCACTGGTCGATGACGGACAGGCGCAGGTCGCGCAGCGGGCGGCCGAGCGTGTCGAACGGGCGGGGAGAAGCGCCGGGTGACGCGCCGCCGGATAAAGCGGCGGCGGCCGGCGCGGCGGAAACGATGGCATTCACGATCGGGTCGTCGGCCTGCATGAAGTAAGCGGAGGGGCGTCGCCGCCCGGCCGTGCGGGTGCCGACGTGTCGGCGCACAGGTCGTGACGAGCCTCATGGTGAGCATAGTCCGCGGCGTTTCGCCGGCAGAGACACAATCGCGCCCGAATGGCAGGAATACAGTTCGCCGCGCGGGAGGTGCTGCACGCACAGCGAATCGGGCGAAGGCGCCGCATCGGGCGGGTATTCGCCGTCGTGCTCATGCGAGCCAGCGCGCGAATTCGTAATACGGTACCGCCTCGCCGCGCGCGATGGTGCACCCGGCCGGCAGCCGCGCGAGCCCGCTCGCCAGCACCAGCGACTGCAGCGTGCCGGCGCCTTGCTGGCGCAACGTATCGAGCACCGGCGCGCCGTCGGCGCCCACCGTACAGCACACGCGCACGAAGCGCTCGCGCTGCGCATCCGGCTCGAAACCGGTGTCGATCGGCAGGGACGGCACGGCCGGCAGGCACATGTCGCGCCCTTGCAGGCGGCGAATCAGCGGCGCGACGAACAGCGCGAACGCCGTCATCGCGGCGCCCGGATTGCCGGGCAGCAGCACCACGGGCCGCGCATCGAGCCGCGCGAGCGCGACCGGCTTGCCGGGTTTCATGCGCACACCGGCGACGAGGAACGACGCGCCGAGCGCGGCCAGCGCGGGGCGCAGCAGATCCTTGTCACCGACCGACGCGCCGCCGACGCAGATCACGAGGTCGCACTGCGCATGCAGGTCGCGCAACGCCCGATCGACGGCCGCCGCCGTATCGGCTGCGTGCAGGCTCATCGCGACGTCGGCGCCGGTTCCCGTGACCAGCGCGGCGAGCATCGGCGCATTGCTGTTGTAGATTTGCTGCGGCGCGCGCGGCTGGCCGCACGCGATCAACTCGTCGCCGGTCGTCAGGATCCCGACGCGCAGCGCCGCACGCACGTCGATGCGCGCGAACCCTTGCGCGGCGGCGACGCCAACGTGCATCGCGCCCATCCGCACGCCGGCCGGCACGAGCCGATCGCCGGCGCGCACTTCCTCGCCGCGGCGGCGGATGTGCGACCCGCTGCGTTGGGGCGCGTCGAACGTGACGCCGCCCGCTTGTTCGCGCGCATGCTCCTGCATCACGACGGTGTCGGCGCCGGGCGGAATCAGGCTGCCGGTGAAGAGGCGTGCGGCCGTGCGTGGCGCGAGCGGCGCGGGCGTGTCGCCGGCATAGCAGCACTGTGCGACGCGTAGCGGCTCGCCGTGCGCGAGGTCGACGTGCCGCACGGCATAGCCGTCCATCGCGCTCTGGTCGGCCGGCGGCTGGTCGAGCACCGCGGTCAGCGGCGCGGCCAGCACGTGGCCGGCTGCCTGCGCGATCGGCACGGACCGGGTGCTGTCGAGCGGCGCGAACGCGCCGGCGAATTGCTGCTGCGCGGTATCGAAATCGAGCAGGTGTTTCATGACGAATGGGCCGGGTGCGCCGGTGCGGGCGCCGGTGAGTGGAAGGGCGCGACAGCGGGCGACACGTATTCGACGAAGCCGTCGTTGCGGCAAAAGCCGAGCAGCCGCACGCCGGCTTCGCGGGCGACGTCGATCGCGAGCGACGTCGGCGCCGAGATCGTCGCGACCATCGGGATGCCGACCCGCGCGGCCTTGCGCACCAGTTCGTAGCTCGCGCGGCTCGACAGGAACACGAAGCCCGCGCTCCAGTCGGCGCGGCGGCGCGCGAGCTGCCCGATCAGCTTGTCGAGCGCGCTGTGGCGGCCGACGTCCTCGAACACGTCGAGCACGGCGCCGTCGCGGTCGCACCACGCGGCCGCGTGGATGCCGCCCGTCTCGCGCATCAGCGTCTGCCGGGCCGGCAATGCACGGGCCGCGCGTGCGATCGCGTCGGCGCCGATGCCCGCGGCCGCGCCGGCGGCGGCGATGCGCGGCGGCTGCAGGTCGAGTTGCGCGATGCTTTCGATGCCGCACACGCCGCAGCCCGTGCGGCCGGCCAGCGCGCGGCGGTGCGCCTTCAGCGCCATGAACGCCTGCTGCGACACGGTCAGCCGCACTTCGGCGCTGCCGGGCCGGCATTCGCTTTCGATATCGAAGACGTCCGACGCGCGCTCGACGATGCCTTCGCTCAGCGCGAAGCCGAGGCCGAACGCGTCGAGGTCGATCGGCGTCGCCATCATGACCGTGTGCGAGATGCCGTTGAACACGAGTGCAACCGGCGTCTCGTCGACGACGCGATCGACGGTGTCGCGCGAGTCGCCGGCACGATGGCGCGTCACCCGACACGCGGTACTGCCGGTCGGATCGTCGCGGCGGATGCAGGACTCCATGCAGGTTTCTCCAGGCGGGGCGGCCGGCGGGCCGGCCGGGCTCGGCGCTTGCGCCGAACGACGGGAATCGATGCCGCCGGGCGGGGCGCCGAAGGGCACGCGACCGCCGCGGGCTGGCGTTGCATCACATGTTAAGTGGAGCGAACAGCGCACCGCAGGTACAGCGCCGCAACGGGGAAAGCAGTACAGCTGAGCGTCCCGCCGGCACGGAAAGTGTTTTCCGTGCACACATCTTTGGCGGAGCGGGCATCACAGTTTCAGCGCACGTCCGAATGATTGCGAGTATCGTTGCAAACGCGATATCGTCATTCACGCTTCGATGCCGTGCGAGCGGCCGGTTGCGTTCGCATGTGTCGCCGCCAAGCCGTCGCGCGATTTCCTGCTTCGAGCGTACGTCCTCACAAACCACGAGCAAATTACGGTCATGGAAATCTTCGATGCGTTCCATCTCGCCCGATTGCAATTCGCATTCACGGTGTCGTTCCACATCGTGTTCCCCGCGATCAGCATCGGCATGGCGAGCTTTCTGGCAGTGCTGGAATGGCGCTATCTCGTCACCGGCGACGCCGCCTACAAATCCATGTTTCAGTTCTGGTCGAAGATCTTCGCGATCGGCTTCGGGATGGGCGTGGTCTCCGGCGTCGTGATGGCGTACGAGTTCGGCACCAACTGGTCCGGGTTCTCGCGCGTCGCGGGCAACATCACGGGGCCGCTGCTCACGTACGAAGTGCTGACGGCGTTCTTCCTCGAAGCCGGCTTCCTCGGCGTGATGCTGTTCGGCTGGCAGCGCGTCAGCCCGCGCGCGCACTTCTTCGCGACGCTGATGGTCGCGGTCGGCACGCTGATCTCGACGTTCTGGATTCTCGCGTCGAACAGCTTCATGCAGACGCCGCAAGGCTACAAGATCGAAAACGGCCTCGTCGTGCCGGTCGACTGGTTCAAGGTGATCTTCAACCCGTCGTTTCCGTACCGTCTCGCGCACATGACGATCGCGGCGTTCATCGTCGCGGGCTTCATCGTCGCCGCGTGCGGCGCGTGGCACCTGCTGAAGGGCCGCCGCGACGAGCCGGTGAAGCGCAGCTTCTCGATGGCGCTGTGGATGCTGCTGGTGCTCGCGCCGATCCAGATCTTCGTCGGCGACGCGCACGGGCTGAACACGCGCGAATACCAGCCGGCGAAGATCGCGGCGATCGAGGGGCTGTGGGAAACCGAGAAGGGCGGCACCGCGCTGAACCTCGTCGGGCTGCCCGACATGCAGGCCGAAACCACGCGCTATGCAATCCAGGTGCCGCACCTCGGCAGCCTGATCCTCACGCACAGCTGGGACGGCGAGATCCGCGGGCTGAAGGAATTCGCGCCGCAGGATCGCCCGTATTCTCCGATCATCTTCTGGACGTTCCGGATCATGGCCGGCCTGGGGATGCTGATGCTGCTGACCGCGCTGCTCGGGCTGCTGCTGAGAAAGGGCGGGCGCCTGTACGAGACGCGCTGGTTCCAGTGGCTCGTCGTGTGCATGGGGCCGTCGGGCATCGTCGCGCTGCTGGCCGGCTGGATCACGACCGAGGTCGGGCGCCAGCCGTGGACCGTGTACGGCGTGCTGCGCACCATCGATTCGGTCGCGCCGCTCACCGCGCAGCAGGTCGGCGTATCGCTGCTGATTTTCGTGGTCGTGTACTTCCTGGTATTCGGAACGGGTATCTACTACATGATGAAACTGATGAAGCGCGGGCCGGCCGCCCAGGCGGGGTACATCGAGCTGCACCGGCATCCGGGGCTGCGCAAGAGCGCGCTGTCCACGCCGCTGAACGTCACCGAGGCGGAGTAACCATGCACATCGATCTTCCTGTCGTCTGGGCCGCGATCATCGGCCTCGGCGTGTTCATCTACGTGATGCTGGACGGCTTCGACCTCGGCATCGGGCTGCTGTTTCCGTTCTTCGATGCGAAGGCCGAGCGCCAGGTGATGCTCGACACCGTCGCGCCGGTGTGGGACGGCAACGAGACGTTCCTCGTGCTCGGCGGCGCGGGCCTCTATGGCGCGTTTCCGGTCGTTTATTCGACGCTGCTGCCGGCCAACTACCTGCCGCTGGTGCTGATGCTGGTCGGGCTGATCTTCCGCGGCGCGGCGTTCGAGCTGCGCGCGAAAGCCACCCGCACGCAGCACATGTGGGATCTCGCGTTCATCGGCGGCTCGGCGCTCGCCGCGTTCTGCCAGGGGATCGTGCTCGGTTCGCTGCTGCAGGGCATCAAGATCGAGAACAACCATTTCGTGGGCGGGCCGTTCGACTGGCTGTCGCCGTTCAGCATGCTGTGCGGGATCGGCGTGCTCGTCACCTATGCGACGCTCGGCTGCGGCTGGCTGATCCTGAAGGTCGACGGCGAACTCCAGCGCAAGATGCGGTTGCTGATGAAGCCGCTCACGGGCGTGCTGCTCGCGGTGATGGGCGTCGTGAGCCTGTGGACCGTGATCGGGCTGCCGGCCGTCGCGCACCGCTGGTTCGGCAGCGGCAACCTCGGCTGGTTCCTGCCGGTGCCGGTCCTCGTCGTCGCGTGCGTGTGGGGCATCTTCCATGCGGTGAAGCGTGCGCACGAGGCCACGCCGTTCCTGCTGACGCTCGCGCTCGTGTTCCTCGGCTACACGGGGCTCGTGATCAGCATCTGGCCGAACATCGTGCCGCCGTCGCTGACGATCTGGGACGCGTCGTCGAGCCATTCGAGCCAGTTGTTCGCGCTGGTCGGCACCGTGATCGTGCTGCCGATCATCCTCGTGTACAACGCGATGCAGTATCGCGTGTTTCGCGGCAAGGTGCGCGAGGGCGACATCGGCTATCACTGAGCGGCACGCGAGGTGACGGGGCGCGGCGCTCGCGTATCATCACGCGCGGCGCGGCGCCCGGCACGGTGCCCGACGGAAAGCGGCCCGCCACGCGCGGGCCGTTGCGCATCGGGTGCGGGCGCAACGGGTTGCGTTGCGCATTCCTTTGGCAGTCGAGAAAACATCATGATCGTCAGACCACGACAGAACTGGCTCAGGATGCTGTTCGTATGGAACGGCTCCGTGCTGCAATCGATCATTCCGCAGCTCGTGTTCATGGCGATCGTCAGCACGCTGGCGGTCTTCACGAACGGGCGCATCTTCGGCGAGAAGATTCCGCTCAACACCGCGCCGTTCACGCTGTTCGGGCTCGCGCTCGCGATTTTCCTCGGGTTTCGCAACAACGCGAGCTTCGAGCGCTTCAAGGAAGCGCGGCATCTGTGGGGCAACCTGCTGATCGCCGCACGCGCGGTAACGTCGCAACTGCATCGCTACCTGCCCGACGGCGTGAGCGACGCCGAGCGCAACCGGCTCGCCGATCTGCTGATCGCGCTCGCGTATGCGTTGAAGCATCAGTTGCGTCATACCGATCCGACCGCGGATCTGCAGCGCATTCTCGGGGCGGAACGCGCGGCGGCGCTTGGCGGCAAATGCTACAAGCCGGTCGCGATCCTCGACGAACTGCGCGGCGGCATCGTCCGTGCGCTGGGCCGCGCGCCCGCCAGCGACACGGCCTGCTGGATGTTCGAGACGCAACTCGACGAGCTCGGCAAGTCGATCGGTGGTTGCGAGCGCATCCTGTCGACGCCGATTCCGTTTTCGTACAGCGTGCTGCTCCATCGCACCGTGTATGCGTATTGCGTGCTGCTGCCGTTCGGGCTCGTCGATTCGACGGAGTTCTTCACGCCGCTGATCTGCGTGTTCATCTCGTACACGCTGATCGCGCTCGAAGCGATCGCGAACGAAGTGGCCGAACCGTTCGGGCTCGCGCCGAATGCGCTCGCGCTCGATGCGATCACGCGCACGATCGAGCGGTCGGTGCTCGAACTCGGCGATCGGCCGATGCCGGAGGAGTTCGTGCCGGCGTCGACGTATCAGATCACGTAGGCGGCGCGGTCGGTAGTGCAGTCGTCGGTAAGGTTGATCGGCCGGGCCGGGAACGGTTGTGTAGACTCGGGCTCGTTCAATGGAGCCCATACCATGCAACTTCTCGATCACGTGTCGATCAGTGTTCCGGACATCGACCTGGCACGCCCCTTCTACGATGCCGTCATGGCTGCGCTGGGCGCGACCAAGGTCTATGACCGGCCCAACGCGCTCGGCTATGGCGAACGTTGCAGCGCGAATGACCCGGAGTCGACTTTTCTGGCGGTGTATCTGGACCCCGCCGAAATCGGGGCGAGCAAGCGGCACTGGTGTTTCAAGGCTGCTTCCCGCGAGCAGGTGCATGCGTTCTTCGACGCAGGGCTCGCGACGGGCGGCCAGTCCGACGGCGCCCCGGGCTTGCGGCCGCAGTACCACGGCGACTACTACGCGGCTTTCCTGGTCGATCCGGCCGGCAACCGGATCGAGGCCGTGTGTCATGCGGCGGGGGTGGGGCGCGAGCGGCCGTGACGGTGGTGAGGCCCCGCGGCCGCTAGTTTTCGACTGCGTCGGAGTCCCACGTCCCGAGCGATATCGCTTTACTCGGCATGCCGACGGTCAACGCATGCCGCCGGAACGTATCAGTCGAAATACGTCAACCCCATCGCACCCTTCACCTCCGCGAGCGTCGCGCCTGCCACTTCCCGTGCATGCAGCGTGCCGCGTTTCAGGATCGCCATCACTTCGGCCTTGTCGGCCTCGAATTCGCGGCGGCGCGCGCGGATCGGCTCGATCAGCGCCTGCAGCCGCTCGTTGAGCACGCGCTTGACCACGCTATCGCCGAGGCCGCCGCGGCGATAGTGGGCCTTCAGTTCGTCGACCTTCGCGACGTCGGGCTCGAACGCATCGAGGAACGTGAACACGACGTTACCCTCGACCTGGCCCGGGTCGCTCACGCGCAGGTGGTTGGGGTCCGTGTACATGTCCTTCACGGCTTGCGCGATCTCGTCCGGCGTCGAGCCGAGCGTGATCGCGTTGCCGAGCGACTTGCTCATCTTCGCCTTGCCGTCGATGCCCGGCAGCCGCGTGACCGACGACAGCACGGCCTCGCATTCGACCAGCACCGGCTGCTCGACGGTCGCGTTGAAGCGGCGCACGAGTTCGTTGGTTTGCTCGATCATCGGCAGTTGATCGTCGCCGACCGGCACGTGGGTCGCCTTGAACGCGGTGATGTCGGCCGCCTGGCTCACCGGATAGGTGAGGAAGCCGGCCGGGATGTCGCGCTCGAACCCGCGCAGGCGGATTTCTTCCTTGATGGTCGGATTGCGTTCGAGGCGCGCGACCGTGACGAGATTGAGCAGGTATTGCGACAGCTCGGCGAGTTCGGGCACCTGCGATTGCACGACGATCGTCGAGATCGCCGGATCGATGCCGACGGCGAGGTAGTCGAGCGCGACCTCGATCACGTTCTCGGTGACGCGCTGGCGGCGGCCCATGTTGTCGGTCAGCGCCTGCGTGTCGGCGAGCAGCAGGAATTGCCGCGCTTCGTGCTGCATCTGCACGCGTGCGCGTAGCGAGCCGATGTAGTGGCCGAGATGCAGCGGGCCGGTCGTGCGGTCGCCGGTGAGAATGGTCGGGCGGGCGGGGTGAGTCATGGTCGTCGTTGGCTCCGGGTTGTCGAGGCCGCCAGCCATGATGTCGGCGCAGAAACGCGAATGCCGCCATCGCTGGCGGCATCACGTTTGGGACATGCAAAAGGAAACGGGCCGCCTGGGTCAGGCGCGCCACCAGCAATGCACGATCGGCGAGGCGGGTCGGGTTTCCATCGCGGCAGTATAGCGTAGTGCGTCCGGGGACGTGCGCGTCAGCGGATCACCGACTCCATCGCGAGGTAGGCGGTTTCGGCGGACGGCCACAGCAGATACAGCAGGCCGGCCATCAGCAGCCACGCGCCGGCGCGTACGAGCGCCGTGCGGTCCTTGTCGCGTGGGGAATGGATGGGCTGCTTCGATTTCTTCATGCTTGCAGGCGCGAGGTGCGCCACTCCAACGTTACTGCAACGGGTCGCGCGGGGCGAGGCCGGGGTGTTGCGGGGAAATGGGGCTCAATCTGGCTTCCCGTGCGGCGGGGCACGCGCGGGCATTTAAAGGGGAACGATCATGTGTTCCGCGAACGCATCGTTTCGTGCGAAGCGGTGCGCATGCTACCAGTTCGGGGCGGTACGCACAGTCAGGAATTGTAGGGCAATGGCCCGAATGGATCGCGTCGCGTTCGGTCGGCGAGCCAAGCCGAGGCCGCGGTATTTCTCGGTCGGGTGCGACTGCCGGGGGCCAATGATATCACCCGGAAAAAACCGGATGGACCCGCTGGTCGCGCGCGTGGGCACCATAATGAGCGGGGCGATAATGGGTTCGCTTTTCTTGCGTGGGTATTCGAAATCGTGCGAAATCAATTACGTCCGACTGCTGCCAACCGTATTGGCTTCATGCAATTGGTTTCTGTTTTCCTGTTCTTCGCGTGTACAGCCTGTTCGAGGAACGATGTTCTCCCTCGGAATATGTCGCTGACTGCCTTCAATCCGCATCGCGGGTGGGACGGCAAGAAGGAGACGTTGATCGACGCGGCGAAGGCGGCGACGTCCGCGCCGGTGTCGCCGGTCGAGCCCGCGGCGCATCCCGTGTCGCCGCGTACGGGCCGCGTGCATGTGCCGAGCCTATCCGAATCTTTGTGTGTGAGGCATAAACTGGCGACCAAGGAGCCACTTTATGCCACGCAAACGCAAGGAAGAAGTGACGATTGAACCGGGCAAGGGCTTGAATCTGGACCCGGAGTTGAT
>NZ_JAUJRI010000020.1:0-103361 GCF_030504405.1 Burkholderia sp. AU44665 | reverse complement strand
ATGCTCCGCACCCCGCCGTTACCAGCGACGCACGACCGAGTGGGCTACTGCTGGCAGAACAGCAGGTCTTGTCCGGTTGCTATTGGCAAGACAGTTGTGATAGCGACTTTCAGGTCGCACCTGTATGCATGTACAGTGTATCGCGTCGTGGTGTGATCTCGTCAAGCTGCAGAAATAGGGATCGGATGTTGCGGTCGAGGGTGATACGATGAGATTCGATCCGAGAAAAATGGGGCCTGGACCATGTCGACTATCGCAGCGCTGATGGATACCGCCGTGGCCGACGTTGAGCTCCTGCGTGTGCTCGACTCCGATGGGGACGATTTCAGCATTCCTCGGGATGTTGAATTTCTGCTGCGCGGTCCATCCGCGGAGAAGACATCGCTCGTTGCAAGCTTCATCAATGACCACCAGTACGGCCGCGCGATCGCCGATCAATCAGGGGAAATTTATCGCGTCCTGGTGGTGATCAATATGCCTATCCAGCAGCACAATATCCTGTCCGTTTCCGGTTTCATGGTATGCCTGAGCATGCTCTACGGTTTGGAGTATGACGGGTGGGGGGTCTTGTCCAGAGGCGCCACTGACTACGGCACGTATCATTGGAGGTACCTCCGAGATGTGCACGAACTACGTCGCGCCGGGCGAGGATCCGAGCCTGAGCGAGCTCAAGATCGACAGCTTCCGCGACCTGTACCGCTGGACCCCGTGGAAGCCCGAGATCTACCAGGACTACGACGCGCCGATCGTCGGCTACGTCGACGGACAGTTCAAGCCGCTGATCGCCAACTTCGGTTTCTGGCCGCGTGCGCTCCAGAAAGCCAATGCCGAGAAGGCGAAGGAGCAGGGCCGCAAGCCGGCGATCATCCGCAGCACAATGAACGTGCGCGACGACAACCTCGGCAAGTCGCCGCTGTACGGACCGGCGTGGCGCGCCGGGCGCCGCTGCCTGATCCCAGCGAAGTGGATCTACGAGCCGAACTGCGAGACGGGAAGCACGTGAGGTACCGGATCGGGTTGGCCGGTTGGCGGCCGCTGTGCGTCGCAGGCATCTGGCGCACGCTGCAGCGCCCGGATGGCACCGAGCAGCACACCATGGCGATGATCACGGTGAACGGCGACGAGCACCCGATCATGAAGCATATGCACCAGCCCGGTGACGAGAAACGGTCAGTCGTGGTTCTCCGGCCGGAGGACTGGGAGGAATGGCTGGCGACGTCGAACGTCGAGGCCGCCCGTGCGATGCTGCAGCTCTATCCGGCAGACACCATGGAGGCTGAACCCGCGCCGTTGCTGGTCGACACGGAGAAATAGGTCTCTCTTGCCCTGGATCTCTGATCCGAATACGTCGGCGCTGTTGTGGAAGAATGGTGCAATACAACGTAATGGTGGGTGGTATGACAACGTGTAAGGCGTTGCTTGACATGGACATTCGCTACGGTGCACAATCGCATCACTCCCCAGCGGGGACATTCCGAGATTAGCCAGATCAAGTGAATCTAGGGTCCATCTCGGGAGCTTGAGCAGCGCCTATGGGCTAGGTGGACGGTGAGTTCTTCTATCTAGACGACGTGGCTTCAAGTCAGGGAACTCAGAAGCAATTGATGATTTCGTCCGAAATACCCGCACACACTCCGTGGCGGGTTATTTCATTTTGCATCTGACCCCTGAAAACAGTGCTATGCAAGAAACTCGCGAAGCTGTCGCGGCACAGCTCATTCAGCAACTTCTCTCCGCAAACTCCCCCGAACCTGAACTGGGCGCTAGACTGAAGCAGCGGCTCATAGCCGCATTCGTCGCGAACGGCCTTGGTGTCTTCGACGAAAAGGCGCTTGGATTTCGGCAATTTAGCGAATACCTGCAACGTGTACACGGTGGCCTTGTTGTCGTGCATCGACAAGAAGGAATCGGGGACATCCTTGTCTCGTTGAAGGGCGGCATCACTACTGCACGACTGCCAGCCTCACCGGTACTGCCGGCTTCAAAGGTCGCTGGTCCTGTCATTCGAAGTGCTGTTTGGCAGGCATTTGCGAATCCCGACCCGGAGCGCAAGCGATTTTTCAAAAAACAAAACGGTGGAGTAGTTCACTACCTTAACAGCCAGCAAGGGCCCGAGAAAGCCTCGGTCGAGGCCGCGCCTGACGAGTTTATCGAAATCCCTCCGATTTCGGCCGAAACCCAATCTGCATGGATGCGTGAGTTTCTCACAAGCGCTCCACTGCAAGCAGAAGAACGTGCAGCTCTCGAACCGCTCGTCGCTGAGTCGTACTCCAGCACAGTCAATGCTATGTTCTCGCGAGCTCTTGGCGCGCGTGGTCTGGCATGGCGTGCTGTTCGCACAGCAAATGTGACGGCAATCATTGAGCAATGGGCGCGTGCCAACGGCGTCGCCCCTTCACTTCTCTATGTGAAGCAGGAAACCTCGAAAACTATTGAGTTATCTGGTGTCTCCGCCTCGGGAATGGCGGGAGCGATTGCTTCACCGGTTGCAGCTCCTCTGTCTGGATCGGTTTCTCCTGCTAGGGAGCAAGTCCTCAAGCTGCTCGAACTACTTACTGACGACGATCTCTCTCGCTTGGTTCTGCCCACGCTATTGAGCACGATCATGATTAAGTCCCGCCTGTGAATTGACGGGACTGCATCATGAGCGGCGTGCTGGTGATTGGTCTTCCAAAATCGTTGGAAAAGAGGTTCGCAGTTGAGTGCGGCCGGAAGGGACTCGTCAAGCAAACCGTATTGGCTGATGTCGGCAAGAAGGGGCGATTGGTTCTCATACCGTTTCCCGGGCAAGCGCTCGCCACTGTTTGTGAGTATGCGGATGGTCTTCCTGCCTATTCGGAAGCCTACGTAATCGTCTTGCCTTACGCTGAGCTTCCCGAAGGTCTTGCCGAAGAACTCGTTGCTCTCCAGGATTGCGGCGCAACGATCATCCGTGCAGAGAACGGACGAGATGGTTGGCCGCAATTGGGAGAGAAGCAGCGGCCGGATACCGACGCATTGAATGCCATCTACGCTCAACTCTGGAGCGCGATGCCTGCGCAGGATGAGGGGGATGGGAAAGAAGACGATACGCTCCCTTCTGACTATTTTAAGCAGGTGGCTGATGCAAACGCCCAAGTTCTAATCCTTGACCGCGTATACGAGTCCTGCGATTTGGTCTTGCCAATTCGCCGAAAATTCTTGAAGCGCGCAGTCGAGGCTCTGTCCGAATTTGCGGTTGACGGTGCATCCGGTCGTCTCGACGCGTTCTTCGGTGAGAGGCAATTGCATCATGCGAAAACGGGGGGAATCAGCACGTCGCTTACTGTCTATTCGGGGGCGGCGGTAGTGTATGACGAAACGTCCAATGCGCATCTCAAACAGGGGGATGCAACTACGCCACAAGGTGCAGCAAGGCTCTATTACCATCACTTCATTGTTGATGGGGTTACTTACGTGGTCGTGACATATGCAGGCCCGCACCCAGATTCGAACGTAAAGTGCACGTGCACGATCCGATAGACCATCGGGCTCCCGCAACAGGCGGATCCAAATGAGGTAGAGAGAGTGCGTGCTAGCGTGGCGCATTGATTTTCAAGTTGCCGAGAATGGGGATCTGTCTGGAAGATGAACGTTTTGCACCTTGGCGGGCAACGCTCGGATAGGACGCCATATTCCAGAATTTCATGGCAAGTGTTTGAAATATAAGGAAAATATATAAGGATTGTGATTCCTGTCGTCGTGGGTTCGAGTCCCATCAGCCACCCCAACAAATTCAAGCAAAAAGCCCGGTTCATTGAACCGGGCTTTTTGCTTTTCGGCGTTCGGATAGAGCCTCGGCGTGTCCTGCTCGCGGCGTCTTTAACGAAGCGGCATCCCGTATTCAACGAAGCGACCGCGATACCATGTCGGCGCTCGTGCGCTTCGAAAGTGCGGTTGCGTAAATCGAGTCGCCCCGACGATATGGCTTCGATGTCGAATATGAAATCGTGGGCGAGACGGGCAGGTGTTGAAATCGGGCGCGCGATCGTGCGTGGTATCGACCGATGGCACCGCTTGTCTCGCATCGCCGACGGGGATGACGGAGATGGCGACGAGGCCTCGGGCCTGCTTCGTATCGCGCTTCCGTGTCGTTGCGCTGACAACGTTCGTACCCGTTTACCCGCGACGTTTTCTTTCCCGCCTAAGGTTCCCGCGCGCCGTGCCGTTATCTTCTCTGGACAGCCCTCGTGCCTCGAATGCTGATCCGTTTTCTTGCCTGCTCGCGCCAAACGCGAGCAGGCTTTTTTCGTTTACGGCTGCGCATAACCGGCTGATTGGCGGAATCGAACAGGGGCTTGGCGCAAACCGACAAAGTGCAACAATCTTGCATGCGTGTAATGTAGGACCTTCCTCGTGCCCTCATGCTTTGCAGGGCCGTTCGATCCCGATGACCGATGAAGGTGTCGGGATTTTTTTTGCCCGCACGCCGACGTCCCGACACCGCGCTGCATGAAATGCATCCCGCAAAGCACGGTATATTTTGCGATGACGCATGCCGATCACGAAAACCAGCACAAGGAGTTGCCGCCGATGCCGGGCACCCGGACCACACTGCGCGCCGCGACGGCGCACGACGCGAACCACATTGCTCGCCTGCACACGCTGAGCTGGCAAACCGCCTATAGCCATATCCTTCCGGCCGCCTATCTGACCGACGAGGTGCCGACTGAGCACGCGGTTCGCTGGCGCAAGTATTTCGATCGCGACGAGAGCGAGTGGGGCTTCGTGCTGATCGCCGAGTCGCACGGCGAGCCGGTCGGCTTCGTCAGCGCCGAGCGCCCCGTCGATCCGGCGCTTGGCGTGCTGCTCGACTGCCTGCACGTTCATCCTTCGCATCACGGCGGCGGCACGGGCAAGCGCATGATCGAAGCCGTTCGCGCGTGGGCCAGGTCGATCGGCGTGGGCAAGGTCCATCTGCAGGTGCTGGAGGGCAACGTGCGCGCGATCGGGTTCTACGAACACAACGGCTGGCGATTGGCCGGCGTCGAAACGTGTCGCCTCGGCCAAACGGAAGTCATTGACCGGATTTACGCGATCGAGGCTTGAACGCTTGCGGCTTCGGCGCGGGCGGCGGCACCCGGCCGCCATGGCATCGCGCGAGGGGAAACCCGAACGGACATTGCGATCATTCGCCGCAATACCGCACAAGCAAATCGGCTTCGGTCTCGTGGATTTCGACGGGCAAGGTCGTCGCACCGGCATAGGCCAGATAGCGCGCGCGATGCTGGCCGTTACGGAACGACGCGACGCCGATTTTCGACAGGCCGGGAATACCGAGTAGCGTTCGCGTTCTCGTCTCGCGAAACGTGATGAACGGCATGTCCGGGATCCTGCTGCGGTTCGGATCGAGGAATTCGCGGATGCCGGCGGCTTTGCCAGGGGCCCAGTACTGAACCGACGGCAGTACGTAGTCGGTGGTGTCGCGGTCGGCGCAGGCCAGCAATTTCTTCAGGTCGACCGTCACGACCCGATGCCGCGAGTCGTCGGACGAGAATACTCGCTTCAGCTGCGTGTAGGCATAGGGGGCGTGTCCGGGAAGCTGGACAATCCAGACATCTACGCCGCTTTGTTTTGCTTGAGCGAGCGTCATTATTTCCTCTGGTGGCGCGCGGTCGTTGTGATCCGAGTTTAGCAGCGCGACGACGGCCGCGGAGCAGGTCGACAACGGAAATGGCAAGGCGGGGCAACTTCCGCTGCCATCGGAAGGGCAAAAGGAATGAGAGCGGTCATATGGCTGCGGTCGATATCGACAGGTTGCGAGAATATCGTGATGCTGCCGGTGAAAATGAAGCGCTGCGCTAAATTCACGCAAGATTCACACTGTGCCGCGAAGCATGTCGGGTGCCGGGCGTCATAAAAATAGAGAGGGCGGATTGAGCGGAGAAGCCATGTCGTCGAAACTCGAGATCGAATATCTCGATTACTGTTTCACAGCAACGCTCGACATCACGGCGTCGGGCCGTACCGCCGTTGTCGACAGGCAACTCGAATCCGCGGCGCGAAGCAGGACGCTCGCGTGGACCGTGTTCGATCGCTTTCTGGAGCGCAATGATTTCGCCGATGCGGAAGACGCGCGCGCCAATATCATCGACTGGCTGGAGCGACTTGCCGATCCGAAGCCCGTCGCATCGACCGCGATTGCGAAGGCGAGCGCGGTGGCGACCGGCGCGGTGGCGGCAGATTCGTCGACGGCCGAAATCGTTGGCGACGCCGCTATCGAGATCGTCAGCAATCTCGACTGGATCGATATGGTTACCGACTGGTTTTCCAGCGGCTCGTTGTAGTGACGAACTCGTGTTTTCGTGACGCAGATCATTGCGTGCGTGAAATTCGTCGCAAAAAAATGAAGCGGAAATCACCTCGCGCCAAAAAATAGAATAATCCTGCTTTGACAATACCGGCGACTTACCGGAAACTGCGCGCGGTGCTGAAAAATTGAATTGAATTAAGACGGGATAAACCGCTGGATGGGCAGGCGAACGCTGTCGGCCGGCTCTTCGTCAGCGAAGTCCGCAAGCAATGCGTCGCGCTTGAACCATGAAGGTATTCGTCGGCACGCGAGCATGCCGGTTATCGTCACATTGTCACCAAAGGGTGAGTTGCCGCACAGACCGTCGCGTGACCCGCGATCACAATTTGACCGGTTGACCGTTCTTCCCCGGCCCGGTCAACCATTTCCCCGCTCGCTCGCGCAGGAGCGGGGGCTTTTTGCCCCCCGACGCCGGAAGGCTGCGTCGGCGGAACCGGACAGGCGTCCGGCGGGCTGCGCGACGGCATTCGTTCGCGTCCCCACATCCGTTCGCCTGATCCGTACGAATCGCTTTCCTCGTGCCTGAGCGAACCCTCAGGCCCATCGCCGGTTTTTGCCGGCGATGCCTTGATCCCGGCGGCGGGCAACATCGCTGCCGGGATGTTTTTTGCGTCGGATGGCGTGACGTCACATCGCGCGCCACGGGCATGGCGCTTCGCTCACCCCGCCTGTTCGACGCTGGTTTCCCATCCGTCGTAGTTTCCGCCGAGCGCGCGTACCTCGCGATTGAGCGCGATCGTATGGCGCGTGATGTCGGCGAGCGCCATCGTGCCTTCGTGCGAAAACCGCACGGCCGACTTGCCGTCTTCGGTCGGCGCGACCGATTCGACCGGATAGCCTTTCGCTTCGGCCCAGTCCGCGAACTGGTGCGCGTCGCTCGGGTCGGGGAAGTACGCCCAGTGCATCACGCGCCGGCTCACGTCGGGGACGTCGCCTTGCTGCCGCAGCGCATCCAGCGTGCGCATGTCGCGCATGATCTGCCAGTCGTCGTCGGTCGGGTAGAGCGTCTGCCAGTAAGTGGCCTTGTCCGGGTCGTCCTGATGCGCGTACTGAAGTGCATAGGTCGTCTGGTCGGCCAGCGAATCGACGATCTCCGCGGCTGCCTCTTCGTCGAACGGCACGTAGAAAAGAAAATCCCGGTTGCCGTCGACGGTGATGCGGCCGACCTGCACGCCGCCTTTCGCGATGATCGCGGCGTCGAGCAGATCCTCGATCTTCGCGAGATCGGCGAATTCGTCGCCGGTCGGCAGGCCTTCGGGCGACGGGCGCGCGAACGGGACGCGCACGCTCAGCAGCGACGTGCGCGGATCGCCTTCGGCGATTTCCGCAAAGCCATGGTTGAAGCTGATGAAAGCCTGATGGTCGCCCATTCTGGCAGGGAAGGTTCCCCAGGCGTCGCTCATGTGTTTCTCCCGTACACGATTGTCTGTCGACGGTTGCAAAGCGTCCCAATGTATCATCGAAAATCGCGTTGGCCGGGCAAGCGCACATGATCGCCGGCACGTGCGGGCCATGGTCGCGAGATCCGGCTGTCAGCCGCTTGCCGCGTGCAGGCGGCAGGCCGCAAAAATTCAAAGGAGATGCCGATGTCTACGTTTGCGGTGAATGGTGTGCGGATCGATCCGCTCAGCGCGCGCGTGACGCACGTGCGCTGGGCGGCCGTGAACCCGGCCGATCGCTCGTGGGCGGAGACGCCGCGCGAAGCCCCGGTGGCGGACGTGGCGCGTGCGCTTGCGTCCGGTAACGATGTCCGCGCGATCTTCTCGGCATCGGATACCACCGCGATCGGGCCCAGGCTGAAACGCGTGCTGTATCGCGATGCGTCGGAAGGCATCGAGCTCGACATCGATGCAACGAGCGAGTCGCGCACGTTGCGCGATCTGCCGCAGATCTGACTGCGGGCCGTTACCCCAAACGAATCGAGCGAGCGCGTCCATGACCCTGCCCAGATTTTCCATCGTCCCGTCGGCATTCGCGCTGTGTCTGGCGCTTGCCGCCTGCCAGACCGCGTCCGGGCCGGCGCCCGTGCAACCGTCGCCGGAGACCGCGTCGACGACCGATCCTGCCTCGTCGTCGGCGGCCGCGCCGGATCGCGGCATGGGCCTCGCGCCTCGGTTGGCGGAGCAGACTCACCGGGCCACCGGTCAATGCACGACCAACGGTACCGTCAACGTATGCAATTGACCGATGTCGGCGCCGCGGCGCGTGATCCGCGCCATCGGTATCGGAATCCTCACATGCCGGCCGCGTCGATGGGCCGGCGGCCGTCGGCACGAGCGGGCGTGCAATGACCGACGAGCGGAAACCAACGGATTTCGGCCGGCACGTCGATCCCGACGCGGAAACGGTCATCGGCGCGTTGCCGGTCACGCTGGCAGTCGACAGCCGAAGCCTGAAAAGCAGGGCGATCGTGTGTGCGGGGCTGGCCGCGGCGAGCCTGTGCGGTTACGTGGCCGCGCCGGCGCTCTGGCCGGTGGCGGCGCTGGCCGGGTTGCTGGGGCTGGCTAGTGCGGCGTTGTTCGTGTCGTCGCGGCGCAAGCTCGCGCTGCAGATCGACGAGACGGGCTTCCGGCTGATCGGCGCCGCGCGCGAAAAACCCGTCACGCCGTGGCGGGACGTCACCGAATTCCGGATCGTCAGCGTCGCCGGGAATCATTACATCGGCTACCAGTTCTCCGCGCATTCGTCGCGCACGAAGGTGCCGGGTGGCGTGATGCTGCCGATCGCCCGGTTTGCCGATTTTCCGCTCGGCGCGGTGGCCGGGTTGCTTGAAGCGTGCCGTCGTCAGTTCGGCCTGCCGGACGAGCAGGCCGAGCGAACGGGCCGATGACGCCTGAAGCGGCGTTGTCCCGCGCCTCTGTCACTCGAGCAAACAAAAAAATCCCGGGCGCCATGTCGATTTTCGCCGGAGTCGTCCGTCGTAGCATCGGAGGCGTGCGCAACGCGCGTCCGTCCCGATTTTCGATACGACAACCGACTGAAGGAGCGACACCATGCCCACGTCCGTCAAGCCGATCCCGGAAGGGATGCGCACGCTGACCCCGCACCTGATCTGTGCGGGTGCGACCGCAGCCATCGATTTCTACAAGCGCGCGTTCGACGCGACCGAACGATTCCGCCTCGCGATGCCCGACGGCCGGCTCGCGCATGCGTGCCTCGCGATCGGGGATTCGACGCTGATGCTGGTGGATGAGATGCCCGAGCACGGTGCGCTGGGGCCGAAGGCGCTGAAAGGCACGCCCGTCTGCCTGCATCTGTACGTGCCGGACACCGATGCGGCGATCGCGAAGGCGGTGGCAGCCGGCGCGACGGTCACGATTCCGGCCGCGGACATGTTCTGGGGCGATCGTTACGGGCAGGTCGAGGATCCGTTCGGGCATCGCTGGTCGCTGGCGACGCATCAGCGCGATTTGACACCCGAGCAGATCGCGGATGCCATGGCCAGCGCGCCGCCTTGCGGCAGTTGAACCGGCCCGCGTCGAACGACCGTGGGCGAGCGCGCTGCGCGGCGGCGCGATCTCGCCGCGGCCCGCGTGGCGCGTTCGCGGTCATGCGCCGGCCGTCTTGCCGCGCTGCTTGTGTTCGTACATCCGGCGATCGGCCGATGCCAGCAGGTCGGCGACGGTACGATGGTGTGCGGGATCGTAGGCAACGTGCCCGACGCTGAACCGGATCGCGTAGCCGCGTGCGTCGGCGGCGTTGCGCTGCGCGAGCGCCTGCGTGACGCGTTCGACGGGCTCGGCGACGTCGGCCGGATCGGTGGCGCTCAACAGCACGACGAACTCGTCGCCGCCGAGCCGTGCGATGACGTCGCTGTCGCGCAGCGCGCCCGTCAACGTTTCGGCGAACGCCTTGAGCGCGCGGTCGCCTTCGGCATGGCCGAAGCGGTCGTTGATCGCCTTGAAATCGTTCAGGTCGAAGAACAGCAGCACGGCGTGACGGCCGACGCGATCGCACAGCCTCAGCACGTGGCGGGCGAGAAGCTCGAAGCCGCGCCGGTTCGTCAGTTGCGTGAGTTCGTCGGTGGTCGCGAAATGCAGCGCGGCGATCTCGCGCTCGGTCATGTGGGCGAGATCGCCCAGCAGCGCGAGTTCGTCGGGTTCGAGCGAGCGGGGCCGCGTGTCGATCAGGCACAACGTGCCGATGGGGGCGCCGTTCGGTGCGGCGAGCGGCCGGCCGGCGTAGAAGCGGATGCCGGGCGCGCCGGTGACGAGCGGATTGTCGTGGAAGCGGTCGTCGTTCAGCGCGTCCTGGATCACCATCGTATCGGGCGCGAGCAGTGCGTGTGCGCAGAACGACACGTCGCGCGGCGTCTGTGCGGCGTCGAGGCCCGGATGACTTTTGAACCACTGGCGATTCTCGTCGACGAGGCTGACGAGGGCGATCGGGACGTCGAACAGCCGCCGCGCGAGGCGTGTCAGGCGATCGAAACGCTCTTCGGGCGGCGTATCGAGGATCGAAAGCGAATGAAGCGTATCGAGCCGGGCCGCCTCGTCGGCCGATTTCGGTGCGATTTGCATGGGCGTTGCCTCTTGTCCCGGCCGTCGGGCCGGTGATGGGTCGTACGCGGAACAGTATCGCGCATTCGTCGATGCATCGCCACGCTGCATGTTCCGCCACGGCGGTGACCGGGTTCATGAGATTCGGTGTCGATGCCGTGAAAGGCGCGTGTCATCGGCCCGGGTTTCGCCCCGATGCGGAATCGGACACGCGATAACCTCAAGGCGCGCGTCGCCGCGCCGTAAACAGGACAAGTCCAATCGTTCATCCCATCGCACCATGGTTCGAATCCTGTACGCGGGCTATCTCGCGTTCGCGCTGTATTTCCTTTACCCGCTGGTTCAGAACACACTGACATTCAGCACCGATTGCGTGCGCAGTGCGCTGCCGATGGGCGCCCACGGCTTGTCGGCGAATTCGGCGAGCGGTGCGGACGGACATGCGAATCGCTGTGCGTCGAGCGCGCATGCCGGCGTCGCGACTGGCCGGGTGCCGGAGATCCATTGAGCATGGCGGCATCGCGCGTGACGGGCGCTTCGCGCGGCGGTGCACTGGCCATTCGGCCGAATTGAACATCGCGCCGCGCTGGTCGATCATCTGCACCATGGTGGCGGGAACGCGAGCGGACGAGCGCCGCCGGGCGAAAGGGTGTGCGGCGCGTCAGTAGCTGGAGCGGTACGGCGTGCCCTGATCGAAGCGGCTTTGCCAGTGGGTGAGGTAGCGCGACGCGAGTTGCGGGTTGTTCCAGACCACGACGACGTTCTCGGAATTGCGGCTGGCCGCCGACGCACTGTAGTTGAACGAGCCTGTTTCGACGTGCTCGGCGTCGATCACGAGGTACTTGTCGTGATGGATCGCATAGGTGTCGATCGTGCGCGTCGGGATGCCCGCGTTGATGAGCAGGTTCAGTGCCTGCTTGCTGCTCTTTGCGCGGTTGCCCTTGTCGTCGACGACCACCGCGACATTGACGCCGCGGCGCTTGGCGGCAAGCAGTGCACGCGTGACGGGCGGCGACGTGAACGAGTAGGCGGCGACCCGGATCGAACTGCGCGCCGCGCCGATCGCTTTCAGCACGAGCGCCTCGGCGCCGCCGTCGGGCGAGAAGGCCGATTCGACGACCTGCGTCGCGGGGGCTTCATGAGTCGGAGCCGGCAACCATCGCGACACGAGATCGATCGCCTGCTGAAGCAGCGATTCGCTTTGCGTCTTGCCGAAGGCGGCGAAGGGGGTGGCGAGCAGGGAAGCGGCGAGACAGGCGGCAGCGAGGCGATTGCGCGACAACATGTTGGACAGCGAATGATTTCGAGACAGCGGGCCGTGAGTGTAACGCACGCGTGGCGGCCCGGTCACGTACGGATGCGAAGCGACGGGCCACGCGATGATCGGTAGGGGGGGAGAAGGGTGACGCAAAGTTGCGTTGTGCGGTCCGTGTGCGATCGGCAATCAACGGACAGGAGTAGGCCCGACGATTGTGTGCGTTTTGCGTGTACCGTTGCAGAGCACGCGCGTGCGAGCAATGCGCGCGCCCGGTCGGACGGGCGCCCAATCAATGCGGCCCGCGGCTCAGGCGTACGTCTGGCGGGCATGCCGCTCGGGCATCCGCACGCAACGCATCGTCAATCCGCCGCTGCACGCGCCCCGGCTTCGTCGGACGCGATCCAGCCGGGCCCGGGCTCGGGCTGCACGTCGCGAGCGTCGAGTGGTTCGCCGCAGGCCGAGCACACGGTGACCGCGTGCATCAGCTGCCCGCAGGCCCGGTGGCGCAATTGCACCGGCGGCCCGTAGCCGTCGTCCTTCCAGCGATCGCCCCACGCCATCAGCGCGAGCAGGGCCGGGTAGAGGTCGAGGCCCTTTTCCGTCAGCCGGTATTCGAAGCGCGGCGGGCGTTCCTGATACGCGCGCTTGACGAGCACGCCTTCGTCGACGAGCCGCGCGAGCCGTTCGGCCAGCACGTGGCGCGTCAGGCCGAGCTGGGCCTGGAACGCATCGAAGCGGCGGCAGCCGAGGAAGGCGTTGCGCAGGATCAGCATGGTCCAGCGGTCGCCCAGCACGGCGAGCGTGCGGGCGACCGAACAGTTCAGCGTGCCGATGTCATCCCATTTCATCGTCGAGTCTCTTGCCTCTTGCGGCGGTCTTGCGGCGGTTCAGCGAAATAGCGGGTTCGATTATAGAACCCGCCTTCGGTCGCAACGGGCGCAGCCGCGTTGACAACGGCCGGCGTCGTTGACAATAATGAGTTCCAATTTAGAACTTACTCGCGCGGCGACGCGCTTTCAACCCGGAGACAACCCGATGAATCCGCTTTCCCTGTCTGGCCTCGATCTGCTGCGTGCCGCCGTGTCGGGCGACGCGCCCCTCGCGTCGATTTCCGAGACGATCCCGATGCGTCCGCTCGATGTCGAGCTCGGTTACGTGAAGTTCTCGGCGCGGGCGGACGGCCGGCACCTGAATCCGCTGGGCGGCGTGCACGGCGGGTTCGCCGCGACGGTGCTCGATTCGGTCACCGGGTGCGCGGTGCATTCGATGCTCGATGCGGGTGTCGGTTACGGCACCGTCGATCTGCACGTGAAGATGCTGCGGCCCGTGCCGCGCGACGTCGATCTGATCGCGGAAGGGCGGGTGATTCACCTGTCGCGTTCGCTGGGCGTCGCGGAGGGCACGCTGAAGACGCCGGACGACAAGATCGTCGCGCATGCGTCGGCGACCTGCTTCATCCAGCGGCCGCAGTAACGGGGGGCGGCCTCACCTGTGACGGAGCGGGCGAAGGAGCACGGAGCGTGCCGGGCGGCACAGCAGGCCGCTTGTAAGCATGTGCCGCGCCGGTCTGAAGCAGTCGCTCCAATGTGATAGCGTTCCTGCTTTCCACCGACGCGACAGGAACAGCATGGAATACCGCACACTCGGCGATTCGGGTATCGAGGTCAGCCTGATCGGTCTCGGCACGATGACGTGGGGCGAGCAGAATTCGGAGCGCGACGCGCACGAGCAGATCGACTACGCGCTCGGGCAGGGCGTGACGCTGATCGACGCCGCGGAGATGTATCCGGTGCCGCCGAAGCCCGACACGCAAGGCCGCACCGAACAATACATCGGCACCTGGATCGCTCGGCATCGCGCGCAGCGCGATCGCATCGTGCTCGCGACGAAGATCGCGGGGCCGGCGCGGCAGCCGCACAATCCACGCCATATTCGCGGCGAGGGCAACCAGTTCGACCGCAAGAACCTGACCGAAGCGCTCGACGGCAGCCTCAAGCGCCTGCAGACCGACTACGTCGATCTCTACCAGCTGCATTGGCCCGATCGCAGCACGACCACGTTCGGCCGGCCCGCGTATCCGTGGGTCGACGACGCGTACACGGTGCCGATCGAGGAAACGCTCGGCGTGCTCGCGGAATTCGTGAAGGCCGGCAAGGTGCGCGCGATCGGCGTGTCGAACGAAACGCCGTGGGGTGTCGCGCAGTTCCTGCGCGCGGCCGAAAGGCTCGGGCTGCCGCGCATCGCCAGCATCCAGAATCCGTACAGCCTGCTGAACCGCACGTTCGAGAACGGGCTGTCGGAATTCACGCATCGCGACGGCGTCGGTCTGCTCGCGTATTCGCCGCTCGCGTTCGGCTGGCTGTCCGGCAAGTACGAGAACGGCGCGCGTCCGGCCGGCGCGCGCATCACGCTGTTCGAGCGTTTCCAGCGCTACAGCAAGCCGCAGGCCGTCGAGGCGACGTCGCGCTACGTCGCGCTCGCGCGGCGTCACGGGCTGTCGCCCGCGCAACTGGCGCTCGCGTTCGTCAACAGCCGCCCGTTCGTGCGCAGCAACCTGGTCGGCGCGACGTCGCTCGAGCAGTTGAAGGAGAACATCGGCAGCATCGACGTGACGCTGTCCGACGAGATCCTCGCCGAGATCGACGCGTTGCACGAACGGCAGCCGAATCCGGCGCCGTAAGCGGCGCGCGGCCCGCGCGGCAGCGATGCCGCGACGGGCCGCATCGGGCGGTTTCGACGGCGCCGCGCCGCGCCGCGCCGTCGTTGCTCGCGTCAGTGCATCTTCAGCCGCGTGCGTGCGACGAACAGCGCGGCGAGGCTCAGCAGCGCACATCCGATCAGATAGAGCGCCGGCGACAGCCGGTTGCCGGTCGCGCTGATCAGCCAGGTGATGACGAACGGCGCGAAGCCGCCGAACAGCGTGACGCCGGTGTTGTAGCTGACGGCGAGCCCGGTGGCGCGCGTCTGCGACGGGAACAGTTCGGCCATCAGTGCCGGCAGCGCGCCGCAGTACATCGCCTTCAGCGCGCCGATCCAGACCAGTGCGGCGAGCATCGTCGCGAACGACGCGTGGCGCGTGAGCCATGCGAACGTCGGCCACACGGTCACGAGCATCAGCATCGCCGCGACCGCCATCATGCGGATCCGCCCGGTGCGGTCGGACAGATGGCCGACGACCGGCGTGACGAGCGTGAGCACGAAACCGGTCGCGAGCGTCGCCGCGAAGCCGGTCGATGCCGGTAGCCCGAGCTGCTTGATCGCATAGGTCGGCATGTACAGGATCATGTAGTTGATCGCGGTCGAGATCACGAGCACGCCGATCGACAGCAGCAGCCGCACCTTCTGGCCCGCGAACAGCTCGCGCACCGGCGCCTCGGAGCGTGCCTGCGTCTTGAATTCGACGCCTTCGTCGACGTAGCGGCGGATGTACAGCCCGACCGGGCCGATCGCCAGCCCGAACAGGAACGGCACGCGCCAGCCCCAGCTTTCGAGTTGCGCGGAGGTCAGCGTGGCCGTCAGCAGCGCGCCGAAGCCCGACGCGAGCAACGTCGCGAGGCCCTGGCTCGCGAACTGCCAGCTCGACATGAAGCCGCGCCGCTGCGGCGCGTGCTCGACGAGGAATGCGGTCGAACTCGCGAATTCGCCGCCGGCGGAAAAGCCCTGCATCAGCCGCGACAGCATGATCCCGAGCGGCGCGAGAATGCCGATCGATGCGTAGGTCGGCATCAGCGCGATCAGCAGCGTGCCGGCCATCATCATCGCGATCGACAGCAGCAGCGACGCCTTGCGGCCCGCGCGATCCGCGTACGCGCCGAGCACGAAGCCGCCGATCGGCCGGATCAGGTAGGACAGCCCGAACGTGCCGAGGGTCAGCATCAGCGACGTCGCTTCGCTCGTGGCGGGGAAGAACAGCTTGGCGATCGTCACCGCGAAGAAGCCGTAGACGATCAGGTCGAACCATTCGAGCGCGTTGCCGATCGACGCCGCGAAGATGATGCGCCGGATTTGCGCGGCGCTGGGGCGCGCGGCGTCCTGTGAGGTCAGGGTGGTCGTATCCATCGTGTGTGCAGGTCCCGTGAAAGGGGCGAAGCGCGTTACAGGGCGGCGCCGGCCGCGGCGGAGGCTGCGCGGCGAACGGGCGGCGCGTTCTCGCCGAGATCCCAGAAGAGGCCGGCCATCATCTGCAGCCCCTCGCTGACGACGCTCGCGAGCAGGTGCTCGTCGGGCGCGTGCTGCGAGCACGCCGGGTACGAGTGCGGCACCCACAGCGTCGGCAGCCCGAGCGTGTCGGCAAACACCTCGTTCGGCAGCGTGCCGCCGAGATTCGGCAGGATCGCGGGCTTCTTGCCGGTGGTGCGCGCGAGCGACGCGACGGCCCAGCAGACCCACGGATCGTCCGGCGGCACGCGCGTCGCCGGTGCGCCGCGTTCGACGTCGATCTCGATGTCGGCGAAGCCGTGCGCATCGAGATGCGCGCGCAGGTGTGCTTGCAGCGCTTCCCAGTCGGTGCCGACGACGAAGCGCAACTGGCAGTGCGCGTACGCGGCGGGCGGGATCGCGTTGACGGGATGCTCCGGATTGCCGGCCTTGAACGCGAGGATCTCGAACGTGTTCCAGCCGAACACGCGCTCGGCCGCGGACAGGCCGGGCTCGCCCCAGTCGGCGTCGAGCGCCGGGTCGCCGGGGTCGCCGCCGACGGAAAGATCGGCGAGCGCGTCGCGCACCGCGGCCGGGATCGGCGGCGGGCGCAGCCCCGCGACGCGAATCGCGCCGCGCGCGTCGACGAGGCTCGCGAGCGCATGCGCGACCACGATCGCCGGGTTGCGCAGCAGTCCGCCCCAGTTGCCGGAGTGATGCGCGCCGTCGCGGGCGCGCAGGCTCAGCTTGAAGTTGACCGAGCCGCGCGAGCCGAGAAATACCGTCGGGCGCGCGGCGGCGATGCGCGGGCCGTCGGACGCGATCAGCACGTCGGCCGCGAGCGCGTCGCGCTCCTGGCGGCACAGCGCGTCGAGGCCCGGTGACCCGGTTTCCTCGCCCATCTCGATCAGCAGCTTCGCGTTGAAGCCGAGCCGGCCGCCGCGTGCTTCGAGCACGCTCGCCAGCGCGGCCAGGTTGATCGTGTGCTGGCCCTTGTTGTCGGCGCTGCCGCGGCCGTACCAGCGGTCGCCGTCGGCCGTCAGCGTCCACGGCGACAGCGGCGCGCGCCACTGCGCGTCGTAGCCGCGCACGACGTCGCCGTGACCGTAGATCAGCACGGTCGGCAGCGCGTCGCCTTCGTGGCGCGACGCGAGCAGGAACGGCCCGCCGCCAGCGACGGGGTTGTCGACGATCCGCGACGTGAAGCCGAGGCGCGCGGCCTCGGGTGCGATCTCGTCGGTCAGATAGGCGCGCAGCGCGGCTTCGCTGCCGCTTTCCTGGCTTTCGGTGCGCAGGCCGACGCGGCGGCTCAGGGTCGTGAAGAACGCACCGGATTCGAACTGGTTCAGCGCGTGCTGGATGGCGGCGGTACGGCTCAAGTCGGGTCTCCTCGGTCGGGTTCGCCGTGCGCGGGCGCGCAGGCAGCGTGAAGTGCGATCGATTCTAGAAAGCCGGTTTTTTTGTCACAATGATCGAATTTCGAACCTTTCTTTGCCGAAAAGGCAAAGCAGCGCGGCCGGATGCGGCGCGGAGACAGAACGATGGCGGCTTTCCTGCATGGCCTGGCATTGCGATATTTCGTCGAGGTGGCGCGTACCGGGTCGATCAGCGACGCGTCCGCGCGGCTGCACGTGGCCGTATCGGCAATCAGCCGCCAGATCGCGAAGCTGGAGAGCGAGCTCGGCGCGCCGCTGTTCGAGCGGCGGCCGCGCGGGATGGCGTTGTCGGAGGCGGGAGAGCGGTTGCTGGCGTTCGCGCAGCGCAGCCTGCTGGAGGCCGAGCACGTGATGAAGGACATCGGCGGGCTCGACGCGCTGCACGGCAGCCTGCTGAAGATCGCGTGCTCGGAAGGGTTCGCGATCGATTTCCTGCCCGGCGTGCTCGCGAGCTTCAAGGCGCGCCACCCGGGCGTCGATTTCATCGTGTGGGTCGTGTCGCCGGCGGACGCGACCCGGCGCGTGCGCGACGGCGATGCGGACATCGCATTGACCTTCAGCCTCGCGCCGGAGAAGGGCGTGCGCGTCGACCACACCGAGCGCGCGCCGGTCTTTGCGCTGGTCCGGCACGATCATCCGCTCGCGGCGCGCGACGCGGTGTCGCTTGCCGATGTCGCCCGGTACGCGCACGTGCTGCCCGAGGCCGGCACGACGGTGCGGCAGTTGATCGACATCGCGTGCGCGCTCGACGGGCTGCTGCTCGAGCCCGAGCTGACGAGCAACAATACCGCGGCGATGTACGGCTACGCGCGGCGCACGGGCGCGGTGATGTTCACGGGGCTGTTGTCGGTGCGCGACCGCGCCGAGGCGGACGGCTTCGTCGTCGTGCCCGTGACCAACCCGCAACTGCGCGAACGCAGCATCCAGGTGCAGACGATGGCCGGGCGCGATCTGCCCGCGTCGGTGCGCGCGTTCCGCGATCATCTGATCGACGCGATGCAGGCCGCTTCGTCGCCGCCGATCGCCGCGCGAGGCCCGGGACGCCGGCCCGTGAGATAATCGTCAATCCGCCTTCCGCGCCCATGCGGCTTCTCGAGCCGCATCGCCCCTGTTCGACGCCAAATTGAAGAACCTGATTGTCACCCTCGATCGCGCCGGCGAGTTCGACGAGATCATCGACGTGCGCACGCCGCTCGAGTTCGCCGAGGACCATATCCCCGGCGCGCTGAACGCGCCCGTGCTCGGCAACGAAGAGCGCGTGCTCGTCGGCACGATGTACCGGCAGGTGTCGCCGTACGAGGCGACGCGCGTCGGCGCGGCAATGGTGGCGCGCAACATCGCGCGCCATCTCGACACGACGTTCGCTGACCGTCCGCGCAACTGGCGGCCGCTGATCTACTGCTGGCGCGGCGGCAAGCGTTCGGGCTCGATGACGACCTGGTTCAACCTGATCGGCTGGAAGGCGCGCCAGCTCGACGGCGGCTACAAGGCATACCGCCGGTCGGTGTGCGCGACGCTCGATTCGCTGCCTACACGCTTTCGCTACATCGCGCTCGTCGGCCATACGGGCTGCGGCAAGACGCGGCTGCTGAACGCGCTGCGCGACGTGGGCGCGCAGACGCTCGACCTGGAAGCGCTCGCGTGTCATCGCGGCTCGCTGCTCGGCGCGCTGCCGGGCAAGCCGCAGCCGGCGCAGAAGGGCTTCGATTCGGGGCTCGTCGAGGCGCTCGGACGCTTCGACCCCCAATGGCCGGTGTTCGTCGAGTCGGAAAGCCGCAGGATCGGGCTCGTGCAGTTGCCGATCGCGCTGATCGAGGCGTTTCACGCGGGGCCGTGGGTTCAGGTCGAAGCCGCCCACGACGAGCGGATCGCGTTCCTTCTCGACGATTACGCCCATCTGTTCGACGCGCCGGACGCGTTCAAGGCGCAGCTTCACCGGCTGATCGGCCTGCACAGCCGCGAAGAGGTGACGCGCTGGAAGGGGCTGATCGATGTCGGCGCGCGAGCCGAATTGTTCACCGAACTGATCGACAGGCATTACGATCCCGCCTATGCGCGCACTTACCGCGCGACGTACAACAAGCCGAACCGGGTGCTGACGTTCACGTTCCGGCCCAACGCGGCCGACGTGCCCGATCAGGCGCGCACGCTGCTGGCCGAACTCGCGCAAGCCGGGCTGCCCGCATCGGCCGCATTTGCGGCCGGCACGACATCCGAAATCGATAAAAACCACTCGACGACCATCACACGATGACGACCACACGCACCCAACCCAACCCGGCCCTCGGCTGGATGACCTTCCTGCTGATCGCGGTCGCGGGACTGTTCTACGTAAAATGGTTTCCGTACTACAACAAGGCGTTCGTTGCCGCCGAGCACCATTCGATCGGCCAGTCGATCCTGATGGGCACGTCGGCGGCCGCGCCCGAGCCGTCGCTGAAGGCGGCGCTCGACTACGCGTGGGCATACGGCAAGGCGATCTGGCAGGCGATGGTACTGGGCCTGCTGCTCGGCTCGGCCGTGCAGGCGCTGCTGCCCGCGCACTGGGTGGCGCGCGTGCTCGGTCGCACGGGTTTCGGCAGCGTCGCCGCGGGCGGGCTGCTGTCGCTGCCCGGGATGATGTGCACGTGCTGCGCGGCGCCGGTCGTCGCGGGCCTGCGTGCGCGTCATGCGTCGCCGGGCGGCGCGGTCGCGTTCTGGCTCGGCAACACGGTGCTGAACCCGGCGGCGCTGGTGTTCATGGGCTTCGTGCTCGGCTGGCACTGGAGCGCGCTGCGCCTCGTGCTCGGCATCGCGATGGTGTTCGGGATCGGCTATCTGCTGAATCGCGTCGCACGTCCCGAAGACCGCAGCATCGACGATGCGCAGCTTGCCGCGCTGGCGGCCGAACAGGCCGCGGCCGGCAATCCGTTCGTCCGCTGGATGAAGCTGCTCGCACGCATGGCCGTGCGGCTCGTGCCCGAATACATCGTGCTTGTGCTGCTGCTCGGCGCCGCGCGCGCGTGGCTGTTTCCGCATATCGGCCCGGACATCGGCAATCAGCTCGGCTGGATCGTCGCATTCGCGGTCGCGGGCATGTTGTTCGTGATTCCGACGGCCGGCGAGGTGCCGATCATCCAGGCGATGCTGTCGCTCGGCATGGGCGTCGGTCCGGCCGCCGCGCTGCTGATGACGCTGCCGCCGATCAGCGTGCCGTCGCTCGCGATGCTCGCGCGTTCGTTCAAGCCGTACATGCTGGCGATCGTCGCGACGCTCGTCGTCGTATTCGGGATCGTGAGCGGCTTGCTCGCGATCGCGTTCGGGTTCTGACGCGCGCAACGGCGCGCCCGTCGCGCGCCATCGTCGTATTCACCCGGCGCCGCCGCTTCATGCGTGCGGCGCCCTTTACAAGAAGCAAACAGGAAAACGCATGACCCAACCGAAGATTCATCCTCGACTCGAAAAGGCGCTGACGCGCGGCGATCTCGCGATTCGTCAGGCCAATTCCGCGCGGGCGACGGCCGTGCTGCACGCACTCGGCACGATGATCATCGAGGCCTCCGCAACGATCGGTGTCGAGGCCAGCATCGACATTCCGCAGGGCGATCGCATTTACGATCCCGTCAACGGCCTGTGGCCGCAGAAGATGCTGGTGTCGTTCGACGGCCCGGTGGACGAAGCCGACAAGGAAGAGCTGCGCACGGTGTATCTGGTGGCCGACGATCCGGGCACGCAGTTCCGCGTGGAATGGCATCGCGCGGACGGCAAGCTCGGCCGCCACGAAGGCGGCCCGCTCGCGACCGTCGCGTTCCTGACCGACGTCGAAATTCCGTGGAGCGACGACGACGAGTAACGTCGTCGCATTTGGCCGGCGGCCGGCGGCCGGTGCCCGGTGCCCGGTGCCCGACGCGCCGGCCGTCAGCGCATCATCCGCCGCCGGAACAGCCACGCGGACAGCAGGAATCCGCCGACCGCGTAGCCGGCGAGCACCGCGACGTGCAGCGCGATGTCGGTCGCCGGCCGGCCGAGCATCGCAGGCCGGATCAGCTCGACCGCATTCGCGAGCGGCAGCGCCTGCGCCGCATGCTGCGCGATCGGCGGCAACTGCGTGATCGGGAAGAACACGCCCGACAGCAGCAGCATCGGCGTCAGCACGAGCGTCTGATAGAACATGAAGAAATCGTAGGATGGCGCGAGCGCCGTGACGATCATCGCGATGCTGGCGAACGCGAGGCCGGCCAGCGCGATCACCGGCAGCACCGCGAGCATCGACGGAAAGCGTGCATAGCCGAGCACGCCCGCGACGAGCATGATCGCGCCCCCCGACAGCATCGCCTTGCTGGCCGCCCAGACGATTTCGCCGAGCACGATGTCACCGAGCGCGAGCGGCGTATGCATGATCGCTTCCCACGTGCGCTGCACGTGCATCCGCGAGAAACCCGAATACATCGACTCGAAGCTCGCGGACATCATCACGCTCGAGCCGACCGTGCCGGCCGCGAGGAATGCGATATACGACACGCCGTCGACATGGCCGAGCATCAGGCCGAGCCCGAAACCCAGCCCGAACAGATAGATCATCGGATCGGCAAGATTGCCGAACATCGACGCGAGCGCGAGCTTGCGCCACACGAGGTAGTTGCGTCGCCAGACGGCGGCCCAGTTGCCTGCATTGGCCGGCATCGCGATCGCGAAGCGTGATTCGCGCGGCGGGGCCGACGGCGTGGTGGCGGAATAGTTGCGGACGTCCATGGTCGTTCAGTCCTGCATCTCGCGGCCGGTGAGCCGCAGGAACACATCTTCCAGATTGGCCGGGCGATGCAGATAGCGCAACCCCGTGCGGCCCTTGAGGCGCGCGCTGAGCGGTTCGGGGTCGGTCACATAGCAGAACAGCGTCTCGCCGCTGATCTCGGTGCGCTTCGCGAAGGCCGACAACTCGTCGCGCAGCGCGGCCGGATCGGGCCCGTAGATCTCGATCACGTCGCAACCGATCTCCGATGCGATCAGGGCATGCGGCGCGCCTTCGGCGATCTTGCGGCCTTCCTCGATCACGCACAGCCGATCGCACAGACGCTCGGCTTCTTCCATGAAATGCGTGGTGATGAGGATTGTCTTGTCGCGCGCGAGCAGCGAACGCAGCCGCTCCCACATCAGATGCCGCGCCTGCGGATCGAGGCCCGTCGTCGGCTCGTCGAGCACGAGCACGTCGGGATCGTTGACGAGCGCGCGGGCGAGCGTGAGGCGACGCTTCATGCCGCCCGACAACTCGCCCACCTTCGCATCGGCCTTGTTCTCGAGCTTCGCGAATTCGAGCAGCGGCGGCACGAGCGCGCGTGCCGCCTGCGCCGACATCCCGAAATAGCGGCTGAACACGAGCAGGTTTTCCCGGACCGTGAAGTCCGGATCGAGATTGTCGAACTGCGGGACGACGCCGACGCGCTGGCGTGCATGTCGGGCACGCGATGGAACCGGTTCGCCGCACAACGAAATGGTGCCGGCATCGGGATGCGCGAGGCCGAGCAGCATCTTCAGCGTCGTGGTCTTGCCGGCGCCGTTCGGGCCGAGCAGGCCATAGCATTCGCCGGCCTTCACGTGGAAGGACAGGCCGTTGACGACGAGCTTGTCGCCATAGCGTTTTTCGACGTTGCGGAAATCGATCGGTGCGACGGACATGGGCGTCTTGTCGTTGTAAGCGGGCGTGTGCTGCTGCCTGGTGCGTGACTGGTTTCCGAACGGATCGCACGAATCCGTGTCACACGGGCGTGACCGAAGCGCACGATGCCGGCGCGACGCGGCTCGCTGGTGTACGAATGGGCCATTCTAGTGCATCGGCTGCGTCGCTTCAGGGCACGCCCGCCCGGTGCGACGCATGTGCGCACCGATCATGCACCGCATCATCGCGCACGCGCCACGCGGGGCGAATCAGCGTTTTCCATCTCTTGCGTCCTGGATTGCGGCGCACCATGATGAATGCGTCGGCTCGTTGTCGCGATAGGGAGGCTTCATGGCTAGCTACAACAAGATTTTGCTGTGTTACGACGGCACGCTCGAAGGGCGCAAGGCACTACGCTGCGGAGCCAATCTCGCAATGGACCTGAAGGCGGAAACGCATTTGCTGTCGGTCGTCGACATGCGTTCGAGCATTGCGCAAAGCGCCGGCTTGCTGACCGATGTCGCGTGCGGCCGCTTCGAGGAAACCGCGCGCGAAATCCTGCAGGAAGGCGTGAACTGGCTGCGCGAGCGCGGTGTGCAAGCCGAGGGCCATTTCGCCTTCGGTTATCCGATCGACGAAATCGCGAATCTCGCGTCGGAGCTGAAGGTCGACCTCGTCGTCGTCGGCCATCGGTGCCGCAGCGGATTGTCGAGATGGTGGATGGGCTCGGGCAATACGCAACTGCTCGATCGCGTGAACTGCAGCATTCTGGTGGCGTGTTCGTCGGCGGAAGAGCAGAAGGCCGAAATCGCGCGCGAGCGCGAGGCGGCCATGGCGAGCAGCCAATGATCTAAAGACTGGATGGCGACCTGACCGGCGATGGAGGCCGGTCAGGCATCGCGCTGGATCGCCGGAGCGGGCGTCCAGCGCGACCTGCTATGCATGCAGGTCGATCCCGGACAATTTCCACGAGAACAGCCCGAAGCGGTGAAAGATCGCCGCATAGCGCGTGCCGTCGGCGCGGCGCTGATACGTGACGACGAATTCATCGATATTTCGGTAGCCCGCGCTGGTTTGTTGCTGGCGCGGCGCTTGTGTTGCTTCGCTGGGGCTGGCCGGTGCGGCCGGTGCGGCCGGCGCGGGGGCCGGCGACGATGCCGCGGAAGCGGCCGCGTTGCCACCCGGTACGCCGGCACTTGCCGGCGCCGGATGGGCGGGTGGCGCGGCAGGCGCATTGCCCGCCGGTGGCTGATTCGACCAGTCAGGCGGCCGCTCGCCCGGATTGCCGCGCGGCGGCAATCCACTCATCAGCGCGGCGACGCCTTCCGGGGTCGCGTACGCATCGACGAGCGGGCCGATCAGCGCGGACCCGATCAGCGCACCGATCACCGCGAACGGATTGTCCTTCTTTACGGCGTCGACGCGGCGCATCAATTCTTCCGTGACCTGCTGCTTCAGGCTGATGCGCAGCGACGGAAAGTCCACATATTCGCTGATCGCCTGCGCGTCGCGCGCATCGATCGCCGATTTCAGGCGGCCGAGCGCGAGATACGGCGACGCGTACCCATAGCCGAGCGCCGCAATGAAGGCGACGACGACCGCGACGATCAACAGGGGCTTGAGTCGCCATGCACGGCGCGACGAACCAGTCACGTTGCCTCCAGTGCCGGAAGGTTCCGCAATCAGAGACCGCCCGGCGTGGCCGATCGTTCCTCCGCGATGCAGCGATCGATCATCCGGCAGACGGCGTCGATCGTGCCCACCATGATCAGGCGCGAACGACCGTGATAGACGCGCACGGGCGCGCGACGCGCGGGTTCCGCGTGATTCAGGCCAGCGTTCAGCGATACGCGCGCGAACGCGGGGAGCGCTGACGGCAGCAGGGACGCCTGCCGTTCGACTGCGACTTCTTCTTGCACGGGCGCCGCCGCGGACAGCGGAGCGCAGGGCGTGCGGCCGCGCAGATGACGCAGGCGACCGAATTGACGGAAAGGCAGCAGGCGGGCAAGGCGTTCCATGATGTTCTCCTAGCGAGACGGAATGTCAGAGTTCGCCCGAGCGGATCAGCCCGACGGCGATGCCTTCCAGCGCGAAATCCGCGCTGCCGGCCTTGACGAAGATGTTTTCGTAATCCGGGTTCTCCGCGATCAGCTCGAGGCCGCCGGGCCGGCGCATCAGGCGCTTGACCGTGACGTCGTCGCCCAGGCGCGCGACGATGATCTGGCCGTCCTTCGCTTCCGTGCGCTTCTGCACGGCGAGGAGGTCGCCGTCGAGAATGCCGGCGTCGCGCATCGACAGCCCGCGCACCTTCAGCAGGTAGTCGGGCTTGCTGGTGAACAGCGCGGGATCGCACGCGTAGTGCTGCGAGATGTGCTCCTGCGCAAGGATCGGGCTACCGGCCGCGACGCGGCCGACGAGCGGCAGCGACAGTTGCATCAGGCCGGCGTGCGGCAGCGTGAACTGATGCGGGGCGTCGTCGATGCCGAGCAGCCGGATGCCGCGCGATGCGCCCGCGGCCAGCTCGATCACGCCCTTGCGCGCCAGCGCACGCAGGTGCTCCTCGGCCGCATTCGGCGAGCTGAAGCCCAGTTCGGCCGCGATCTCGGCACGGGTGGGCGGGAATCCGGAGCGCTCGATCGCGCGGCGGATCAAGTCGAACACTTGCTGCTGACGGGCGGTGAGTTTGGTCATGGCTCAACTGTATGGATAGACAGTGAGCTGTATTTTTATACAGTACTTCGTGAATTTCAAGTGTTACTTGAGGTTCGACGCGATTGCGTCGATTTCGGCGCGATTTTGCGACGCCCGGACGCCGGTTTGTCCGCCGCAACCGTCCGTCCCGTATGCGTTAGCACTTTTGAGTATTAAAAAATGAGGAAGGATTATTTTTAATCATGTAACCCGTTCGATAGACTGGCCCGACATCGCAATACCGACAACACTGGAGAACCAAGGATGGGCAAGCGCAACACGGGGCTGGTGGGCGGAGTGGGCCGCCTGATCGCAACATTCGCGCTGGGCGCGGCGGCGGCGCTGGGCGTCGCGACGCATGCGCAGGCCGATACGACTTTCCTGAACGTGTCGTACGACCCGACGCGCGAGCTGTATCAGGATTTCAACCAGGCGTTCGGCAAGGAGTGGAAGGCGAAGACGGGCGAAACCGTCAACTTCAAGCAGTCGCACGGCGGTTCGGGCGCGCAGGCGCGCTCGGTGCTCGACGGCCTGCAGGCCGACGTCGTCACGCTGGCGCTGGCGTACGACATCGACGCGCTCGCGAACAAGGGGCTCGTGAACAAGGATTGGCAGAAGCGCCTGCCCGACAACGCGTCGCCGTACACGTCGACGATCGTGTTCCTCGTGCGCAAGGGCAATCCGAAGGGGATCAAGGACTGGGACGACCTGACCAAGCCGGGCATCTCGATCGTCACGCCGAACCCGAAGACGTCCGGCGGCGCGCGCTGGAACTACCTGGCCGCATGGGCGTACGCGCTGCACAAGCCGGGCGGCAACGAGCAGACGGCGAAGGACTTCGTCACGAAGCTCTACAAGAACGCGGGCGTGCTCGATTCCGGCGCGCGGGGCGCGACGACGAGCTTCGTGCAGCGCGGGATCGGCGACGTGCTGATCGCATGGGAGAACGAGGCGTTCCTGTCGGTCAAGGAATTCGGCACCGACAAGTTCGAGATCGTCGTGCCGTCGGTGAGCATCCTGGCCGAGCCGCCTGTCGCGGTGGTCGACAAGGTGGTCGACAAGAAGGGCACGCGCAAGCTGGCGGAGGCGTACCTGAATTACCTGTACAGCCCGCAGGGCCAGGAAATCGCGGCGCGCAACTACTACCGGCCGCGCTCGAAGAACGTGCCGGCTGAACTGACCAGGCAGTTCCCGAAGCTGAAGCTGTACACGGTCGACGACACGTTCGGCGGCTGGACGAATGCACAGAAGACGCATTTCGCGGACGGCGGCGTGTTCGATTCGATCTACAAGCCGCAGTAACGCACGCAGTCACACCATAACGACCAAGCGGCGCGCCACGACAGCGCGCCGCATCCCCGACGGGCCGCCGGCGCGATGCACTGCGCCGGCGTTTGCGTCGGACCCGTGAGCAGCATCGACCCAGCAAGAGCATCCGATGACGACGTACACCTTTCGCAAGCCGAGCGCGCTGCCCGGTTTCGGCGTGACACTCGGCATCACGGTGGCCTATTTGAGCCTCGTGGTGCTGATTCCGCTCGCCGCCACGTTCCTGAAGACCGCGACGCTGTCGTGGGACCAGTTCGTCACCGCCGTCACGTCGCCGCGCGTGCTCGCGTCGTACCGGCTGACGTTTTCGGCCGCGCTCGGCGGCGCGCTGATCAACGCCGTGTTCGGCTTTCTCGTCGCGTGGGTGCTGGTGCGCTACACGTTCCCGTTCAAGCGCCTCGTCGATGCGGTCGTCGACCTGCCGTTCGCGCTGCCGACCTCGGTGGCCGGCATCTCGCTCGCGGCCGTCTACGCGACCAACGGCTGGGTCGGCCAGTATCTCGCGCCGCTCGGCATCAAGATCGCGTTCACGCCGGCCGGCGTGCTGGTCGCGCTGACCTTCATCGGGCTGCCGTTTGTCGTGCGCACCGTGCAGCCGGTGCTCGAGGATTTCGAGCGGGAGCAGGAAGAAGCCGCCGCGTGCCTCGGCGCGTCGCGCTGGCTGACGTTCCGCCGCGTCGTGCTGCCGGCCGTGCTGCCGGCGCTGCTCACCGGTTTCGCGCTCGCGTTCGCGCGCGCGCTCGGCGAATACGGATCGGTGATCTTCATCGCCGGCAACGTGCCGATGAAATCCGAGATCACGTCGCTGCTGATCATCACGAAGCTCGAACAGTATGACTACGCGGGCGCGACCGCGTTGGCGGTCGTCATGCTGGTGGTGTCGTTCCTGATGCTGCTGCTGATCAACACGCTGCAGTGGTATCTGCAGCGCAGGACGAGCAAGGGCGCGAGCAGTCCGGCGCCCGCCACCGTCAACGCCGTCGCGGCAGGAGGCCAGCAATGAGCCAGGAGGCCACCGTCGTGCTGAAAACCCCGTCGTCCGCCGTGCGCGCCACGAAGCGGCTCGACCCCGTCAGCGAGTCGCGCGTCGTGCGCTGGCTGCTCACGGGCATCGCGCTCGCGTTCCTCGCGTTTTTCCTCGTCGTGCCGCTCGCCGCGGTGTTCGTCGAGGCGTTGCGCAAGGGCGTGGGCTTCTATCTCGAATCGCTGGCCGATCCCGATGCGTGGTCGGCGATCAAGCTGACGCTGACCGTCGCCGTGATCGCGGTACCGCTGAACCTCGTGTTCGGCGTGTGCGCATCGTGGGCGATCGCGAAGTTCGAATTCCGCGGCAAGGCGCTGCTGACGACGCTGATCGACCTGCCGTTCTCGGTGTCGCCGGTGATCTCCGGCCTCGTGTACGTGCTGCTGTTCGGCGCGCAGGGCTGGTTCGGGCCGTGGCTGCAGGATCACGACGTGCAGATCATCTTCGCGGTGCCGGGCATCGTGCTCGCGACGATCTTCGTCACGTTCCCGTTCGTCGCGCGCGAGCTGATTCCGCTGATGCAGGCGCAAGGCACCGACGAGGAAGAAGCGGCGCGCGTGCTCGGTGCATCGGGCTGGCAGATCTTCCGCCGCGTGACGCTGCCGAACGTGAAATGGGGCCTGCTGTACGGCGTGATCCTGTGCAATGCGCGCGCGATGGGCGAGTTCGGCGCGGTGTCGGTCGTGTCCGGCCACATCCGCGGCGTGACCGACACGATGCCGCTGCACGTCGAGATTCTGTACAACGAATACAACTTCGCGGCGGCGTTCGCGGTGGCGTCGGTGCTGGCGCTGCTCGCGCTCGTCACGCTCGCGCTGAAGCTGATCGCCGAGCGTCATCTCGCCGCCGAACTGGCCGACGCCGTTCCCACACATGCCGGCCCTGTCGGCGCCGTTTCGTCGAAATCGTAAAGAGGCAACCAGAATGGGTATCACCGTCCGTAACCTTCAGAAGCGCTTCGGCGATTTCACGGCGCTCGACAACGTATCGCTCGACTTCCCGCCCGGCGAACTGGTCGCGCTGCTCGGGCCGTCCGGCTGCGGCAAGACCACGCTGCTGCGCGTGATCGCGGGCCTCGAGCACGCGGACGCCGGCCAGGTCGTGCTGCAGGGGCTCGACGTCGCGTCGGTCGGCGCGCGCGACCGCCAGGTCGGCTTCGTGTTCCAGCACTACGCGCTGTTCCGCCACATGACCGTGTTCGAGAACGTCGCGTTCGGGCTGCGCGTGAAGCCGCGCCGCGAGCGGCCGTCGGAAGCCGCGATTCGCGAGAAGGTGCACGAACTGCTCAAGCTCGTGCAGCTCGACTGGCTCGCGCAGCGTTACCCGTCCGAGCTGTCGGGCGGCCAGCGCCAGCGCATCGCGCTCGCCCGCGCGCTCGCGGTCGAGCCGAAGGTGCTGCTGCTCGACGAACCGTTCGGCGCGCTCGACGCGAAGGTCCGCAAGGAACTGCGCGGCTGGCTGCGTCGCCTGCACGACGACTTGCACATCTCGACGATCTTCGTCACGCACGATCAGGAGGAGGCGCTCGAGGTGGCCGATCGGATCGTCGTGCTGAACCGCGGCCACGTCGAGCAGGTCGGCAGCCCGCAGGACGTCTACGATCATCCGCAAAGCGCGTTCGTGTACGAGTTTCTCGGCGCGGCGAACCGGCTGCCGGGGACGGTCGCCGGGCGCGGCTTCGTCGCCGAGGGCGCGGCTGCGCCGATCGACGTCGACGCCGATTTCGCGGGCCCCGCGAATGCGTACGTGCGGCCGCACGATCTGCAGCTGTGGCCGGCGGGCGAAGGGCACCGCGACGGCATCGCGGTGGACGTGCGGCGCGTGATTCCGCTCGGCGGTTCGGTGCGCGTGGAGCTGGAGGCACGCGCGGGCGGCGCGCTGGAGGCGGAACTCGACCGCGACGCCTGGCGGGCGCTCTCGCTGCAGGTCGGCGACGGCGCGACGGCCGTGCCGCGTGCCGTGCGGGTATTTCCCGCGCGTTGACGAGACAATGTGGGGCAAAGGGCGGGATTCGCTCCGATTCGACAATCAAACAACGACAGCCTAAGAGGCATACCCATGAATTTTCAGCAATTGCGGTTCGTGCGCGAAGCGGTGCGCCAGAACATGAACCTGACCGAAGTCGCGAACGTGCTGTACACGTCGCAGTCGGGCGTGTCGAAACAGATCAAGGATCTGGAGGATGAACTGGGCGTCGACATCTTCATTCGGCGCGGCAAGCGGCTGACGGGGCTCACGGAGCCCGGCAAGGCCGTGCACCAGCTGATCGAGCGGATGCTGCTCGACGCCGAGAACCTGCGCCGCGTCGCGCGCCAGTTCGCCGATCAGGACAGCGGCCACCTCGTCGTCGCGACGACGCACACGCAGGCGCGCTACGCGCTGCCGAAGGTGATCCGGCAGTTCACCGAGGTGTTTCCGAAGGTGCATCTCGCGCTGCGCCAGGGCAGCCCGCAGCAGATCGCGCAGATGATCCTGAACGGCGAGGCCGATCTCGGCATCTCGACCGAGGCGCTCGACCGCTATCCGGACATCGTCACGTTCCCGTGCTATTCGTGGCACCACACGGTCGTCGTGCCGAAAGGCCACCCGCTCGTCGGCCGCGAGAACCTGACGCTCGAGGAAATCGCCGAGTACCCGATCATCACGTACGACCAGGATTTCACGGGCCGCTCGCACATCGACCAGGCATTCACGCAGGCGGGCGCCGTACCCGACGTCGTGCTGACCGCGATCGACGCGGACGTGATCAAGACCTACGTCGAGCTCGGGATGGGGATCGGCGTGGTCGCTGCGATGGCCTACGATCCGCAGCGCGACACGGGGCTCGTCGCGCTCGATACGCAGCACCTGTTCGAGGCGAGCACGACACGGGTCGGGCTGCGCAAGGGCGCATTCCTGCGCGCGTATGCGTACCGGCTGATCGAAATGTTCGCGCCGCACCTGAACGAAGCGGAAATCGCCGGGCTGTTGCGCGAAGCCGTCTGACCATTGCGCGTCGCGCGCCGTCCGGGCGGATGTCACGGATGCCGCGCGACACGCACCACGCTTACCTTGCCGTTCGACGCACCGGGCGGCGGCAGGGGAGGCGCCGTCACGATCGAAGCCTCGGCCGAGGTTTTCGATCCGGTGCTTCGCGCCAGACGGCGATCGATACACGTTCCCACGCCAACGGAAAAACAGGAACGACCTGCCGAACCTCGGCGCGGCATACGAAACCGGCAGTTTCCCCATTCACGCAACAGCGCCGTCCGACTCGCCGCTTCCGTCATGGTCGGCGACAGGTCGCGACGACGAATGCCCGCGCGCTGCGCGTCGATATCGTCGGCGCGAAGCGCGTTGTCCACGACGAACCGCGCCATCGTCGGCCGCTGCCCGCGAAGCGAGCGCTTCGGCGAGCCGCCGTCGCGAGTGTCGCATTTGCGCGTCGCGAAGCCCGCTCGCGCGCTCCGAATAAACCCTTAAATATTGATCAGACAGGTTGCGCGCCGAAGCGAATCGGTACAGCATAGCCTTCACTCCGCCGGCGTTCCGCTGGCGGTGGCGCGTCGACGACAGCACGCGCCAGGCAGTCGGCCGTCTGCCTCGCTTCCATTCCGTGGTACCGACAGCAGCATCGATGGCCATTGCTCGGGTAGTGTGGCGCAAACGTTTGCTCACATTAAAACAACAATCCGGCCTTCGGGCCGTCGCCAGGAGATGTGTATGAATGTCCGCTTTCGCCGTCGCTTCCTGACCGCCGCGCTCGCCGCCGTCGCGGTGGCCGCCGCACCGGTTGTCCACGCGCAGTCCGCGGCCAAGCCGAAGGTCGCGCTCGTGATGAAGTCGCTCGCCAACGAGTTCTTCCTGACCATGGAAACGGGCGCGAAGGAATACCAGAAACACAATGCGAACCAGTTCGACCTGATCACGAACGGCATCAAGGACGAGACCGACACCGCGAACCAGATCCGCATCGTCGAGCAGATGATCGTGTCGAAGGTCGACGCGATCGTGCTCGCGCCGGCCGATTCGAAGGCGCTCGTGCCGGTCGTGAAGAAGGCCGTCGACGCCGGCATCGTCGTCGTGAACATCGACAACCGGCTCGATCCCGACGTGCTGAAGTCGAAGAACCTGAACGTGCCGTTCGTCGGCCCGGACAACCGCAAGGGCGCGCGCAAGATCGGCGATTACCTCGCGAAGCGGCTGAAGGCGGGCGACCAGGTCGGCATCGTCGAAGGCGTGTCGACCACCACCAACGCGCAGCAGCGCACGGCCGGCTTCCAGGACGCGATGAAGGCGGGCGGGATGAAGGTCGTGTCGGTGCAGTCGGGCGAATGGGAGATCGACAAGGGCAATGCGGTGGCCGCCGCGATGCTCAACGAATACCCGAACCTGAAGGCGCTGCTGTGCGGCAACGACAACATGGCGATCGGCGCCGTGTCGGCCGTGCGCGCGGCCGGCAAGCAGGGCAAGGTGCTCGTGGTCGGCTACGACAACATCAACGCGATCAAGCCGATGCTGAAGGACGGCCGCGTGCTCGCGACCGCCGACCAGTACGCGGCGAAGCAGGCCGTGTTCGGCATCGACACGGCGCTCAAGGCCATTGCCGAGCATCGCAAGCAGGCCGACATGTCCGGCGTGGTCGAGACGCCGGTGGATCTCGTGACGAAGTAACGCCGCACCGGTCCGGCCGCCGGCCTCAAGAATCCGGCGCGGCGGCCGTTATCCGGTGTGAGCGCGATCACGGCCACTGCATGCACATGCACTTGTGAGCGTCATACCCGCGCGCCGCGTGCGCGCGGCCGCAATCAGGATCGCGATGGAACCGACCTTCCAACCCTCCCGTTCAGCCCACCCCGTGCTGTCCGTCTCCGGCATCGGCAAGACCTATGCCGAACCCGTGCTCGCCGACGTCACGCTGACGCTCGATGCAGGCCAGGCGCTCGCGCTGACCGGCGAGAACGGCGCGGGCAAGAGCACGCTGTCGAAGATCATCGGCGGGCTCGTCGACCCGACCACCGGTACGATGCAGCTCGGCGGCGAGGCCTATGCGCCGGCGAGCCGCACGCAGGCCGAGGCGCTCGGCGTGCGCATGGTGATGCAGGAGCTGAACCTGCTGCCGACGCTGACCGTCGCCGAAAACCTGTTCCTGAACCGTCTGCCGCGCCGCTTCGGCATCATCGATCGCGCGCGGCTGCGCGACGACGCGCGCGCGGCGATGGCGCAGGTCGGGCTCGACGCGGTCGACCCCGATACGCCGGTCGGCGCGCTCGGCATCGGCCACCAGCAGATGGTGGAGATCGCCCGCAACCTGATCGGCGACTGCCGCGTGCTGATTCTCGACGAGCCGACCGCGATGCTGACCGCGCGCGAAGTCGAGCTGCTGTTCGAGCAGATCGACCGGCTGAAGGCGCGCGGCGTCGCGATCGTCTACATCTCGCACCGGCTCGAAGAGCTCGCGCGCGTCGCCGAGCGCGTCGCGGTGCTGCGCGACGGCCGGCTCGTGCATGCAGGCGACATGGCGGCGACGACGTCCGACGGGCTCGTCACGCTGATGGTCGGGCGCGAGATCGGCGAACACATCGATCTCGGCGAGCGCCGTTTCGGTGCGCCGCGGCTCGCGGTATCGGGCCTCACGCGCGGGACGGCCGTGCGCGACGTGTCGCTGGAGGTGCGCGCGGGCGAGATCTTCGGCATCTCCGGGCTGATCGGCGCAGGGCGCACCGAGCTGCTGCGGCTGATCTACGGCGCCGATACGCCGGACGCCGGGACGATCGCGGTCGGCGAGCCGCTGAAGCCGGCGCGGATCGCGTCGCCCGTCGAGGCGGTGAAGCTGGGCATCGCGCTGATCACCGAGGATCGCAAGGGGGAAGGGCTGCTGCTGTCGCAGTCGATCACCGCGAACGTGTCGCTCGGCCAGCTCGACCGGCTCGCGCGCGGCGGCATCGTCGATTCCGCACGCGAAACGGCGCTCGCCGAGCAGCAGATCGAGGCGCTGCGGATCCGCACGCACGGCGCGGCGCAGGCGGTCGGCGAGCTGTCGGGCGGCAACCAGCAGAAGGTCGTGATCGGCCGCTGGCTCGCGCGCGACATGGGGGTGCTGCTGTTCGACGAGCCGACGCGCGGGATCGACGTCGGCGCCAAATTCGAGATCTACACTTTGATGGGCGCGCTCGCGCGCGAAGGCCGCGCGCTCGTGGTCGTGTCGAGCGACCTGCGCGAGCTGATGCTGATCTGCGACCGGATCGGCGTGATGTCGGCCGGGCGCATGACCGCCGTGTTCGAGCGCGGCAACTGGACCCAGGACGCGCTGCTGGCCGCAGCGTTCGCCGGCTTTGGCCGCGAGACGCCGACCGCCGCCATGCAGCATCCGGACGCGGGGCAGGCGCGCGGCGCCGCTCCGGGCACTTCGACGACAGGACGACCGCAATGACCCAGCCTCCCGTATCCCCGACCGACGCAGGCGCGCAGCAGGACGTGACCGGGCGCCGCGCGCGCACGCTGTCCGGCACGCGGCTCGGCCTGTCGAACTATCTCGGGCTCGCCGGCGCGCTGGCCGCGATGATCGCGCTGTTCTCGGCGCTGAGCTCGCATTTCCTGACCTACGACACGTTCAGCACGATCGCGAACCAGATTCCCGATCTCGTCGTGATGTCGGTCGGGATGACCTTCGTGCTGATCATCGCCGGGATCGACCTGTCGGTCGGCTCGGTGCTCGCGCTCGCCGCGTCGATGGTCAGCGTCGCCGCGCTGAAGTGGCAGTGGGGGCCGCTGCCGGCCGCGCTGATCGGGATCGCGGTCGCGACCGCGACGGGCGCGCTGACCGGCGCGGTCACGGTCGGCTGGCGGATTCCGTCGTTCATCGTGTCGCTCGGCGTGCTGGAGGCCGCGCGCGGCCTCGCGTACCAACTGACGAATTCGCGCACCGCGTATATCGGCGACGCGTTCGATTTCCTGTCGAACCCGATCGCGCTGGGCATCTCGCCGGCGTTCCTGATCGCGGTCGCGGTGATGATCGCCGCCCAGTTCGTGCTCACGCGCACCGTGTTCGGGCGCTATCTGGTCGGGATCGGCACGAACGAGGAAGCGGTCCGACTTGCAGGGGTTAACCCGCGGCCGTATAAAATCCTCGTATTCGCACTGATGGGCGCGCTCGCGGGGCTCGCGTCGCTGTTCCAGATTTCGCGGCTCGAGGCGGCCGATCCGAACGCGGGCGCGGGCCTCGAACTGCAGGTCATCGCCGCCGTCGTGATCGGCGGCACGAGCCTGATGGGCGGGCGCGGCTCGGTGATCAGCACGTTCTTCGGCGTGTTGATCATCTCCGTGCTGGCCGCGGGGCTGGCGCAGATCGGTGCGAACGAGCCGACCAAACGGATCATCACGGGCGCGGTGATCGTCGTGGCGGTCGTGCTCGATACGTATCGCAGCCGGCGTACGCGCGTGCGGTAAAAAGACAGACAGAACAGACCAGAGAGAAACGGGAAATGGCGACGATCAAGGATGTGGCGGCCATGGCGGGCGTGTCATTTACGACCGTCTCGCACGTGGTGAACAATTCGCGGCCGGTGTCCGCGGATGTGCGTGCGAAGGTCGAGGGCGCGATCCGCGAGCTGAATTACGTGCCGTCGGCCGTGGCGCGCTCGCTGAAGGCGCGGGCGACGGCGACGATCGGCCTCGTCGTGCCGAACAGCACGAATCCGTACTTCGCCGAGCTGGCGCGCGGCATCGAGGATCAGTGCGCGGCCAACGGCTATTGCGTGTTCTTCTGCAATTCGGACGACGATCCCGTGAAGCAGCGCAACTACCTGCGCGTGCTGCAGGAAAAGCGCATCGACGGGCTGATCGTCGCGTCGGCGGGCGAGGACGCGGTGCTCGCTCAGACGCTCGCCGATATCCATGCGCCGCTCGTCGTCGTCGATCGCAACATCGAGGGGCTCGCGGCCGATCTCGTGCAGATCGACCACGAGCGCGGCGCGTACCTGGCGACGCGCCACCTGCTCGAACTCGGACACGCGAAGATCGGCTGCATCACCGGGCCGACCGACACCGCCGTCAGCGCGATGCGCGTGCACGGCTTCATTCGCGCGATGGCCGAGCGCGGGGTCGACATCGTGCCGGGCGCGATCGCCGAAAGCGATTTTTCGTGCCTGGGCGGCTATCACGCGGCGTCGCGGCTGTTCGAATCGGTGCGGCCGAGCGCGATCTTCGCGGGCAACGACCTGATGGGCGTCGGCGCGCTGCGCGCGGCGGCCGAGCGCGGGCTGCGCGTGCCCGACGACTGCTCGATCATCGGCTTCGACGACATCGAATTTTCCCGCTACACGTATCCGGCGCTGTCGACGGTCGGCCAGTCGGTGCGCGCGCTCGGCGAAATGGCCGCGCAGACGCTGATCGAACGGATCGGCGGCGGTTCCACGGCCGTGCCAAGCCGTCGCCGCGTCGTGTCGCCGCGCCTCGTGCTGCGCGAATCGACGGCGGTCTATCGCGAGCCGGCCGCGCCGGGCGCTCGCGCATGACGGCGAGCGTAACGGGCGCCGGCCGCGTGACGGTGGTCGGCAGCCTCAACATGGATCTCGTCGTGCGGGCGCCTCGGCTGCCGCTGCCGGGGGAAACGCTCGCCGGACATGCGTTCGCGCAGGCGGCGGGCGGCAAGGGCGGCAACCAGGCCGTCGCCGCCGCCCGGCTCGGCGCGCAGGTCGCGATGATCGGCTGCGTCGGCGCGGATGCGCACGGCGCCGCGCTGCGCGCGGGCCTCGAGGCCGAGGGAATCGACTGCGCGGGGCTCGCGACGAGCGCGTCGGCGTCGACCGGCGTCGCGCTGATCGTCGTCGACGACGGAAGCCAGAACGCGATCGTGATCGTCGCGGGCGGCAACGGCGAGGTCACGACCGATACGATCGCGCGGCACGAGGCCGCGCTGGCGGCGGCCGACGTGCTGATCTGCCAGCTCGAGACGCCGCCGGACGCGGTGTTCGCGGCGCTGTCGGCCGGGCGCCGCCTCGGCCGCACGGTGGTGCTCAACCCGGCGCCGGCCGTCGCGCCGCTGCCGGACGGCTGGCTGCCGCTCGTCGATTACCTGATCCCGAACGAGGTCGAGGCAGCCGCGCTGACCGGGCTGCCGGTGCGCGATCCGGCGCAGGCCGAAACCGCCGCGCGGGCGCTCCAGGCCGGTGGCGCGCGCAACGTGCTGATCACGCTCGGCGCGCGCGGCGTGCTTGCGCTGACGGCCGACGGCGCCGCGCGTCACTATCCGGCGCCCGTCGTGCAGGCCATCGACACGACGGCGGCCGGCGACACCTTCATCGGCGGCTTTTCCGCACGGCTCGCGGCCGGCGCGGACGTCGACACGGCCATCCGCTTCGCGCAACGCGCGGCGGCGCTGTCGGTCACGCGCGCGGGCGCGCAGCCGTCGATTCCGACGCGCGCCGAATTGGCCGACTAGGGCCGGATCCCCGGTTTTCCGGTTCCATCGCGCTGCCGGTCCGTCGCATGAGACGGCTGGCGGCGGCCCCGCAATGCTTGGCGTTTCCACTGGCCTTTGGCGATTCCCCATCCCGACCCGAATTCCGTCATTTATTCAGACTTATGAAATAAACAGACGAATAATTCGAAATAAACACGCCAAAGCCATCAAGTTATGCGTCGTGCGGTCGTAAATGCACCAAGTGAAGCAATGCTTCGAGCCAACGGGCCAGGCCCGTTCATGACGACGCAACACAGGATGGATGATGGTGTTCAGGAACCTGACGATTCGGGCGCGCATCGGTTTCACGATGGCGTTTCTGGCGGTACTGCTGGCGGTCACCGGCGTGCTCGGTCTGCACGGGATGACGCGTTCGAACGATTCGACGCGCGAGACTTTCACGAACCAGATGCCCAGCGCGGTCGACGTGGCGATGGCGGAAATGTTCGCCGCGCGCGAGCGCCTCGCGCTCGACCGTGCCGCGCTGCTGGCCGGCACGCCCGATTCGGCGGCGGCCATCGAGCGCAGCCGCGCGATGCGAGCGCAATCGGACGCCTGGTGGCAGAAGTACCTTGCGCTGCCGCGCGACGCCGACGAGGACCGGCTCGCACAGGACGTCGTCGCCCGGCGCAAGGTGCTGCAGAGCAGTTGCGACGCGTTCGCGAGCGCGGTCGCGGCCGGCGATCACGAGCGGATCGGCGACGGCGCCAAGCAGCTTCAGGCGCGCTATACCGAGCTGGCCGCGGCCGGTGAAACGCTGCGCGGCTTCCAGTTCACCAATGCGCAGGCGCGCTTCGATCAGGCCGAATCGGTGTTCGAGACGATGCGCGTGCTGTCGATCGTCGTGCTGCTGGTCGGCATCGGCGCCGCGGTGCTGTCGTGGCTGACGCTGAGCCGCGCGATCGGCCGCCCGATCGCCGACGCGCTGTCGCATTTCGACGCGATCGCCGCGGGCGACCTGCGCCGGCCGATCGTCGTGGACCGGCGCGACGAGATGGGCCAGTTGCTGGCAGGCCTCGCGAAGATGCAACGCGGGCTCGTCGACACGGTGCGCACCATGCGCGGCGGCAGCGAGTCGATCGCGACCGCGGCCCGCCAGATCGCGGCTGGCAACATCGACCTGTCGTCGCGTACCGAGGAACAGGCTGCTGCGCTGCAGGAAACCGCGTCCAGCATGGAGCAACTGACGGGCACCGTGAAGCAGAATGCGGACAATGCGCGTCAGGCAAGCTCGCTGGCGGCGAATGCGTCCGAAATTGCGAACAAGGGCAACACGGTGGTCGGCCAGGTGGTCGGCACGATGGGTGAGATCAACGACAGCTCGGCGAAAATCGCGGACATCATCGCGATCATCGAGGGAATCGCGTTCCAGACCAACATTCTGGCGCTGAATGCGGCCGTCGAAGCCGCGCGGGCGGGCGAGGAAGGCCGCGGCTTCGCGGTCGTCGCGGGCGAAGTGCGCAGCCTCGCGCAGCGCTCGTCGAGCGCGGCGAAGGAAATCAAGGCGCTGATCGACGCGTCGGTGGAGCGTATCCGGACGGGCTCGACGCTGGTCGACGAGGCGGGGCGCACGATGAGCGACGTGATCGGCGCGGTCCAGCGCGTGACCGACATCATGGGCGAGATCGCGGCGGCGTCCGAGGAACAGAGTGGCGGGATCGACCAGGTGGCGCGCGCGGTCGCGCAGATGGACGAGGTCACGCAGCAGAATGCCGCGCTCGTCGAGGAAGCCGCGGCCGCCGCGCAGTCGCTCGAGGAGCAGGCGGCCCGCCTGCGCGAAACGGCGGCGGTATTCCAGCTCGACGACGAGGCGGCACGTGCGGGCACCGTCGTTGCCGTTGCCGCACGTCATGCGACGCGTGCGCCTTCCGCGCCGACCGCTGCGCCCGCACCGGCTGCCGCGCGCGTCGAGCGCGAGGCCGCGCCGAAACGCGCGAGCGCCGCGATGCCGGCGCGCAAGCCCGCCGCCGTGTCGGCCGCCCCCGCACCCGCGCCGGCCGCCGCGACCGCCGGCGGCGACGACTGGGAGACGTTCTGATTCGCGTGCGCCGCGTATCTATCCCCATTTGGTGACGACGACGCCCGCGATCCGCGGGCGTTGCCGTTTCTGCGGCGGACGAAATGTGACAGCGCGGACGAGTCGATCGCGCATCGGCAGGTGTGCCGAGCGTCGCGCACCGAGAGATTCGCGGGAATGCGCTGCGTGCGCGTCATGTTCCCGCGTTCGTCGTACGGGTATGTCCGTAAGGGACTGCGAAAAAATTTGTAACGGTTCGCGCGGCGTGTCATCGCACGCGGCCGCTCGAACGTAAAGGGATGAAGGGAGGAGAGGTGGCGACGTCGGAGGTGTCCAACGCACGAGACGTTTCGGTGTTCGACGAGACGCGGCGGATGCAGTTTCTGCGGCTCGGGAGATCGATTGTAAAACGACGAAATGCGTTGTCCAAGCGGTGTTGTCGAGAATGACGAACTTCATACGAAGAGTTCGTGAAAAAAAATAAGAAAGGGTTTAGGATGAATTCGAACGCGCTTGCTTCTGCGCAGTCATACGAAGGCAGGCACGTCTTCAGACTCAGGCGAGGGAGGTAGCATGGATATTTACAGCAGCTTCGCGAACCGCTTCGAAAAAACGCGAGAGGAAGAGCTCTCGCTGGAGGAGTATCTCGCGCTCTGCAAGAACGATCCATCCGCGTACGCGACGGCTGGTGAACGCATGCTGGAAGCAATCGGGGAACCTGAACAGATCGATACCCGCAACGACCCGCGCCTGTCGCGGATCTTCGCGAACAAGGTCATCAAGGTGTATCCGGCATTCCGTGAGTTCTACGGAATGGAGGAGGTGATCGAGCAGGTGGTCGCGTACTTCCGCCACGCTGCGCAAGGTCTTGAAGAGAAGAAGCAGATCCTCTATCTGCTGGGCCCGGTGGGCGGCGGCAAGTCGTCGATCGCCGAGCGCCTGAAGCAACTGATGGAGCGCGTGCCGTTCTATGCGCTGAAGGGCTCGCCCGTCAACGAATCGCCGCTCGGGCTGTTCGACTACGACGAGGATGGGCCGATCCTCGAGGAACAGTACGGCATTCCGCGCCGCTACCTGAAAAGCATCCTGAGTCCGTGGGCCGTCAAGCGCCTGCACGAATACAACGGCGACATCCGCCAGTTCCGCGTGGTGCGCCGCTATCCGTCGATCCTGCGGCAGGTCGGCATCGCGAAGACGGAGCCGGGCGACGAGAACAACCAGGACATCTCGTCGCTGGTCGGCAAGGTCGACATCCGCAAGCTCGAGCAATACGCGCAGGACGATGCCGACGCGTACAGCTACTCGGGCGGCCTGTGCCTCGCGAACCAGGGCCTGCTCGAATTCGTCGAAATGTTCAAGGCGCCGATCAAGGTGCTGCACCCGCTGCTGACCGCGACGCAGGAAGGCAACTTCAAGGGTACCGAAGGTTTCGGCGCGATTCCGTTCGACGGCGTGATTCTTGCGCACTCGAACGAGTCGGAGTGGAAGGCTTTCCGCAACAACCGCAACAACGAGGCACTGCTCGACCGGATCTTCGTCGTGAAGGTGCCGTACTGTCTGCGCGTGTCGGAAGAGATCAAGATCTACGAGAAGCTGATCCGCAATTCGTCGCTGGCCGAGGCCGTATGCGCGCCGGGCACGCTGAAGATGATGTCGCAGTTCTCGGTGCTGTCGCGCCTGCACGAGCCGGAAAACTCGAGCCTGTTCTCGAAGATGCAGGTGTACGACGGCGAGAATCTGAAGGACACCGATCCGAAGGCGAAGTCGTACCAGGAGTATCGCGACTACGCGGGCGTGGACGAAGGGATGACCGGCGTATCGACACGCTTCGCGTTCAAGATCCTGTCGCGCGTGTTCAACTTCGACACGAGCGAGGTCGCGGCGAACCCGGTGCATTTGATGTACGTGCTCGAACAGCAGATCGAACGCGAGCAGTTCCCGCCGGAAACCGAGCAGAAGTACCTGTCGTTCGTGAAGGACGTGCTCGCGTCGCGCTATGCGGAGTTCATCGGCAAGGAGATCCAGACGGCGTATCTCGAGTCGTATTCGGAGTACGGGCAGAACATCTTCGACCGCTACGTCACGTATGCGGACTTCTGGATCCAGGACCAGGAATTCCGCGATCACGACACGGGCGAGAGCTTCGATCGCGCCGCGCTGAACGCGGAGCTGGAGAAGATCGAGAAGCCGGCCGGGATCAGCAATCCGAAGGATTTCCGCAACGAGATCGTGAACTTCGTGCTGCGCGCACGGGCGGCGAACGCCGGCAAGAACCCCGTGTGGACGAGCTACGAGAAGCTGCGGGTCGTGATCGAGAAGAAGATGTTCTCGAATACCGAGGAACTGTTGCCGGTCATTTCGTTCAACGCGAAGGGCTCGGCGGAGGAGCAGCGCAAGCATGAGGACTTTGTGAACCGGATGGTCGCGAAGGGCTATACGCCGAAGCAGGTGAGGCTGCTTTGCGACTGGTACCTGCGCGTGCGCAAGTCGTCATGACACGCGCGGTATCGCGCCCGTACGGCGAGTCCGTACGGGCACTTTCAGAGGCGCCACCCGCATGACGGCAGACGGCATGCGCGGCGAGTGCCCCGGCAGATCGACTTTCGAGCGGGAGACCGGGAGTGCTTCATCAAATCATCGACCGCAGGCTGGCCGGCAAGAACAAGAGCATCGCCAATCGCGAACGCTTCCTGCGTCGCGTCAAGAACTACATTCGTCGCGCCGTGTCCGACGCGGTGCGCGACCGTAGCATCAAGGATATCCAGAGCACGCAGAGCATCACGATCCCGCGCAAGGACATCGCGGAGCCGAATTTCCGGCACGCGCCGGGCGGGCGTCGTGAATACGTGCACCCCGGCAACGAGGACTACGTGCGCGGCGACAAGATCCCGCGTCCGCAAGGCGGCTCGGGGGGCGGCGGCAGTCAGGCGAGCAACGAGGGCGAAGGGCAGGACGACTTCGTGTTCGAGCTGTCGCGCGACGAGTTCATGCAGTACTTCTTCGACGATCTCGAACTGCCGCGCCTCGTGAAGACGCACCTGCTGACGGTGCCGAGCTGGAAGAACGTGCGCGCGGGTTGGTCGGCGGAAGGCACGCCGAACAACATCGACGTCGTGCGTTCGCTGCGCAGCGCGCTCGGCCGGCGCATCGCGCTCGGCTCGCCGCTCGTCAACGAGTTGCGCGAGCTCGAGGCGCAGCTCGAAGCGCTGAAGAGCGACCCCGAAGACCGCCGCGCGGAAATCGCGACGCTCGAAGCCGAGATCCATCACCTGAAAGGGCGCATCTGGCGGATTCCGTTCATCGATCCGTTCGACCTGCGCTACATCAACCGCGTGAAGCAGCCGCAACCGTCGAGCCAGGCCGTGATGTTCTGCCTGATGGACGTGTCGGGTTCGATGGACGAGCAGCGCAAGGATCTCGCAAAGCGCTTCTTCATCCTGCTTTACCTGTTCCTCAAGCGCAACTACGAGCGTATCGAAGTGGTGTTCATCCGCCACCACACGCGCGCCGAGGAAGTCGACGAGGACACCTTCTTCCATTCGACCGAAAGCGGCGGCACGGTGGTGTCGAGCGCGCTCGAACTGATGCGCAAGGTGATGGACGAGCGCTACTCGCCGACCGAGTGGAACATCTACGGCGCGCAGGCGTCCGACGGCGACAACTGGACTGACGATTCGCCCAAGTGTCGCAAAATCCTGGAAGAGGATATCCTCACCAAGACGCGTTACTTCGCGTATATCCAGGTCGCGCCGGAAGAGCAGAACCTGTGGCTGGAATACGCGCAACTGGCCCTGTCGCAACCGCATCTCGCGATGAAAAAAGTGGAATCGGCTGCGGACATTTACCCGGTGTTTCGCGAATTGTTCGAAAAGCAGGTGGAAATGTCATGACGAGCCGCCATCTGCACAACGAGTCGCGCGGCTACGAGCCGCGCCCTTCCGGCGACGACACGGCCGGCCCTGCCGCATCGCAGCAACGCGGGCAGGCCGAGCCGACGCCGCCGGCCGCCGACTTGCCCGGTTCCGGGCAAAAGGAAGCGCGTATGAACGTTGCCGAACGCAAGCCGCTGCCGTGCCCGTCCGACTGGACGTTCGAATTGCTCGAGGAATACGACACGCACATCTCGCAGGTCGCCGAACAATACGAGCTCGACATCTACCCGATCCAGCTCGAACTGATCAGCGCCGAGCAGATGATGGACGCGTATGCGTCGGTCGGGATGCCCGTCAACTACCGTCACTGGTCGTTCGGCAAGCACTTTCTCGCGACCGAGAAGAGCTACCGCCGCGGGCAGATGGGCCTGGCCTACGAAATCGTCATCAATTCGAACCCGTGCATCGCGTATCTGATGGAAGAGAACACGATGACGATGCAGGCGCTCGTCATCGCGCACGCGGCGTACGGGCACAATTCGTTCTTCAAGGGCAACTACCTGTTCAGGCTGTGGACGGACGCGCACGCGATCATCGACTATCTCGTGTACGCGAAGAACTACGTCGCGGAATGCGAGGAGCGCTACGGCCTCGATCGCGTCGAGGAACTGCTCGACTCGTGCCATGCGCTGATGAACTACGGCGTCGACCGCTACAAGCGGCCGCAGAAGCCGTCGCTGTCGAAGGAAGCGGCGCTGCGGCGCGAGCGCGAGGCGTACCTGCAGTCGCAGGTCAACGAACTGTGGCGCACGCTGCCGGGCAAGAAGCCCGAACTGACGGAGGAGCAGGAAGACCGCTATCCGCCCGAGCCGCAGGAGAACCTGCTGTATTTCGCCGAGAAGAATGCGCCGCTGCTCGAACCGTGGGAGCGGGAAGTGATCCGCATCGTGCGCAAGATCGGCCAGTATTTCTATCCGCAGCGGCAGACGCAGGTGATGAACGAAGGCTGGGCGACGTTCTGGCACTACACGCTGCTCAATACGCTGTACAACCAGGGGAAGCTGGAAGACGGCTTCATGATGGAGTTCCTGCACTCGCACAGCAACGTGGTCTATCAGCCGCCCGTCACGAAGCCGTACTACAGCGGGATCAACCCGTATGCGCTCGGCTTCTCGATGATGAGCGACATTCGCAGGATCTGCGAAGCGCCGACGGAAGAGGACTACAAGTGGTTTCCGGAGATCGCGGGCACGCCGTGGCTGCCGGCGATGCACTACGCGATGCGCAACTTCAAGGACGAGAGCTTCATCGCGCAGTACTTGTCGCCGAACCTGATCCGCGAGATGCGGCTGTTCTCGGTGCTCGACGACGACATGCGCGATTCGCTCGAGGTATCGGCGATCCACGACGATTCCGGCTATCAGTACGTGCGGCAGGCGTTGTCGCGGCAGTACGACATCCATCACCGCGAGCCGAACATCCAGGTATGGGCCGTCAACACGCGCGGCGACCGCAGCCTCACGCTGCGCCACTTCATGACCGACAACCGCCACCTGTCGAACGACAGCGACGAAGTGCTCAAGCACATGGCGCGGCTCTGGCAGTTCGACGTGTACCTGGAAAGCGTCGACGAGGCCGGCACCGTGCGCAAGCGCTACGAGTGCCGCTACGTGCCGCCGGAGGTGCGCGTGTGATCGTCGCGGTCGAGCATGTTTGCATCCGACGCCAGCCTGCCGGCTGGCGTTTTCATATGACGAACGGGTGGCGGGAGAAAAATTTTCTACATCCGGACGAACCCGCAAAGCCTGTTACTTTACATTTCGCTAAAATCCCGTAGCGCCGTGCGCCGGAACCGGTGCCACGCGCGACCGCACGCGGCGGCCCCGGCCGTCTCGCCCAGAAAGTACTAAAAGGAACAGACCAACCCATGGACGTCCAGACCGACCAAGCTGCGCTGTCCGCGCATGACACCCGGCGGCGCGTGTTCGCCATCGTCGGCGCCTCATCGGGCAACCTCGTCGAGTGGTTCGACTTCTACATCTACTCATTCTGTGCGCTGTACTTCGCGCCGGCATTCTTCCCGAGCGGCAACACGACGACGCAGTTGCTGAACACGGCCGGCGTGTTCGCGGCCGGCTTCCTGATGCGTCCGATCGGCGGCTGGCTGTTCGGCCGCATCGCCGACCGTCATGGCCGGCGCGCGGCGATGATGATCTCGGTGCTGATGATGTGCGGCGGCTCGCTCGTGATCGCGGTGCTGCCGACCTATGCGCAGATCGGCGCGCTGGCGCCGGCGCTGCTGCTGGTGGCACGGCTGTTCCAGGGCCTGTCGGTGGGCGGCGAGTACGGGACGAGCGCGACCTACATGAGTGAAGTGGCGCTCAAGGGCCGTCGCGGCTTCTTCGCGTCGTTCCAGTACGTGACGCTGATCGGCGGCCAGCTGTGCGCGCTGCTGGTACTCGTGATCCTGCAGCAGACGCTGTCGGCCGGCGAGCTGAAGGCATGGGGCTGGCGCATTCCGTTCGTGGTCGGCGCGGCGGCCGCGCTGATTTCGCTGTACCTGCGCAAGTCGCTCGACGAGACGTCGACGAGCGCGTCGCGCGACAAGAAGGACGCGGGCACGATCCGCGGCGTGTGGCAGCACAAGGGCGCGTTCTTCACGGTGGTCGGCTTCACGGCCGGCGGCTCGCTGATCTTCTACACGTTCACGACGTACATGCAGAAGTACCTCGTGAACACGGCCGGCATGCACGCGAAGACGGCCAGCAACGTGATGACCGTCGCGCTGCTCGTCTACATGCTGATGCAGCCGGTGTTCGGCGCGCTGTCGGACAAGATCGGCCGCCGCACGTCGATGATCCTGTTCGGCTCGTTCGCGGTGATCGGCACGGTGCCGCTGATGCATGCGCTGAAGGACGTGACGAGCCCGGTGGCCGCCTTCGTGCTGGTGACGGTCGCGCTGGCGATCGTCAGTTTCTACACGTCGATCAGCGGCCTCATCAAGGCCGAGATGTTCCCGCCGGAAGTGCGCGCGATGGGTGTCGGCCTGTCGTATGCGGTGGCGAACGCGATCTTCGGCGGCTCGGCCGAGTACGTCGCGCTGTGGTTCAAGTCGATCGGCAGCGAGGAAACCTTCTACTGGTACGTGACCGTGCTGTGCGCGATCTCGCTGATCGTGTCGTGGCGGATGCGCGATCCGAGCAAGGAAGGGTACCTGCGTCACGAGCCGTGATCGATTGCGCCGTGCGCGCATGTGCATCGTGACGAACGTCCCGCCAGCCGGCGGGACGTTTTCGTTGGTGCGCGCGATTCTGCCGGGGCGACGCGCGGTCGGGATCCGGTGCCGGGGCCTGGACAGGCGCGGGCATGAGCGTACGCCGTCATATCGATATGGAAATCGATTCGTTGCCTGTTGCGGGCGATTTCCTTACTCTGAACCCGTAGTTCGTGTGACACCTCCTTGACTGGGATTCGCGCCCGCTGCTTGCAGCGGGCGTTTTTTTGCGTGCTGCGCCCACTGCCGGGCGAGGAGCGACGAGTGCCTGGCCGGCTCTCGGCTTGAAGACGCGCATGGGACACGTCCGTAATAGTGCGGGTGTCGATATAACCGGTCCAAAAATTTGGATTTTCAACCGTGAGCCTGGAAGGCATGCCAATTTCCATTGGCAATGCTCGTGTGCGGGTAATTCGTCAAAGAAAACCCGGCGTGCATTGCCCCGATCATGCGATTCGTCCTTTTTCCTATCTTCACTGACGGTACGCTATCGAGCGTTTTAATTTTGATATAAGGAATTGCCGGTTTTTGACTAATGTGAATATTTTTTGACGATTCAGGACAAGCTGCAAAAAACAGCCGGGACAGACCATGTCTCGTGCTGCCGGGAAGGCGATTCGCCGGCCCGTGCGCGCATTCCGGCCGGTCGACGCAGATGGCCGAAACTATGCCGGTTGGCTGATATCGAGCCGGTTTCGTGGTTAGGATTTATCCGAACGGATAAGGATTCCGATATTTCTTACTCGTCCGATATCGGAAAGCCATCCAAATAAATAGAATGGCTGCGGTCGTTATTTTTCGGTTGAAGTCATCCAGTCTTCCGGAATAACGCGATCCGATCGGCGGTGCCGGCAAGCGGTGGAAGGCTGAATGCCCATGCGCCGATCGTCTCTTCCGAGAAAAATCGTCCATTTTTAGAGGAATCCAACGATGAAAATGAATCTGCTTCGGGGTTGCGTTGCAGCGGGTGTCGCGAGTGTCGCCATGGTGCCGTCGGTTTCGCACGCGTTCGATGGTCAGCTCGATTTCTACGGCAGCATCTCCGACGTCACCTGCAACATCAATGGCGAAGCGCCCGGCCCCGGCAACCGGAAAGAGGTGCAGCTCGGCGATCGCATCAGCCCGAGCACGTTCGACAAGATCGGGGCGACGTCGACGCCTGTCGCGTTCAATCTGGCCATCGGCGGCAATACCGGTTGTACCAACAACACGAAGGTCGTGATCGAATTCGATCCGGTGTCGGTGAACATCAACCCCGCCACGGGCAACCTGAAGCTCATCGGCACGAAACCGGCGGAAGGCGTCGAGATCCAGATCAGCGACGCGGGTAACGGCAAGTCCGGCAAGATCATGCTCGGCAAGCCGCAGAACATCACCGAAGCGCAGGTCGCGACCGTCCAGAACAACGTCGCAACGCTCAGCTATACGGCGTCGTATGTGTCGACGGCCGCACCGGATGCGATCAAGACTGGTTCGGGCAACTCGTTCATCCGCTATCTGCTCGCGTATCACTGATCGACGCATTCTCCATTCCATGTCATGACCTTGTCAATTCGTTATCCTTATTTACAAGTCGTGGCCGGTGTCATGGCGTGGGCCGCCTGCGCCACGCTGGCGCAGGCGGCGCTTTTGCTGGACGGTACGCGGGTGATTTTTCCCGAGCGCTCGCGCGACGTCACGGTCCGGATGGAAAACTCCGGTTCCGATCCGGTGCTCGCGCAAAGCTGGATCGACGACGGCCGCGCCGACGTTCCACCCGAGCAGATGCGCACGCCATTCGTCGTCACGCCAACGCTGGCGCGCGTCGAGGCGGGGCGCAGCGCGGTGCTGCGCATCACCAACATGCAGGCGAAGTTGCCGGCCGACCGTGAATCGGTGTTCTGGCTGAATGTGCTGGAGGTTCCAACGGTGCGTCCCGATGCGGACAATCAGCTGCGCTTCGCGTTCCGAACTCGTATCAAGCTGTTTTATCGGCCTTCGTCATTGGCGAACGACGTCGATATGGCACCGGAAAAACTGGTGTGGAAGGCGGCGACCGATACGTCGCATGCGGGCGAACGGCAGATGTCGCTCGAGGTCTCCAACCCGACGCCGTATTACGTTTCGTTCGGGATGGTCGAAGGCGGCTTCGGCGGCACGTTCGTGTCGGCCGGCGGCGGGATGGTCGCACCGTTCGCGTCGCAGCGTTTTCCGCTGCGAGGCGCCGCCGTGCAGTCGCATCTCCCGACGGCCGTACGTTACATGCTCATCGACGATTACGGCGGCCGCACCACGATAACGAAAAAACTGACCGACTGAGCAGTCGGTCCACGCAACGCATCCGGAAGGCACCATCCAGTATGCCGGATTCCATTTATCAATTCGGTATACGAACTAACTGAATCCACATGCGCAGTTCAGCAGGTTTCCACTCTTCATGCGCGACGGGGCTTGCGCTCCGGTTGCCGCAGCGGCCGTGTCTGCTGGCGGTCGCATCCGTGTTCGCGACGGTCGCGATGGTGTCGGGTACGGACGCCATCGCGGACACGATCGACACGGTGGCGCAGGAGGACGAGCGTCGCGCGGCCGCGGGTACGGCGCCGGCCAACCCCGCGGCGGGCGCGACGCGCTTCGACGATTCGATGCTGATGCACGGCCCGGACAGCGAGCCGATCGATACGACGCCTTTCGAGCGCCCGAATACGGTCCCGGCAGGCGTGCATCGGGTCGATCTGATCGTCAACGGACTGTGGCGTGGCGTGGAGGACATCACGTTCCGCCCCGATGCGCGCGGCGACGTGATGCCTTGCTACGACAAGGCACTGCTGCAGCGGGTCGGCGTCGACCTCGACCGAAGCGCGCGCGGCCAGGATGGCGACCAGCCGCCGAACCCGATGCCCGACGGCACGATCTGCGATGCGCTGTCGCGCTACGTGCCCGGTGCCGCGTTGTCGTTCGATGCGGCCGAGCAGAAACTGTATCTGACGGCGCCGCAGTTCTATATGCGGCTCGCCAGCCGGAGCACCTACGTCGATCCGTCGAACTGGACGAACGGCGTGCCTGCCGCGTGGCTGAACTACAGCGCCAGCGTGTTCAACACGCGTTCCAGCGGCTACGCGTTCTCGCAGCTCTACACCGGGCTGTCGATGGCCGCGAGCGCCGGGCGGTTCCGAATTCGCCACAACGGCAACCTCACGTGGTCACAGCGCGGCGGCACCCGCTATCAGCGCGGCTACGTATACGCACAAACCGATCTGCCCGACTGGCGCGCACAGTTGCTGGCCGGCGAAAGCTCGGCCAACGGCACGCTGTTCGACGGTGTGTCGTTCCGCGGTGTACAAATCTCCAGCGATGACCGGATGCTGCCCGACGAACAGCGCGACTATGCGCCGGTCGTGCGGGGCGTCGCGCAGTCGAATGCCAAGGTGTCGATCTATCAGCGCGGCTATCTCGTTCACGAGACGACCGTCGCACCGGGGCCGTTCGCGATCGACAACCTGCAGGCGATGAGCTACGGCGGCGACCTCGACGTGACGGTGACCGAGGCCAACGGCGAAACGCGCAGCTTCGTGGTTCCGTTCGCGACGACGGTCCAACTGTTGCGGCCGGGCAGCACGCGGTTCAGCGCGATGGCCGGGCAGGCGATCGAACTCGGCGGCGGCACCGACATCGGCACGCAGTACGTCGGCCAGTTCACGGTGCGGCGAGGCATCAGCAACGCGGTGACGGCCTACGGCGGCGCCGCGTTCGCGAACCGCTACCAGTCGGTGCTGACGGGCGTCGCGCTCAATACGGCGATCGGCGGTTTCGCGGCGGACGTCACGGTCGCGCGCACCCAGCCGCAAGGCAGCGAGCGCATGACCGGCTCGAGCGTGCGCGTGTCGTACAGCAAGAACCTGCCGAACAGCGGCACGAACTTTTCGCTGCTCGCGTATCGCTACTCGACCAAAGGCTACCTCGGCCTGCGCGACGCGCTGCTGCTGAATGCCCAGAGCAACACCGGCGCCGGTCTGGCATCGATCGCGCGCGTGCGCAATCGCGTCGACCTCAACGTGAGTCAGCAGGTCGGGCGCACGGGCAGCGTCTACGCGAACGGATCGGCGCTCAGCTACTGGGCGGGACGCGGGCAGACGCTCAGCTTCACGCTCGGCTACAACACGCAGTGGCGCGATGCCACGATCACCGCGTCCGTGCAGCGCGTGCGCAATCTGTCCGTGATGGACCGGTCGTTCGGCGGCGCGTCGGGCAGCACGCTCGTGAGCCTGAACGTGTCGATTCCGCTGGGTCGCAATACGCGGCGCGCACCGATCTTCAGCTCGTTCGTCACGCATGACAGCAGCACCGGTACGAGCGCGACGGCCGGCCTCGCGGGCCGTTTCGGTCAGCAAAACGGCGGATCGTATTCGTTGTCGTCGAGCTACGACGGCAGCAACCGCGCGTCGTCGGGCAGTTTCGGCGTCGGCTATCAGCGGCCGGCCGTGTCGCTGTCGGCGAATGTCGGCATCGGGCGCGATTATCAGCAGGCGTCTGCGAACGCAACGGGCGGCCTGGTGCTGCACCCGGGCGGGCTGACACCTGCGCCCACGTTGAGCGAGACCATCGGTGTCGTGCATGCGCCGAACGCGCGCGGCGCATTGGTGGCAAACACCACGGCACGCGTCGACCGCTTCGGTTACGCGATCGTGCCGAGCCTGATCCCGTATCAGCTCAACAAGGTCGACATCGACCCGAAGGACGTGCCGGAAGACGTCGAACTGAAGACCGTGTCGCACAGCGTGGCGCCGCGCTCCGGTTCGATCGTCATGCTGTCCTACGACACGGTGAAGGCGCGCGCGCTGTTGATCGACGCGCAAACCGACGACGGCCGGCCGCTGCCGTTTGCCGCGCGCGCGCTCGACGCGCATACCGGTGCGGCGCTCGGCGTGGTCGGGCAGGGTAGCCGGCTGTTCGTGCGCAGTCCCGCGGAAGACGGCCAGATTCGCGTCGAATGGGGCACGCGCGCCGATCAGCAATGCGTGATCGATTACGCGGTGCCGGCCGCGCAGCGTGCGGGAACCGGCTACGTGACGCTGAGCGGCGTCTGCCGCGCGGCGACGGTAGTGCCGACGCCGGTGGCATCGGCGGCCGATCGTATTGGCGAGCGCTAGCCCCATGCGTCGATCGACATCCCGTTTCGCCGCCGTCATTCACACGCTGCGGCCCCGCTGGCGCCATCGCCCCGTCGTTGTGCGGGTCGTGTGTGCGGCCGTGCTCGGCTGCGTCGCGAGCGTGGGCACGATGCGGTGCGACGCAGCGTTATCCGTGGTCGGCACGCGCTTCGTTTATCCGGGCGACGCGCGCGCACTGACCATCTTCACGCGCAACGACGGAGACGCACCGATCCTCGTGCAGGCGTGGCTCGACGACGGCGATGCGAACGCCGATCCGGGTCGCCTGCGTGTGCCGTTCGTCGTCTCGCCGCCGCTCGCGCGGCTCGATCCGGGGCAGCCGCTGTCGATCCGTGTGCAGTCCCTGGGCGGCGGCCTCGCCGCGGATCGAGAGTCCTGTTTCTGGATCAATCTGCTCGAAGTGCCACCGGCCGCACCGGCGGGCGAACACGCGCTGCGCATCGCGTACCGGCTGCGGATGAAGCTACTGGTTCGGCCGCCCGGTCTCGACGGCGATCCGGACGAGGCACCGAACCGGCTCGCATGGTCGCACGCCGGCGCGAACGCGGCGGCGTCGCCGGCGCCGCTCGTCGCGCTCAATCCCACGCCGTACTACGTGACGCTCACGCGTGTGTTGCTGAACGGCAAGGGCGCGATGCCGGCGAACACGGTAATGGATATCGCGCCGTTCGGCCGTGTCGAGATCCCGATCGGCGCGCAGGCCGGCACGGGGCCGGGCGAGATCGTGTTCGACGCCGTCGACGACAGCGGCGCCGCGCACGAATACCGCGCGCGGCTCGCGCCGCCGTAACGGCCGGCGCGTGAAAGCTTGCAGTACCCGTCCTGCCGTGGGCATCGGCAGGGATTCAACCACAACAAGGAAAACGAACGTGAACAAGACCTATTCTTTGGTATGGAACGACGCGCAAGGCGCGTGGCAGGTCGCCGGCGAACGGGTGCGCCGGCGCGGCAAGTCGGCGACGCGCGCGCGCGTCGTCGCGGTGCTGGCGCTGCTCGCCGGCGGCGCGGCGACGTCGGCGTATGCGCTGCCGACAGGCGAGAAGATCGTGTCCGGGAACGGCGACATCCATCGCTACGACAACGGGCGGCAGATGTCGATCAACCAGCATAGCGACAAGCTCGTGACGGACTGGCAAGCGTTCAACATCGGCAAAGGCGAGCGCGTCAAGTTCAACCAGCCGTCCGCGGCGTCAATCGCGCTGAACCGGGTCGTCGGCCAGGACGGCACCACAATCTACGGCAATCTCGATGCGAACGGCCGCGTGTTCCTCGTCAATCCGAACGGCATTCTGTTCGGCAAGGGCGCACAGGTCAATGTCGGCGGCCTGGTGGCGACGACGCTGGATATCAAGAACGACGACTTCGACGCAGGCCGCTACCGGTTTTCCGGCCAGTCTCCCACCGAAGTGCGCAACTTCGGCAATCTCGTGGCGAGCGAAGGCGGCGCGATCGCGCTGCTCGGCGCGAAAGTCTTCAACAACGGGGTCATCCAGGCGCAGATGGGCACTGTCGCGCTGGGCGCGGGGAGCGACGCCACGCTGAACTTCGACGGCAGCAAGCTGCTCAACGTGCAGATCGACCGAGGTATCGTCGATGCGCTCGTCAGCAACGAGCAGTTGCTGAAGGCCGACGGCGGCCAAGTGCTGATGAGCGCGAAGGCCGCCGATACGCTGCTGCGCACGGTGGTCAACAACCAGGGCACCATCGAGGCGCGCACGCTCAGAAACGTCGCGGGCCGGATTTCGCTGGACGGCTACGACGCCGGCACCGTCAACGTCGCGGGCGTGATGAACGCGAGCGCGTCGACGCCGGGCGACGGCGGCACGGTCGAAACCCGCGGCGCCGACCTGAAGGTCGCGCTTGGCGCGAGGGTCGACACGCGCGCGAGCAACGGACGCGGCGGCACCTGGCGCATCGCAACGTCGGATATGTCGGTCAAGGCAGGCGCGAACCAGCCGGGTGCGATCGTGGCCGATACGCTGTCGCGCAATCTCGCGACCACCGATGTCGAGCTGATCGCCGAACGCGGCCAACTGTCGGTCGACGGCCCGGTGACCTGGGCCAGCGGCAATCGCTTGACGCTCGCCGGCCGGCAAGGCGACGTGTCGATCAACGGCGCGCTGCGTGCGACCGGTGCGAATGCGAGCATGGCCATTGCCGCGAAGAACAACGTGCAGATCGCGGCGCCGATCGCGCTGACCGGCACCAACGCGCTGCTGACGCTCGATTACGGCGTCGCGCACGCCCTCGCGGGCGGTGCGGCCGTGACGCTGTCGGGGGCCGGTGCCGGTTTCGAGTCGAACGGCTATCGCTATACCGTGATCCAGAATCTGCAGCAGTTGCAGGCCGTCAACGCGAATCTCGACGCGCTGTATGTGCTCGGCAACGATATCGCCGGTTCGTATTATTACGGCTCGTCGCTCAAGACGATCGGTTCGGGCACGCCGTTCGCCGGCGTGTTCGACGGCCTCGGCAACACGATCAGCAATCTCGCCATCGCGAGCAGCGATGCCTATGCCGGGCTGTTCGGCCGCAACACCGGCACGATCGCCAACCTCAACCTGAAGTCGCTGCGTGTCAGCGCAGCCTCGGGCGTCGGTCCGGTCGCGATCGGCGGGCTGGTGGGCGAAAACGCCGGCAAGATCTCGAACGTGACGGCGATGGGCATGCAGATGAGTGCCGGCGCCAGCCGCAGCAACGTGCTGGGCGGTCTCGTCGGCATCAATAGCGGCGAGCTTTCCCACGCGCAGTTTTCGGGATCGGTAACGGGCAACGGCATGTCGGATGCCGTCGGCGGGCTGGTCGGCGAGAACCGACTGGAACAGCGTGCCGGCATCGTGTCGGACAGCGAGTCCAACGCGACCGTTTCCGGCGGCGCGTCGGTCGGCGGTCTCGTCGGCGTGAATCGGCGCGGTGAAATTCTGCGCTCGACGAGCCGTGGCACCACATCGGGCGCGTATGTCGCCAGCGCGAACGTCGGCGGGTTCGTGGGTTCGAACCTGTTCGGCACGATCGTCGACGGAACGGCGCTGGGGCGCGTGACGGGCGGCTCGAGCGGCACGGCAGGCGGGTTTGCCGGAAACAATACCGGCACGATCACCGGTTCGAGCGCGAGCGGTGCCGTGGACGGCCGATACGCGCAGGCAGTCGGCGGCTTCGTCGGGCTGAATCAGAGCAAGGTGGCCGACGGCAAGGCGCTGGGCGCCGTGTCGAGCCAGTCGGCAGGTTCGACGGGCGGTTTCGTCGGCATCAACCTCGGCGACAACGCGTCCATCGACATGGCGGAAGCGCACGGCGCGGTAACGGGCGGCCAGGGTGCGAACGGTGGTTTCGTCGGCAGTCATCTCGGCGGCCGGATTGTCGACTCGGTCGCACGCGGCAAGACGATGGGCGGCAGCTACAGCAAGACGGGCGGCTTCGTCGGCAACAACGATGCCGAATTGGTTGGTGTGAACGCGAGCGGCGACGTGGTGGCCGGCACGAGTGCGTCGGTGGGCGGATTCGCGGGCGCCAACAGGCGGTTCGGCACGATCGACGTCGCGTCGGCAGCTGGCAAGGTGATGGGCGGCCAGTCGAGCACGATCGGCGGGTTCGCAGGCGAAAACCTCGGCACGATGCGCGACGTATCGGCATGGGGGACGGTCGGCGCCGCCTACTGCGCGACGCTCGGTGGTCTGGTGGGCCTGAACGCCGGGCTCGTCGAGCGCGGTGAAGCAAGCGGGCGCGTCGACGGACGGCCGAACCAGACCTTCGGCGGCCTCGTCGGTATCAATCGCGGCATCTTCCGTAACAGCATCGTGTCCGGCGAAGCTGCACTGCAGAAGATCGCCGGTCTCAATCTCGGCGTGATCGAGTAATGCAGCAGGCGGCGGGCGAGCCTGACCGGCGCCCGCCGCCGATTCAACGGGAGGGCAGCATGAAGACGATTCGACGGCGCTGGCTCGAGCGAGTCAGCCGGGCAATGCGTTGCCTGACGACGGCGGGATGCATCCTTGCATTCGGCACGCACGCGATGGCGCAAGGCAGCAGTGGCGCGACGGCGCTGGGGTGCAAGTTCAGCAACGCCGACGCATCATCCTGGCGAATGATCACGCCGTTGACGAGCACGACGCCGGTCGGCGCGATCCTGTATCAACGCACGGTTTCGCTGATAGTCTCGTTCGCGTACGGCGTCGCGCCGACGGCGCACGAACTGGTGAGCGCCGCACACTGGATGCCCGGCAGCGTGGTCGCGAACGGTGTTGCGCAGACGAATGTGAGCGGGATCGGCTTCAAATGGGCCGGCGTGTCCGACGACAGCGGCGAGCGCACGCTGCTGCAGAGCGCGCTGCCGATGGTAACCGCAAAGTCCGAACTTGATCGACCGGTGGGAGGCGGCAACGACGCGCGAATGGTGCGCTTCCGGCAATTTCTGGTGCTCGACAAACCGGTGTCGCAATTGCCGGAGGGCAAGCTGGTCGTCAAGAACCTGCTGGGCAGCCCGACCGTCGCGATTTATGCGATCGACTTTCCAAAAGGTGTCGCTTCGATCGGCAGCACGGTGGTGGTACCCGAGCAAACGACGCCGCCCAACCTGTGCAAGCAGGTGAAGACCTTCGTCGGCGTCGGCAACGTCTGCATCGGCAGCCAGTGCGAGATCCAGGTGCCGAACCGCTGCGAAATCCAGTCGAACATGATCGTGCCGGTCACGCTCGGCAATTTTTCGATCAACAATTTTCCAACCGTGAACGCGATGTCGAAGCCGGTCAGTTTCGATATTTCGCTCAGCCAGTGCGCGGCAGCGGCGAAGCCATTGATCAGTTTCCGCGACAAGGCCACGCAGCCGAATCCGGACAAGACGCTGCTGCAGTTGAGCGCACCGGCCGGCCAGAAGGTCGCGCGCGGGTTCAACATCGTGATGACGAATGCGCTGACCGGCGAGCGGATTGCATACGGCGAGCCCGGCGCGGCCGTCCGGTATCCGATGCGGCGCACGGGCGACATGGCCGTCATGCCGTTGAGCGCGCAGTACATCCGCACCGGTACGGATGCGGAGCTGGGCCCCGGCTATGCCGGTGGCGGCGCGGAATTCTCGTTGACGTTTCCGTGAACGCGATGCATCGATCGGTGGTCAAGCCGGTGCCGACCCGCCGGCCTCATCACGAAACCCGCAGAGCAAAGCACCATTTGTTGGTTCGGATTCGCCGCACGCGCTGATACGTTAGCGGCTTCGCGACGACACACTTCGCCGCGATGTTTTTCGAACCGTGCCGCCGCGCGATCCGCGGCGGCCTCATAACAAATCAGGTCGTGCTCATGAAAATCAACACGCTCGCTACGTGGCTCGTCGGGGTCGCGCTCGTTACCGCAGGCACCGTCGCGCATGCGGACCGTCTCGACGACATCAGGAAGGCCGGTGTGCTGCGCGTCGCGACGTTCGACAGCAACCCGCCGTTCGGTTATGTCGACGCGAAAAGCAACCACATCGTCGGTCTCGACGTCGATTACGCGAAGGCGCTTGCCGACAAGCTCGGCGTGAAGCTGCAACTGCAGCCGACCAACCCCGCGAACCGCATTCCGTTTCTGACCTCCGGCAAGGTCGACCTCGTGCTCGCGAATTTCACGATCACCGATGAGCGCGCGAAGCAGGTCGACTTCAGCATCCCGTATTTCTCGTCGGGCCAGCAGTTTCTCGCGAAGAAGGGCGTGCTGAAATCGGCCGACCAGCTGAACGGCTTGCGCGTCGGCGCGGACAAGGGCACGACCAACGAGATCACGCTGCGCGAGAAATTCCCGAAGGCGACGATCGTCGCATACGACGACACGCCGTTCGCATTTGCCGCGCTGCGCGCGGGCAACGTGCAGGCCATCACGCAGGACGGCCCGAAGCTGATCGGCCTGCTCGCGAACGTGCCCGACAAGCAGAACTACGAGATCCCGGCGTTCACGATCTCGAACGACTACATGGGCGTCGGCGTGCCGAAGGGCGAGACGCGCCTGCTCGGCTTCGTCAACGACACGCTGAAGGGGCTCGAGGCGAGCGGCCGCGCCACGCAGATCTACGACGCATGGTTCGGGCCGACGACGAAGACGCCGCTCACGCGCATCTTCCGGATCGGCGACAAGACCTGACCGGTTCCGCACGCGCGCCGCGACCGGCCGGAAGATCGGCCGCGCGGCGTTGTTCGCATACCTCCGATCGCGCGCGCTTCGTGCGCGCTTCCCAGCATGCTCGGGTTGGCACCCAAATATCTGTCCTGGCTCTGGCAGGGCTTCCTGCTGACGCTCGGCCTCGCGGCCGCGTCGGCCGTCGCCGCGACCGTCGGCGGGCTGCTGCTCGCCGTGATGCGGCATGCACGCGGCAGGGCGCCGCGTGCGGCCGCCGCCGCGTACGTGATTGCATTTCGCAACACGCCGTTGCTCGTGCAGTTGCTGTTCTGGTATTTCGGTGTCGCGTCGTTGCTGCCCGATACGTGGACGGCGTGGCTCAATGCGCGCCATGCCGCGAGCGTGGGCCCGTTCACGCTCGCGTGGCCGTCGTTCGAATTCGTGGCCGGGTGGGTCGGGTTGAGCGCCTATACGGCTGCCTTCGTCGCCGAGGAATGCGAAGCCGGCCTGCGCGGCGTGCGGCGTGCGCAACACGATGCGGCGGCCGCGCTCGGCCTCACGCCGATGCAGTCGCTGCGCTACGTGGTGCTGCCGCAGGCCGTGCGCATCGCGTTGCCGCCGTTGTTCGGCCAATACATGAATCTCGTGAAGAACTCGTCGCTCGCGATGGCGATCGGCGTCGCCGAGTTGTCGTATGCGTCGCGGCAGGTCGAGACCGAGACGTTCAAGACGTTCGCCGTATTCGGCGTCGCGACGCTGCTGTACGTCGCGGCGGTGGCCGCGATCGAGGCCGGCGCGTATGCGGCCACGCAATGGCGCGACCGGCTCGGAGCGGGGCGCTGACGATGGATCTTTCGCTGCTGCTCTCGAATCTGCCGTACCTGCTGGTCGGCGCGTTTCCGGACGGCCCGCTCGGCGGCGCCGCGCTGTCGCTGGTGCTGGCGCTCGCGTCCGCGATCGCGTCGGCCGCGCTCGGCGTGGTGCTCGGCGTCGCGATGGCGCTTGTACGCGGCCCGGCGCGCGTGCTGCTGCTCGCGTTCATCGGCTTCTTTCGCGCGATTCCGGTGCTGATGCTGATCTTCTGGACGTATTTCCTGATGCCGGTGCTGCTGCATATGGATGTGCCGGGGCTCGCGACGGTCGTGTGCGCGCTGGCGCTGATCGGTGGCGCGTATCTCGCGCATGCTGTGCATGCGGGGATCGTCGCGGCCGGCGACGGGCAATGGCAGGCCGGGCTGTCGCTCGGGCTCACGCGCTGGCAGACGGTGCGCTACGTGCTGTTGCCGCAAGCGATCCGGATCATGACGCCGTCGTTCGTCAACCAGTGGGTCGCGCTCGTGAAGGACACGTCGCTCGCGTATATCGTCGGCGTGCCGGAACTGTCGTTCGTTGCAACGCAGGTGAACAACCGGCTGATGGTGTATCCGGCGCCGATCTTCCTGTTCGTCGCGGTCATCTATCTGGTGCTGTGCACGTCGCTCGACGGCGCGGCGCGGTGGTTGCTGTCGTGGCGGCCGCGGGCGCGGCGTGTCGAGGGCACGGCGGTTGAACGGATCAAATTCCTCCGATGATGTAATCCCGATACGCGGTTGCAAGGGAGCCGATTACCGGTCGCATGCCGATTCAAGTGATCCTGCTCCCGTTCCACGAATGCGGTAGTCGAGGAAACACCGGACGGCAGTGCCAGAAACCGGTGAGCGAACGACAGGCGCGTGTCGGTGTGTCGGCCGGTCCTTGGTGGCGAGCAAATAGAAACTCACCGTGAACATTGCGACGAACGCGAGGCCCAGCCCGATCGACACAAAGATGGGGGCACGATCGCGGAAACTCCTGTGGTAAGTGCGCCGATGCGGAAATGCATCGCCGGAGGTGCCGTATCTGGCCGCGCCGAGGAAGCTGATATGTGGTTGAAAGAAGGCTAATTTCAGGTCGTGCGCCGATTCCCCCTCGCAATTCTGTCAGGGATTTTTGAGATGATGGGTGAGGTAATATTCGCGCGAATTGCCGTAGCCAATACCGTCAATATTTGCGACTAACCGAATTCACTGTTCAGTCTGCACGGTTGGGACCGCCGATCGGCGCGTTCGCCGCTAATACGACTGTGAAGAGATCACCGGCTCGTCGCTTCTCGGCAACGCTTGACACTTGTTGACGCTGTTCGATCAGATTCCGTGCGATGTTCGAAGGTCGTGAGAGCGGATTGGACGAATCGCGAGTAGACCAGGATCATGAATAAAAACCATTATCGGCTGGTATTCAGCCGCGTGCGGGGTATGTTGGTTGCGGTGGAAGAAACCGCAAATGCATCGAGTAACGCAGGGCGAGGCGAAATCGGTTTCGCCATTCGTTCGCCGCACACATACGCGAGATGCGCGCTTCGTCAGGTGGCACTCGCTGCACTGGTTGCTGTCGGCGTGGTGCCGATATGGGCCAATGCCCAGGTTGTTGCGGGCGGTACGCATGCGCCCTCGGTAATCCAGACACAGAACGGACTTCAACAGGTGAACATCAACCGTCCCGGCTCGTCGGGCGTGTCGATGAACACGTACAACCAGTTCGACGTACCCAAGCCCGGGATTATTCTCAATAACTCCCCGATCAACGTCCAGACTCAACTGGGCGGCGTTATCGGCGGCAATCCTAATTACCGCGCTGGCGACGCCGCGCGTCTGATCGTCAACCAGATCAACAGCAACAACCCGAGCTTTATTCGCGGCAAGGTCGAGATTGGAGGCGCAGCCGCGCAGCTCGTGATCGCGAATCAGGCCGGCTTGGTCGTCGATGGAGGCGGCTTCCTGAATACGAGCCGAGCCACGCTGACAACAGGCAATCCGAACTTCGGGCCGGACGGTTCGCTCACGGGCTTCAACGTGAACCAGGGTCTGATTACCGTGACCGGCGCGGGTCTCGATACCGCCAATGTCGATCAGGTGGATTTGTTGGCGCGCGCCGTGCAGATCAACGCGAAGGCCTACGCGAAGACGCTGAATGTCGTCGCCGGATCGAATCAGGTCGACTACACCACCCTGAACGCCACGCCGATCGCCGGCAACGGCGCAGCGCCCAGCATCGCGATCGATGTCAGCCAGCTCGGTGGAATGTACGCCAATAGGGTGTTTTTGGTGTCTTCAGAGAGGGGCGTCGGTGTTGCCAATGCGGGCGACATCGCCGCGCAAGCGGGGGATCTGACGCTGCTCGCGAACGGTCGTCTCGTGCTGTCGGGCCAGACCAATGCGGCCGGCAATATGTCGCTGTCGGCCGCGGGTGGTATCCAGAACAGTGGGGTCACCTACGGCAAACAGTCGGTCAAGGTCGACACGGGCGCGGACCTGACTAACAGTGGCGCGTTCACGGCCCAGCAGAATTTGACCGCCAACGTCGGCAGCCTCAACTCGACGGGCACCCTTGGCGCTGGCATCAATGCCGACAGCACGGTCGGTTCGAGCGGCGATCTGAGTGTCACGAGCAGCGGTCAGTTGACCGCGACGGGGACTAACAGCGCGGCCGGGAACGCGACCTTCGCCGGTAGCGGTGTCGATCTGTCGAACAGTGCGACGGCTGCCAACGGCAACCTCACGCTGACCGCGACGGCGGGCGACGTGAATTTGACCGGCTCGACCGCCAGCGCCAAGGGCGCTGTGAACGCGCAGGCGAGCGGCACGGTCATCAATGACCGTGGCAATCTATCCAGCGGCGCGGGCATGACGCTCGGCGGCGGCAACCTGTCGAATCAGGGCGGCCGCGCCTATTCGCAAGGCCCGCTGTCCGTGCAGATGGCCGGCACCGTGTCGAACCAAAACGGCATGCTGAGTTCGCAAAGCACGGCCGACGTTCGCGGGAGTGCGATTCAGAACAATGCCGGGCTGATTCAGAGCGCGGGCAGGCAAACGATTGCGGGCGCATCGATCGACAATAGCGCCGGTCGGCTGATTTCCCTGAACGCGGACGGCCTGTCGGTGACGGCAACGGGCGCACTCACGAACGCGGCCGGCGCGAACGTGAGCGGCGATCCGGGCGGCGTCATCGGCGGCAAGGGCGACGTGACCGTACAGGGGAACACGGTCACGAACAGCGGCTCGGTGTCGGCCGATGCGAACCTGCACGTGATCGGCCAGAGCGTCGACAACGGCAACGGTATCCTGCACGCCGGGCAGACTGCGACAGTCGCAGCCGGCACTCATTTTGCGAATGCGAACGGCCGGGTTGAGGGCCAAAGCGCCGTGTTGAACGGCACGACGCTGGACAACTCCCAAGGCACGATCAATGCGGAGACAGTCTCGCTGAACGGTTCGACGCTGCTGAACCACGGCGGCACGGTCACGCAGACCGGCGCTGGCCCGATGACGGTCGCGATTACCGACACGCTGGACAATTCGAACAACGGTCTGATTCAGACGCGCGGCACGGATCTGTCGCTCACGCCTGCTACGCTGATCAACGACAACGGCGGCACGATCACGCACGTCGGCACGGGTACGCTGACGGTCGGCAACGCTTCAGGCACGGTCAACAACCAAGCGGGCGCCATCGCCAGCAACGGCCGCACGGTCTTGCAGGGCAAGACGATCGACAACTCGGCCGGTTCAGCGTCCGGCCAAACGGGCCTGAGCGTCAATGCGGCCGACTCGATCACGAATACGAGCGGCAAGCTCACGTCGAACGCCAACGTAGACGTAAACGCCGGCGGCGCACTGTTCAACGACGGCGGCGAACTCGGTTCGAAGACGGCGACCACGACAATTCATGGTGCGTCGCTGTCGAACCTCGGCGGCAAAATCGCGTCGCCCGTGCTGGCGGCAACCGTCGCCGGCCTGATTGACAACAGTCAGAACGGCGACATCGAAGCCAATCGGCTTGCATTGACAGCCGCGAACCTGAAAAACGAGGGCGGCCGCATCTCGCAATGGCAGAACGGGCCGACCACGCTCGCCATTTCCGGCACGCTTGATAATTCGAATGGCGGTGTCATCCAGACCAACAGTGCGGATCTGACGCTCGCACCAGCCGTTCTCGACAACTCGAAAGGCACCCTCGTGCACGGCGGCGCCGGCACGCTGATGCTCACGCCGGGTAACGGCGCGGGGGCCTTGAACAACAGTGGCGGCACGATCGGCACCAACGGACAAGCCATCTTGAAGGCCGGCAGTCTGGACAATGGTAGCGGCGTCATCGCTGCGAAGCTGGGTCTGTCTGCGATGATTGCCGGAGCAATGAACAACGCTCAGGGCTTGATGCGCTCCAACGCGTACCTGTCGATGATCAGCGGCGGCGCGTTGTCGAACCGGCAAGGGCACATCGAGGCGGGCCAAGCGGGTGACGCCAGCACGCTGTCGATTCAGGCCGCGTCGATCGACAACACCGACGGTGCGGTGCACGACTTCGGTAGCGGCGCGATGAACGTGCGGGGCGGCAGCCAGATCGTGAACAGCCACGCGGGCGGCGTCGCCGGCATGGGGCAGATGACAGGGCAAGGCGATGTGACGATCGGCGCGGCCTCGATCTCGAACACGCAGGGCGGCCAGCTGATGGGCGCGAACCTGCTGGTTCAAGGCGATACGCTGGACAACACCGGAGGCCAGATCGGCAATGTTGCGAATGCAGCGGGCGACGTGAACGTAAACACGACAGGCGCGATCTCGAACACCGGTGGTTCGATCGGCTCGACACGCGACCTGACGGTGGCGGCTTCGACGTTGTTCGGCGGTGGCACATACAGCGCGGCGCACGACGCGACGATCAACCTGCAAGGCGATTTCACGACCACACCGCAAACGCAGTTCAACATCGGTCACGACCTGACCTTCACGTTGCCGGGCACGTTCACGAACAACGCGAACCTGCAATCGGTCAACAATCTGACGCTCAACGCCGGCAACATCGTCAACACGGGCGCGATCACGGCCGGTAGCTTGCTCAGGACGCATTCGGGCGACCTGACGAACTATGGCGCGATGGTGGGCGGCAGCGTCGCCATCCAGGCTAGCGGTACCGTGTCGAACCTCGGCCCTGTCGCGTTGATCGGCGCATCGGACACGTCGGGCCTGCTGGAAATCCTCGCACACGACATCGAGAACCGCGACGACACGACGCTGGGCGATTCGATGCCGACCACGACGATCTTCGGGCTCGGCAAAGTGGCTTTGGCGGGCGGCAAGGACGCGAACGGCAACTACACGAACGCGGCGTTGATCAACAATTCGTCGGCAGCGATCCAGTCGGGTAGCTCGATGGAACTGCACGCCGACAAGGTTACGAACACGCGGCGCGTGATGCAGACCTCGGGCAACACGAGTCAGGTCGATCCCGCGCTGCTGCAACAGCTCGGCATCAGCATGTCAGGGTGCGCTGCTTACTTCATGGCAGCCTGTAGCGGTCAGGACGTTCACTGGGTCAACATCTTTCACGACCCCAACGATCCCAGCTACGATCCCGCGCCGATCATCGCCGCGCTCAAATTGCAGCCGGGTGGTGTGTTCACCGTTCCGCCGGACGGCGGCCAGTGGAACAGCGGGTATCAGTACACGACCTACGAGGGCAAGGCGACCGCCAACACCGTGACGAAGCTGAGCCCGGGCGCGCAGATCGCGTCGGGCGGTGATCTCGACGCGTCGACGGTCAAGACGTTCCAGAACTACTGGAGCAGCGTGACGGCGGCCGGCGACATCAAGCAGCCCGTGAGTCTCGACATGGACGGCTGGGGCGCAACGAGCCAGCAAGCGCCGGGCGTGACGGTCACGTATTCCGGGTACTACCACTACAACAACTACGACAACACCGAACACAACTGGACCTTGCCGTTCGGCGACAAGCCGTTCGTCGGCGGCCCGGGTGGATACACGCAGGCGGCGCCGGCCGACGTGCGGCAATACAGCTTGCCCGACTATCGCTCGACGTGGGGCGCGAACGGCACGATCTCGGGCAATGGCGTGAGCGTGAACAACACGGCGGCCAATGCGACCATTCCGTCGCTCGGCCTGCTGCCCGGTCAGGCCGTGCCGGGACTGACGATCGGCACGGTGAGCGGTAACGCGAGCGGCACGCAGTCCGGAGCCGCCGCGATCAAGGGTGGTACGCCCACCTGGGTCGATCCGGTGATCGCAAGCGCGACCGCCGTGAGCGTGTTGAACAACCTGACGATTCCGCAGGGCGGCCTGTACCGGCCCAATCCGGCTCCGAATCCGACGTACCTGATCGAGACGAACCCCGCGTTCACGCGGATGAACAATTTCCTGTCGAGCGACTATTACCTTCAGCAGATCGGCGTGAATCCGCTGACGACCGAAAAGCGGCTCGGAGACGGGTTCTACGAGCAGCAGCTCGTGCGCAACCAGGTCACGCAACTGACGGGCAAGGCGGTATTGGGGCCGTATACGGACCTTCAGGGCATGTATCAGTCGCTGATGGCCGCGGGCGCTGAATTGTCGAAGTCGCTGAACTTGCCGCTCGGCATGAGCCTGTCGGCGCAGCAGGTGGCCGCGCTCACGAGCAACGTGATCATCATGCAGACCGAGACGGTCGGCGGTCAACAAGTGCTCGTGCCGGTCGTGTATCTGGCGAAGGCCGATCAGCAAAATGCGAACGGTCCGCTGATCACGGCCGGCAATATCGATTTGAAGAACACACAGGTCTTCACGAACAGCGGCACCGTGAAGGCGGATACGACGCTCGCGCTTCAGGGCAAGCAGATCGACAACGCATTCGGTGCGCTGCAAAGCGGCGGGCTGATGTCGCTCGATACGACAGGCAACGTGGATCTCACGTCGGCCAACGTGAAGGCCGGCAGCCTCGAACTGAACGCAGGCAACAAGCTGATTCTGGATACCGCGACGCAGACGACGCACCAGGTCAGTCGCGACGGCGCGACGAGCGACAAGACGACGCTCGGGCCGGCCGCGAACCTGAACGTGGCCGGCGACGCGGCGATCAAGACCGGCGGCGACTTCCAGCAGAACGCCGGGAACCTGAATGTCGGCGGGAACCTGAACGCCAATATTGGCGGGAACTGGAACCTCGGCGCGCAGCAGACCGGCGAGCACAAGGTCGTGCAGCGCGCGAACGGCGTGTCGGATACGGACCTCAACAGCGCGACCGGCAGCACCGTGAACGTCGGTGGCAAGTCGGCCATCGGTGTGGGCGGCGACCTGACGGCGCAGGGTGCGCAACTCAACTTCGGTCAGGGCGGCACGGTCGCGGCCAAGGGCAACGTGACCTTTGGCGCGGCGAGCACCACGTCGACCATCAACGCCAACAGTTCGGGCGACCAAGGCAATCGCAGCTATGCGGAAACCCGGCATGGGGCGGACCAGGCGCTGACGGGCACGACCGTCAAGGGCGGCGATACGCTCAACGTGGTGTCGGGCAAGGACATCAATGTCATCGGCAGCACGATCGACCTGAACAAGGGCGATGCGAACTTGCTGGCGGCCGGCGATGTGAATGTCGGGGCCGCGACCGAAACGCATGTGTACAACTCGCACGAGACGCATAGCCGTAGCGGCGTCGTGAGCGGCACGAAAATCGCCAGCAGCCAGGACGCGACCAGCACTGTCGCGAACGGCAGCCTGATTTCGGCGGACGGTGTGTCAATTGGTAGCGGCAAGGACATCAACGTTCAGGGTAGTACGGTCGTCGGTACACACGACGTGACGCTGAACGCGGCGCACGACGTGAACATCACGACGTCGCAGGACACCAGCCAATCATCAACCACCTATCAGGAGCAGCACTCGGGCCTGATGTCGGGCGGCGGCCTGTCGTTCTCGGTCGGCAACAGCAAGCTTGCGCAGCAGAATCAATCGTCGAGCGTGACGAACAACGCCAGTACGGTCGGCTCGGTCGACGGCAATCTGTCCGTCAACGCGGGCAATACGCTGCATGTGCAAGGCAGCGATCTGGTTGCAGGCAAGGACGTGACCGGGAAGGCGGCGAACATCGTCGTCGATTCGGCCACCGACACCACGCATCAGGCGCAACAGCAGCAGACGAGCAAGAGCGGGTTGACGATCGGCCTGTCGGGCTCGGTAGGCGATGCGATCAACAACGCGATCAGCGAGACGCAGGCCGCGCGCGAATCGGCGAAGGACAGCAACGGCCGCGCATCGGCATTGCATAGCATCGCGGCGGCCGGAGACGTGGCATTCGGCGGCATGGGCGGCGCAGCGCTGTTGAACGGCGCAAAGGGGCCACAGGCCCCGAGCATCGGCGTGCAGGTCAGCGTCGGTTCGAGCCATAGCTCGATGCAGTCGTCCGAAGACCAGACGATTCAGCGCGGCTCCAGCATTAACGCGGGCGGCAATGCGAAGCTGATCGCGACGGGCAACGGTACGCCGAAGGACGGCAACATCACGATCGCGGGCTCGAACGTGAACGCCGCCAACGTAGCGTTGGTCGCGAACAACCAGGTCAATCTCGTCAACACGACCGATACGGACAAGACACGGAGTTCGAACTCGTCGTCGGGGTCGAGCGTCGGCGTATCGATCGGCACGAACGGCATCGGCGTGTCCGCGTCGATGCAGCGTGCGCATGGCGACGGCAATTCGGACGCGGCGATCCAGAACAACACGCATGTCAACGCGAGCCAGACCGCAACCATCGTGAGCGGCGGCGACACGAACGTGATCGGCGCGAACGTGAACGCGAACAAGGTTGTGGCTGACGTGGGCGGCAATCTGAATGTGGCGAGCGTTCAGGACACGACCGTGAGCGCCGCACATCAATCGAGCGCGGGCGGCGGCTTCACGATCAGCCAGACCGGCGGCGGAGCGAGTTTCAGTGCGCAGAATGGCCATGCAGACGGCAACTATGCGGGCGTGAACGAGCAGGCGGGCATCCAGGCCGGTGCTGGCGGGTTCGACGTGGCCGTGAAGGGCAATACCGACCTGAAGGGCGCGTATATCGCCAGCACGGCCGACGCGTCGAAGAACAACCTGACGACTGGCACGCTCACGACGAGCGACATCGAGAACCACTCGCACTACAGCGCGAACAGCGCGGGCTTCAGCGCGGGCGCGTCGGTCGGGTCGAGCAACAAGGCAGTCGGCCCGTCGTCGGTATCGGGCTCGGGCGGCGTCACGCCGATGGTGTTCCAGAACGACAGCGGCGACCAGAGCGCGACGACGAAGAGCGCGGTGAGCGCTGGCACGATCAACATCACGAAGCCGGGTGAGCAGACGCAGGATGTCGCGAACCTGAACCGCGACACGACGAATCTGAACGGGACGGTTTCGAAGACGCCCGACGTTCAGAAAACGCTGTCGCAGCAGGCCGATACGATGAATGCGGCGCAGGCGGCCGGGCAGACGGTGTCGCAGGGGATTGGGCTGTATGCGGACAACAAGCGCGACGCAGCATTGGACGCAGCCGACAAAGCCTATAAGGCTGGCGATTTGGCGGGCGCGCAGGCGGCGTTGAACGAGGCCAAGGGCTGGATGGAAGGCGGTGCGTCCCGCGCGGAATTGCAGATGGGCGGCGGTGCGCTGATTGGCGGACTCGGCGGCGGCAATGCGCTCACGGCAATTGGTGGGGCAGCCGGAGCGGGCATGTCGTCACTGCTGGCGAACCAGGCTGAGAAGATCAGTAAATCGGTCGGCGATAGGACCGGCTCGTCGCTGGTCGGCAATATTGCTGCGAACGTGGCGGCGACGGTGGGCGGAACGTTAGTGGGCGGCACGGCCGGCGGTGCAATGGCGTCGAATGTGCAGCTTTACAATGCAGATAACGATCAGAACAAGCAAACGTCAAACGACGTATTTGCGTCGTTGTCAAAGAAGGTAGCCCAGGCTATCGTCATGACGTCCGACGCCAAGGCCGGTATGTGGAACGGGATGGTCAACGTCGCGGGCGCGATCGTCAACCTTCCGAACGGCGGGCCGCTTGCCACACCTGGCGATGCAGGCTATGTCTCGCTGGAAGGGCTGAAGAAGCCGTACAAGTCAGGAACGTCGGTCGGACCTGACACGGAGTTCTGGACACCGGTCTTGGCGACGCTGGGTCTGGGCGGCAAAGCTGCAGTCGGAACCGATGCGGCAACAACGTCGGCGGATGTCGCCACGGTTGGAAACGGCGCACTGAAAACCGCAAGTGGTGATTTGAGCGCGGCCGGTAATGCGGCAAGAACCCAACCGTATGGCAATGGCGCAAGCGCGTCGCCCTCGCCGGGAACAGCGACAGCGGGGAGTTCAGGAGCGAATGCTCAACTCCCAACGGCCAATGGTGGAGTTGCGGCGGCGGGTACATCATCGGCCACAAACGTGGGCAAGGTTGTTATCGACGGCAAGATCGGCGGCCAACTTGAGGCTCGTGGATGGACGCAGCAAGAAGTGCACGCAGTCGTCAATGAGGGACCTGTCGGAACGACGATGGATAATCGATCTGCGGGGAAGACCCCAGACGGGTTGCCGAGAAAAGATTCCGCATCCGTGTACGGTTCTAAGAGTGGTTACGTTGTGGTCAACGACCGGACCGGCGAAGTTGTCCAAGTGAGCGGTAAAAACGATCCTGGTTGGATTCCCGACAGTCGAATTAAATGGAAGTGAGTCGCGATGAATATTGATCTCCAACGACGCTACGATTCGTCGGATGACTTTTTCTCACTCGGCGGAAGCGTTGTGATGAAGCTATCTGCCGATGCAGCAATTGCGGTTTGTGAACGGGCGGGTCAGCACGGTTTGGTTGTAGCTCGGATCGAGGGAGGTATTTGGCATTTCCCTGGATTCGAAGCGAGGCTCGATTGCATTTGGGATGGAGTCGATCCGCCCGTTGACGTTGGTGTTGCGGAACAAAACAATCTAGCCGCGGCTGAGTTCGTTCATTCAGAGAGTCTAGAGCACGATGTCTTTGTTGTGACTGCCCGCCAGATAACGGACCGGTAAGTTGGACGATGAGCATCCTGACCAACGTCAGCGCCGTTGCTTTTTACTCCGTTGGCGTTGCAAAAGTGGATGAATTTAAATTCGAATGCTTCATTCAGCGATCGTTCGGCAGCACAGAGCTTACTGAGAGGCAGGTTCGCCTCCGTCGCTTCCTACCGCATATCCAATACGAGGGGCGAAATGAAGTGCGGTCATGCGCATGAAGTTGAGGGACTCGAACAGTTGCTTTATTGGGTTCTTACATGGGTGGTCGCACAGTCAGTGCCCTTGGATCATTGGTTGGCTGCAATATTGCAGCCTAATGGGGGATCGGGTGGCGATCCAGGATGGGAAATAGACCATATCCCGTGCACAGGTCACCCCGGCACGTACAAGGTGTGGGCTGATCCTGATGTGAGCGGAATTGAGCCATCTGAACGTATCTTTGACGCCCAGACGTTTCGAAATGCATTGAGGGTGACGTTGCTAGCCTTTGGGGATGAGTTCCCCGAAAGAGAGTAAGAGGTTCGCAATGTTATTGTTAGATTTGATTTGTGAATTTGGATTTCGTCGGTTGCAATTCTGATCGGGTGAGGTCGAAATGGCGGGATCGATAGTTACTTCTAAGAACGTTCGTGCTCCGGTAAGTACAAACCGATTCGATTATTCTGTTAGAAAAATCGGTGATCAGTTTGATTCGTCTGATATTTGCAGAATTGCAGGGCGTGGGCGGTGCGCTGATCGGCGGGCTCGGCGGCGGCAGCGCGCTCACGGCGATTGGGGGCGCAGCGGGAGCCGGCATGCCGTTACTGCTGGCGAACCAGGCTGAGAAGATCAGTAAATTGGTCGGCGATACGACCGGCTCGTCGCTGCTCGGCAACATCGCCGCAAACGTCGCGGCAACGGTTGGTGGCGTACTGGTTGGCGGTAGTGCAGGCGGGGCGATGGCGTCGAACGTCCAGCTTTACAATACAGACATATCGACAGTAGATAGAACAATCAGTTACGAGGTAAAAAATTACAACATCGAGAACAACTCAAGTGGTTTGATTAACAATGTTGCAAATCAGGCAATTCAGCGAGCAGCCAATTTGCCAGAGGGAATGCAACAACAAGTTGTGATTGATATACGCGGGCAAACGGTATCCCCCGCACAACGGACGGCGATTGTTCAAGGTATTGTTCAAAAGTCGAATGGCATAATTAGCCCGATTAATATTCAATTTAAGACAAAATGAGAACGATAGGCTTTCACGGTGGACATACAATTTGTGAGCTTGGGCCGGCCCCTGATGTTAGATTGTTCTTCAAGTGTCTCGAACTGTATGCGGCACAAGATCATTCGGAACAAGATTGGAGCTTGTTAACGGATCGCCTATATCGCCGGTACCTTCGGAGGGAGGAGTTGGATAGCGCTCGCGCGTTGATGGCGAAAGCCCGCGAAATTTTTGCAGAAAAGCCAGCTGCAACATCTGTTGAGTGGGATGCTGCAATGCTTGCAAATCCGGAAAAGAGCTGGCTGAATCCAGGCCGATCGACACTGACTGACGTATTTGGAAGGTTTTTTGAAAAATTCGTCGATGCCTGCGAGTCTGCAGAGTCATTCTTCGAGGCATTTAACATCTACCAGCCTGTTCGTGTTGTAATTTCAGATTTGTCTGGATTTACTCGATATCAGAATAGACCTCTTTCTGAATACGACGCACTGGAAGGGGGGGCATTTTGGTTGAAATAATGACTCTCTTGGTTGAATTATGAAATAAAGGAATCGTCCGCAACGCGATTAAAAGAAGGGTTAGCGATCGCGTCCATTGCTAAATCATCCAAGGTGATTGCCATGATTTTTAGATCGAATTTTGACAAAAGGTATGGTCATCCCAATTTTGTGGTATCGCTGGATGGCGATTTTGAGTTCATGATAAGTGACCTGTTTGAGTATTTTGAGGGCGAGATTCGACGAGGGGTGAGGTTCAATGCTGGTCAGAGTATCCAGTTTGGCTGGATGATCTTGATGTTGAAAGAAGACGGACATGGCGATTTGGAGATGTGGGAGCCAGATTTTCGTCGTATGCCAATAAATTGGATGTTTTCGATAGACAAAACTTTCAAGGATTTGCATTTGCAAAGAGAGGTGTGCGCTCAGGTGGATGTTGATCCGAATTTTCCATCCTTACTGGAGAGGGGGATTGTTTCTCCAGGATTTGGATCATGTCGAGAATTTTTTATAAACCGGGATTTACCGCAGAAAGGCGATTCAGGTTGGTTTTTTGTTGAGCGAGACAATAATGGCGGCGATGGAAAATTCTCCTCCTTGTTTGAGGTGGCGGTGAATTCTCCGAGGGTTGTCCCATTCTTGGCCTTGCCATCTGGCACAATTGTTAAATATGTTGCGGGCAAGATCGAGGTAAGATTTCACGATCGGGTAATTTCTTCCTCGGAGAATAAATTCTTGCAAAGAATTTTGGATGGCTGGACGTCTGGTGGAACGTATCATTGAAATTTTTTGGTGGGATGATTGTAAGTCCAAAAATGACATCGGGAACGGAAAGGTAGCTGGGTAAACGAGAACGATACGATGAGATTAACGGCGCGCGATTACAATGATTCAGCCGCTGATGCGAGATCCGATCCAGGAATCTAGGCCGGGTTTGCACCTGCGTTGGAAGGAGCCCGACTTGATGGATTGGCTGCCTCGTAAAATCCGATTGCGTCGATGGCAAGGTGATAATTGATCGAAAAATCCTGCCGTTATGGCGGATAGGGCTTACGATTAAGCCAGTCGTTAGTCACAGGTGCTCGCTCAAAATGGATTTGCATGAGCGATGCGGCATGCGAAATAAACAATAATCTGCGCGGGATAAAAGAAATGTTTCATATCCTTGGAATGGCCGGCATCACAGGGAAGGTTGTCTCGTCAAATGGAAAATAAGTACTTTGCAAGAGTAATTATTGATGTTTCGATATTTTTGGAATATTCTGGTGAGAGCGTCATTGATCCGGATGCATCCATGGAGTTACTGGAAAAAATAAGTGGCGGGTTGCAAGAGATGTCGGATTATGAAAGAGCATCTTTGTCGAAAAATATTCGCGAACTGGCGCCGCAATACGGTTCGCGGTCGAGCTTCGTAACTGATCTCCCATCAAATTTGGGAATTTCGGAATAACGAGATCGGTATACCCACCACCATCACTGAATGGTCCGTATGTCACAATCGGCATGTAGGTAAATTTTAAATTGAGGCGGACTAAGATCATCCTGATCAAATGAGGTGAAAATGGCGGGATCAATAGTTATTTCTAAAGACGTTCGCGTTCCGGTGAGTACGAGTCAGTTCGATTATTTGGTTGGCAGAATCGGCGATCAGTTTGGCTCGTCTGACATTTGGGTTAAGGATGAGGTTTATCTTCCTATGGAAGAAGGAGGGATGAGCTTTATTTCAACGGAATCGTTGAATTCTAACGGGCTGTCAATTTTTCTGACGGCTGTGACGCGGGCTAGAACCGCTTCTCAGGCTGAGGATTCATTTCCGCTATACGAGAATGTGTGGGATCAATTGATTGAGAAGTTGCGGCAAGACACCCGGCTCGGAAATGCGGGGAATTGATTTAAATCGAGACTATAGTTGGGGCGCTGATGCGAATTTATGGACAGTGCCATATCGATAACGGGGGATGGTTGCTGTCTATTCCTGTCAATCAAAAAATAATGAAATGAAAACGACCAGACGGCTGGCTGTTTTGCCAATCACTACTCTGATCACGCTTGCTGCGCAAGCACAACAGGTGCCCACTCGGAACGAGCAAGCCGCCGCCGCCCGCGCGAACGCCGAGCAGAATCAGCAAGTGCAGCAACGTCGCGACACCCAGCAGCGTGAGGCCACCGTGCAAGCGCCGGGCGTGCGCTCGGACGTGCCACGCCCGGAAGCCCATCCGGTGTTGCCCACGGAGACGCCGTGCTTCCGAATCGACCGCTTCACGCTCGACGTGCCCGACTCGTTACCGGCCACGTCAAAGGCGCAAGGCGCATCCACCTTGCCGATGGATCGCTTCGCCTTTGCGCGCGACTGGCTTGCGCACTACGCCGGCCAATGCGTCGGCAAGCAAGGCGTCGACCTGATCGTCAAGGGGCTGTCGCAGGCCATCCTCGCACGCGGTTACATCACGACCCGCGTACTCGTGCCCGAGCAGGATTTGTCCACCGGCACATTGAAGCTTGCGCTGATTCCGGGCGTGATCCGCCACGTGCGTTTCGAGGACGAGAAGCTACGCGGAACGTGGAAGACCGCATTCCCGACGCGCGACGGCGACGTGTTGAACCTGCGCGACATCGAACAAGGGCTTGAGCAGATGAAGCGCGTCTCAAGCCAGGATGTGTCGATGCGGATCGCACCGGGCGATACGCCTGGCGAAAGCGATGTCGTACTCGACGTGAAGCACGGCAAGCCATGGACCGTCGTCGCGTCCATCGACAATTCCGGCACGCGTGCGACGGGCAAACTGCAAGGCAACGTATCGCTTGGCATCGACAACCCGCTGGGCCTGAACGACATCTTCAACGTCGGCTTCAACCAGGATCTGGAATTCGGCGACAAGCGCTTCGGCTCGCACGGCTGGAACGCGTTCTACTCGATCCCCTGGGGCTACTGGACCGGCACGCTCTCCGCCTACACCAACACGTACTTTCAACCACTTGCGGCCGTGAATCAGACGTTCGTTGCGAGCGGCAACATGAAGACGGTCGATTTCAGGCTCAATCGTGTGCTGACGCGCAGCCGGAACGATGTGTTCGGCGCACAGGTTCGCCTGACGCGCCGTTTCGGCGACAGCTATATCGAAGGCACGACGATACCGTCGTCACATCAGAACGCGACCTTTCTCGAATTCGGGTTGACTGACCGGCACTATTTCGGCTCGTCGCAGTTCGACGGCTCGCTTGCCTATCGTCAGGGCTTGGGCTGGCTCGGCTCGACCGATAGCATGTTCGCGGCAGAGGGAGGCCAGACGTACCGATTCAAGATGATCGTTCTCGATGCGAATCTGTCGACACCGTTTGCGATTGGGGCGCAGCCGTTCAAATACGTGACGACCTTTCATGGTCAGTACACCGGCAATACGGTTTCATACCTCGATAGCGTCACGATCGGCAGCCGTTATACCGTGCGGGGATTCGACGGTGAAACGCTGCTGGCGGCATCACGCGGGTTCTACTGGCGCAACGAATTGCAGGTACCCATCGCGCAGACCGGGGTATCGGCCTATGCCGGTCTCGACTACGGTCGGGTCTGGGGACCGGAGCCGGTTGCCTTGGTCGGCACGCAGCTCGCCGGTGCAGTGATTGGCTTCAAGGGCAGTGTCGCGACTCGGTTCGGCGGATACGGCTACGATCTCTTCGCGGGTACGCCTGTCTACAAGCCGTCGGGTTTTCCGACCGCGCGAGTGACGCTCGGTTTTCAGGTGACTGCTCAGTTCTGAAGACAATGAGCCAAGGTACTTCTCCGACACGTACACGTCGCAAGCCCGACGTTGCATATGCCCGTCTGGTCGAGATTGCCGCCGAACGGGGGCATACGCTTCTAACGCTCGAATGGCGAGGGCTGAAGTCCTACTATGAATTCCGCTGCGAATCGGGCCATGACTTCACGCGCATAGGCACTGTCGCGATGCGAGGCACGATAACCTGCCTCCAGTGCGAACAAGTGCGCGTGCAGCACCGCTTTCAGGAACTATTGAGTGAACGCGGTCTTGTTTGCCATGAAGGAACCTATCTCGGTCAAACGGCGCGGCAACATTTCACCTGTCGTTCTGGACACGAATGGACGACCGAGGCTCGCAAGATTCTAGACGGCCACGGGTGTCCGCGATGCGCAAAAATCGAGTTGGCCGCGTGTCTCCTACATTCCGATGGCTTGGAACGTCTTCATGAGGCGGCGGCGGAGCGCGGCGGTCGTTGTCTGACTGACACGTATATCGGTATCGCCGCGCATTACGAATGGGAGTGTGCCGAGGGCCATCGATGGACAGCCGTAGCTCACAGAATCGTCGACGGCGGATGGTGCCCGCACTGTGCTCGAATCAGGCATGGAGAACAGCAACGCGATCCGAACGGGCTCCAGCGATTGCAGGCCGCAGCGGCACTACGCGGTGGACAGCTTCTCTCGACGGAGTATCACCTGACAAATTCGAAGTACCGATTCCGATGCGCACGTGGACATGAATGGACGACGTGGGGGCATTTGGTGCTCGGCGGGGCATGGTGTCGGCATTGCGCCAATCTCGCGAAGCGCCGAACGATAGAGGACATGCAGGCAGTTGCCGCGGAGCGCGGTGGTCGATGCTTGAGTACCGAATATCACGGCAATCGAGTCAAATTGACGTGGCAATGCGCACACGGACATGTTTGGGACTCGATGCCGAACACGGTGGTCAATCGCGGTGCGTGGTGCCCGAACTGTTTTCGGTTGCGAATCACTCGGGATCCGGTATTGCGCCGGCGCTATGACCACGAGGGGATGTAGTGCAAGCCGCCTTCGGTATCAGGCGAAAGTGTGCTTTTACCCCGCGCCAAAACATCGGCTCAAGCCCGTGACCAGCCGACGGTGTAGAGAAGAGCGGCGGAGCACTTGACCGTACGCTCTTCCGCAACCACCAGGATCGTGTGCCCCAGAATCAGCCTCGCTCCGCCGAGTAGTGCGTATCGAAAACCGCACGCAGCGTCGACGGCCCGGTCGCGAAATCGCCCCACAGCGGCCCGTCGTTCTGCGCGAACGCGAACGGCGTCGTCTTGATCGACGCAAGCCGGAAGCGCCATTGCGCGGCTTCCTGGCGGAACGCGGTGAGCTGCATGTCGGACAGCCCCGTCTGCGCGTTCGCAAGCGTGACGAGCGGATCGACCGGATCGTTCGCGACCCGCACCTCGAAATGCAGGTGCGGGCCGGTGGCCGCGCCCGTCATCCCGACCGAGCCGATTCGCTGGCCCTGCTTCACCGTTTCGCCGACCTTCAGCCCGCGCGCGTACGCGGACAGATGTGCGTAGTAGGTCGAATAGCCATCCGCGTGATCGACGATCACGTAGCGGCCATAGCCGCCCGGATCGGTGCCGACGAACGACACGACGCCATCGGCCGCCGCGTCGACCGGCGTGCCGCTCGGCGCGGCGAGATCGACGCCCGTATGGAACGCCATCGCCTGCGACAGCGGATGGATGCGCTCGCCGAAGAACGAGCTGATGCGCGTCCACTTGACCGGCATCGTGAACGCCGCGGCTTCGAGCGGCGAGCCGTCGAGCGTGTAGTACGCACCGTGTTCGGCGCCCGGCGCGTGGAACCAGATCGCGCCGAACGTGCGGCCGGCGACGCGCAGCTCGAGCGCGGTGAGGCGCGGCGTGCCGTCGTTCGTGTCGAACGCGACGCGGTAATAGTCGCCGCGCTGCGCACTCGCGCGCATCGCGACCTTGCCGGTGACGAGATCGCCGAGTTGGATGCGCACTTCGGGCGGCACGTCGAGACGATTCAGCGTATCGGACAGCGTGAGCTCGATGTCGCCCGCGCGCATCCCTTGCCGATGATCGGGCGACGCGAACTGGAACAGGCTCGCGTAGCCGAGCATGTCGTTGCGATGCGCGCTGAGCGGCGCGAACAGGCCCGGCTGCGGGCTGCGATCGTTGCGCTCGAGGTATTCGTTGCGCTCGCCGAGCGTGCGTGCAAGCTCGCTCGTCACGAAATGCTGCGCGGTGGGAAACGGCGTATCGGACAGCACGCGCTGCGGCAGCGCGGCCGTGCCCGAGTCGACGGCGCCGGGCAGTTGCGACACGGCAGGCAGCGCGGCGGCGAGACCGAAGGCGGCGAGGGCGCCGAGCACGGCGGCCGGCACGAGCGCGCGCACGAGGCGCTGCGCGCGGCCGGGCGCGAAAGCATCAGGGGTTGCGGCAGGCTTGACCAAAGGTGTCCACATCCAGGAAAGCGGTTCAAAGAGGTGTGGGCAGGAGCCGTCGGCGGTCCATGCGTCAGGGGGGGCGACATGGCGGGCGACGGGCGTGCAACAAAACAGGCCCCGCCAGGGGCCTGTATCGTTCCCGTTCGACCCAACTCGCGGGGCGGGCCCCGCTTCGAACGGCGGCGTGCATGCCGGGTCGAACCCGGTTATCACGAAGACGCTAAAGAAAGATGACAGCGCCAGTCTACCGATGTTCCGCGAAACGTTAAAAATTTTAAAGAGGGTCAGCTCATTCGTTTCGCAGTGCGGTAAGTCGGGTTAAATCAGCATTTGTTACGACGATTTTCGTTAGTCCGGCAATTTTTGCGCGCGCCTGCGCAGCGCCGCCGACGTGCGGACGGCGTCGAAACCGGCGTCGAGCATCGCCTCGGCGTCGTTCCACAGGTTGCCGCGCAGCCGGTTGGTCCAGATCATCGACGCGAACACGCCTTCGAGCAGTGACACCAGATAGACGGCAGCCAGATGCACGTCGAGATCGGCGGCGATTTCGCCGGCCGCGATCGCGCGACGCAGCAGCGCCTTCGTGATCCGCAGCATCTGCAGCTCGAGCAGCATGCGGCGCCGCTGCAGCGCGCCGTTTTCCTCGCTCTGCTCGCACTTCGTATAAAGGATCACCAGCACGCGCTGCATCGGGCCCGGCTCGCCGCACTCCTGCAGGTAGTGCGACGCGGCGCGCCGCAGCGTCGCGAACGGCGGCAGGCCGTCGCCGGCGTCGAAACCTTCCGACGTGCGCGCGAACGCGCGGTCGCACATCGCCAGACAGACTTCCATCTTGTTGCGGTAATGGCCGTAGACGGCGCCCCGCGACATCCCGGCGGCCTCGGCCAGGTCCGCCATCGCGGTTTGCGCGACGCCTCGCTCGAGCAGCACGAGCTCGGCGGCGTCGAGGATCCGGTGCTTGATGGCGAGCGATTCTTCCCGGGTCTTGCGGGCCATGTCGTGAAATTCCTTACAGTTCGCTGTCGTTTTATTGAGACAGTGTGTCGGTCAGATTGAAGCAGCCTGTATTTAATCAGACATGACTGATTATAATCGGCCACCCTGAGCCGCCGCATTGTATCGGCGGCGAACGTTCCGAGGTCAGAACATGAATAACAAACGCACCCTGTGGCGCCGCACGCGGCTGGCGCCGTTCGCGCTCGCGGCCCTGCTGGCGGTGGGCGGATGCGGAAAGGGCGACGAGGACGCCGCGCCGGAGGCCGCGAAGCAGGCCACCGTCGTGACGGTGCGCCCGACGGCGGTGCCGATGACCGTCGAACTGCCGGGCCGGCTGGACGCATACCGGCAGGCGGAAGTCCGCGCGCGGGTCGCGGGCATCGTCACCGCGCGCACCTACGAGGAAGGCCAGGAAGTGAAGCAGGGCGCGGTGCTGTTCCGCATCGATCCCGCACCGCTGAAGGCCGCCCGCGACGCTGCGCTGGGCGCGCTCGCGAAGGCGCAGGCCGCGGCGCTCGCGGCGACCGACAAGCGCCGCCGTTACGACGATCTCGTGCGCGATCGCGCGGTGAGCGAGCGCGACCACACCGAGGCCGTCGCGGCCGACACGCAGGCGAAGGCCGAGGTCGCCTCGGCGAAGGCGGAACTCGCGCGGGCGCAACTGCAGCTCGACTACGCGACCGTCACCGCGCCGATCGCGGGCCGCGCACGGCGCGCGCTCGTGACCGAGGGCGCGCTCGTCGGCCAGGACCAGGCGACGCCGCTAACGACCGTCGAGCAGCTCGATCCGATCTACGTGAACTTCTCGCAGCCGGCCGCTGACGTGGACGCACTGCGTCGCGCGGTGAAGAGCGGGCGCGCGACGGGCATCGCGCAGCACGACATCGCGGTGACGCTGCTGCGCGCGGACGGCACCGCGTATCCGCTGAAGGGCAAGCTGCTGTTCAGCGATCTCGCGGTCGATCCGACCACCGATACCGTCGCGATGCGCGCGCTGTTCCCGAATCCGGAGCGCGAGCTGCTGCCGGGCGCATATGTGCGGATCGCGCTCGACACGGCGGTCGACCAGCGGGCGATCCTCGTGCCGCGCGACGCGCTGCTGCGTACCGCCGACCGTACGTCGGTGCGTGTGGTGGACACGAACGGCAAGGTCAAGGACGTCGAGGTCACGGCCGACCAGATGAGCGGCCACGACTGGCGCATCACGCGCGGCCTCGCGGGCGGCGAGCGCGTGATCGTCGACGACGCCGCGCAGTTCGCGCCGGATACCACCGTCAAGCCCGTCGAAAAGGCGCCGCGGTCGAAGGCGGCGCCGACAGCGGCCGCTTCGCAGGCGGCCGGCCGTCAAACCTGACCGGTTCAAACCAACATGGCACGTTTCTTCATCGATCGCCCCGTCTTCGCGTGGGTGATCGCCATCTTCATCATGCTGGGCGGCCTGTTCGCGATCCGCGCGCTGCCCGTGGCGCAGTACCCGGACATCGCGCCGCCCGTCGTCAGCATTTATGCGACGTACCCGGGCGCGTCCGCGCAGGTCGTCGAGGAATCGGTGACCGCGCTGATCGAGCGCGAGATGAACGGCGCGCCGGGGCTGCTGTATACGTCCGCGACGAGCAGCGCCGGGGCGGCGTCGCTGTACCTGACGTTCAAGCAGGGCGTGAACGCCGATCTCGCGGCCGTGGAAGTGCAGAACCGGCTGAAGACGGTCGATGCGCGCCTGCCCGAGCCCGTGCGCCGCGACGGCATCCAGGTCGAGAAGGCCGCCGACAACATCCAGCTCGTCGTGTCGCTGACGTCCGACGACGGCCGGATGACCGACGTGCAGCTCGGCGAGTATGCGTCGGCGAACGTCGTGCAGGCGCTGCGCCGCGTCGAGGGTGTCGGCAAGGTGCAGTTCTGGGGCGCCGAATATGCGATGCGGATCTGGCCCGACCCGGTGAAGCTGGCCGGGCACGGCCTCACCGCGTCGGACATCGCGTCGGCCGTGCGCGCGCACAACGCGCGCGTGACGATCGGCGACATCGGCCGCAGCGCGGTGCCGGACAGCGCGCCGATCGCGGCGACCGTGTTCGCGGACGCGCCGCTGAAGACGCCGGCCGATTTCGGCGCGATCGCGCTGCGCGCGCGGCCGGACGGCTCCGCGCTGTTCCTGCGCGACGTCGCGCGCATCGAATTCGGCGGCAACGACTACAACTATCCGTCGTACGTGAACGGCAAGGTCGCGACCGGGATGGGCATCAAGCTCGCGCCGGGCTCGAACGCGGTGTCCACCGAGAAGCGCGTGCGCGCGACGATGGACGAGCTGTCGAAGTACTTTCCGCCGGGCGTGAAATACCAGATCCCGTACGAGACGTCGTCGTTCGTGCGCGTGTCGATGAACAAGGTCGTCACGACGCTGATCGAGGCCGGCGTGCTGGTGTTCCTGGTGATGTTCCTGTTCATGCAGAACCTGCGCGCGACACTGATTCCGACGCTCGTCGTGCCGGTCGCGCTCGCGGGCACGTTCGGCGTGATGTACGCGGCCGGCTTCTCGATCAACGTGCTGACGATGTTCGGGATGGTGCTCGCGATCGGCATCCTCGTCGACGACGCGATCGTCGTCGTCGAGAACGTCGAGCGGCTGATGGTCGAGGAAGGGCTCGGGCCGTACGACGCGACCGTCAAGGCGATGCGGCAGATCAGCGGCGCGATCGTCGGGATTACCGTGGTGCTGACGTCGGTGTTCGTGCCGATGGCGTTCTTCGGCGGCGCGGTGGGCAACATCTATCGGCAGTTCGCGCTGTCGCTCGCGGTGTCGATCGGCTTCTCGGCCTTCCTCGCGCTGTCGCTGACGCCCGCGCTGTGCGCGACGCTGCTCAAGCCGGTGTCCGGCGACCATCACGAGAAGCGCGGCTTCTTCGGCGGGTTCAACCGCTTCGTCGCGCGGGCGACGCAGCGCTACGCGGCGCGGGTCGGCGCGATGCTGAAGAAGCCGGTACGCTGGCTCGTCGTGTACGGCGCGCTGACCGCGGCCGCCGCGCTGATGCTCACGCAACTGCCGACCGCGTTCCTGCCGGACGAGGATCAGGGCAACTTCATGGTGATGGTGATCCGCCCGCAAGGCACGCCGCTCGCGGAAACGATGCAGAGCGTGCGCGAAGTCGAGTCGGCCATCCGCCGCGACGAGCCGGCCGCCTATACCTATGCGCTCGGCGGCTTCAACCTCTACGGCGAAGGGCCGAACGGCGGGATGATCTTCGTCACGCTGAAGAACTGGAAGGCGCGCAAGGCCGCGCGCGATCACGTGCAAGCGATCGTCGCGCGCATCAACGAACGCTTCGCGGGCACGCCGAACACGACGGTGTTCGCGATGAACTCGCCGGCGCTGCCCGATCTCGGTTCGTCGAGCGGCTTCGACTTCCGGCTGCAGAACCGCGGCGGGCTCGACTACGCGACGTTCAGCGCCGCGCGCGAGCAACTGCTCGCGGCGGGCGGCAAGGATCGTGCGCTCACCGATCTGATGTTCGCGGGCACGCAGGACGCGCCGCAACTGAAGCTCGACATCGATCGCGCGAAGGCGTCCGCGCTCGGCGTGTCGATGGACGAGATCAACACGACGCTCGCGGTGATGTTCGGCTCCGACTATATCGGCGATTTCATGCACGGCACGCAGGTGCGGCGCGTGATGGTGCAGGCCGACGGGCGGCACCGGCTCGATCCGGACGACGTGAAGAAGCTGCGCGTGCGCAATGCGCGCGGCGAGATGGTGCCGCTCGCGGCGTTCACGACGCTGCACTGGACGCTCGGGCCGCCGCAGCTCACGCGCTACAACGGTTACCCGTCGTTCACGATCAACGGCTCGGCCGCGGCCGGCCACAGCAGCGGCGAGGCGATGAGCGCGATCGAGCGGATCGCCGCGAAACTGCCGACCGGCATCGGCTATGCGTGGTCGGGACAGTCGTTCGAGGAGCGGCTGTCGGGCGCGCAGGCGCCGATGCTGTTCGCGCTGTCGGTGCTGGTCGTGTTCCTCGCGCTCGCGGCGCTCTACGAGAGCTGGTCGATTCCGTTCGCGGTGATGCTGGTCGTGCCGCTCGGCGTGATCGGCGCGGTGCTCGGCGTCACGCTGCGCGCGATGCCGAACGACATCTATTTCAAGGTGGGGCTGATCGCGACGATCGGGCTGTCCGCGAAGAACGCGATCCTGATCGTCGAAGTCGCGAAGGATCTCGTCGCGCAGCGCATGTCGCTCGTCGACGCGGCGCTCGAGGCCGCGCGCCTGCGGCTGCGGCCGATCGTGATGACGTCGCTCGCGTTCGGCGTCGGCGTGCTGCCGCTCGCGTTCGCATCAGGCGCCGCGTCCGGCGCGCAGACGGCGATCGGCACCGGCGTGCTCGGCGGCGTGATCACGGCGACCGTGCTCGCGGTGTTTCTCGTCCCGCTGTTTTTCGTGATCGTCGGCCGCCTGTTCGACGTCGGCCCGCGCCGGCGCGGCGGCGCGCAGCCGACGACGATGGAGGGTTCGCAACCATGATGTTCGCGCTGAATGTACGCGCCGCGCGGCGGCTTCCGGCGGCGCTCGCCGCCGCGCTCGCGCTCGCCGGGTGCTCGCTCGCGCCGCGTTACGAGCGCCCGGCGGCGCCGGTGCCGGCGACCTATGCGCCGGTCGACGGCAATACGACACCGGCCGGCGCGTCGGCCGCGGCGCAGGATACGGCGCTGCTCGACGACTGGCATGCGTATTTCACCGATCCGGCGCTGCAGGCGTGGATCGACGCGGCGCTCGCGAACAATCGCGACCTGCGGATCGCGGCCGGCCGGCTCGAGGAAGCGCGCGCGCTGTACGGCGTGCAGCGTGCGGACCTGATGCCGTCGGTCGATGCGAATCTCGGCTATGAACGCGCGCGCCAGTACGATCCGGTCGTGCGCGAAAGCGCGATCAGCGGGCTGTACCGCGCGGGCGTCGGCGTCAGCGCATACGAGCTCGACCTGTTCGGCCGCGTGCGCAACCTGTCCGACGCGGCGCTCGCCGAATATTTCGCGACGGCCGACGCGCAGCGCACGGTCCGCATCGGCGTGATCGCCGAAGTGGCGGGCGCGTACGTTTCCGAACGATCGTTGCACGAGCAACTGGCGCTCGCTCAGCGCACGCTCGATGCGCGCGAGCGGATGGCCGCGCTCACGCAACGCCGCTATGCGGCCGGCACGAGCGACGCGATCGAGCTGCGCTCGGCCGAGATGCTGGTGGCGTCCGCGCGCGCGTCGCAGGCCGCGCTGCAGCGCGAGCATGCGCAGGCCGTACGGGCGCTGCAATTGCTGGCGGGCGACTTCGCGCGCCACGTGCCCGACGGCGCGAGCGCGCTCGACGCGCTGTCGATCGCGCCCGTGGCGCCCGGTGCGCCGAGCGCATTGCTCGAACGGCGGCCGGACATCCGGCAGGCCGAGGCACGGCTGAAGGCCGCGAACGCGAACATTGGCGCGGCGCGCGCGGCGTTCTTCCCGCGCATCGCGCTGACGACGGACTACGGCTCGGTGAGCGACGCGTTCTCGAGCCTGTTCGCGGCTGGCACGAGTGTGTGGACGTTCGCGCCGCGCATCACGCTGCCGATTTTCGCGGGCGGCCGCAATCGCGCGAACCTCGACGTCGCCAACGCACGCAAGGACATCGCCGTTGCCGAATACGAGAAGGCGGTGCAGACCGCGTTTCGCGAAGTGGCCGATGCGTTCGCCGCGCGCGACTGGATCGACCGGCAGCTCGCCGCGCAGCAGGATGTATATGAGGCGGACGGCGCGCGGCTGAAGCTGGCGGAGCGTCGCTACGCGGGCGGCGTCGCGACTTATCTCGAACTGCTCGACGCCCAGCGCAGCACGTACGAGTCGGGGCAGGAACTGATCCGGCTCAGGCAGCTCAGGCTTGCGAACGCGATCGCGCTGTACCGCGCGCTCGGCGGCGGCTGGGCGCCGGCAACGGCGGAGGCCGCGGCTTCCGCGTGACGTGCGATTCGTCGCCCGACGCCGCGGCGTGTCGGGCGACTTCACGGCGGCCACGCGCTTCGACGTTCGGCCGCCGCTTCGACAGGGCGTACCGCCCGCCGTGCCGCCGATCGTCGTCGGCGCTTCCTTTCACCGTTCGGCGGACCGTCTCCGCGCTTTTTCATTTCGCCCAATCCGGCATGCCAGCCGCGTTCCAGCGGCCGCGCCTGCATGCGGTTTCACGATCGGCAATTGACGATCGAATTAATCAATGCATTGGAATTAATGGCGGCGACAAAGTGTCGCGGTAAAACGTTTGTATGCTTTTCGCAATCGTTTGCGCGATAAATCCATGTCGATGGAGTGCCGTCGTTAATTTCCTGTCAGTTGAAAATGGCGCGATATTCGCGTTGCGATATGACAACGGTGGCGGCTTTGGACAATGTTTTGTCTTTTGAATGGCGCTCCCATGCAAACCAATGCAGGCAAGGGCTGGCGGCGCGCCAGCGATTATCGGCAAGAAATTCCCTTAATCTTCAACCAGTTCCGAAAAATAAAAAAGGACTGCGGATGAAAATTCGATAATTGAAAATGGAAAGGAAAGAATGAGGGTTTGGAGGCGTAAATCGAACATTGTCAGGCGGATTTGACAATGATTTACAGAAATCTTTCATGGTTATCTCGATAATGCCGCCTCGTGACGGACGGGAGCCACCACACGCTGCCGTTTGCGTCCGCCACGTCATCCATTCCATTTGCACTCCTTACGGGAAACTTCATGAAAAAACCCATCCTGACCGCTGTCGCACTCGCGGCCCTGTCCACCTCGGCCTTCGCGGCGGGCACCGGCACGATCAACTTCACCGGCGAGATCGTCGCGGGCGCATGCGGCATCGACTCGGGCTCGGTCAACCAGACCGTGAACCTCGGCAAGGTGCCGACCAACGTGTTCAAGCAGGCCGGCGACAAGTCCACGCCGACCAACTTCGACATCAAGCTGACCGATTGCGACACCAGCGTCGCGAAGAACGCGTACTTCACGTTCACGGGTACGTCGAGCGCCGGCCAGCCGAAGCTGCTCGCCACGATCGGTTCGGCGACCAACGTCGGCATCCGCCTGCAGGCCGCGTCGGGCGAGTACCTCGACAACGGCGCCGAGCAGAAGGCGCCGACGGTGCTGCAGAACGGCACGAACATCGCGCGCTTCGCGGCGATGTACGAAGCGACGGCAGCCGGCGTGACGCCGGGTACCGCAGACGGCGTCGCGAACTTCACGGTCCGCTACCAGTAAGCGTCGGTATCGGAGGAGGAAGGCATGCGCCCCTTCCTCCGTCATCTTTCCCCCGTTTTCCTTCTCCCTGGACTCCCGGTAGCGCCGCGTGCGAATCAGACATTCCTTCCTTTGCGTCTCCGTGCTGGTCGTCGGCAGCCAGAGCCAGGCGACGGAATTCAATTCGTCGTTCCTCGACATCGGCGGTACGAACAACGTCGACCTGTCGCAGTTCTCGCAGCCCGACTTCACGTTGCCGGGCGAATACATGCTCGACGTGCAGGTCAACGACCTGTTCTACGGGCTGCAATCGATCGAGTTCATCGCGCTCGACGCATCAGGCGCGGGCAAGCCGTGCCTGCGGCCGGAGCTCGTCGCGCAGTTCGGGCTGAAGCCGTCGCTCGTGAAGGATCTGCCGCGCTTCCAGGGTGGGCGTTGCGTCGACCTCGGCGCGATCGAGGGCGCGACCGTGCGTTACCTGAAAAGCGACGGGCGGCTCAAGATCACGATTCCGCAGGCCGCGCTCGAGTTCACCGATTCGACCTATCTGCCGCCGGCGCGCTGGTCCGAAGGCATTCCGGGTGCGATGCTCGACTATCGCGTGATCGCGAACACGAACCGCAACTTCGGCTCGGGCGGCGGCCAGACGAATTCGATCCAGGCGTACGGGACGGTCGGCGCGAACTGGGATGCGTGGCGCTTTCGCGGCGACTACCAGGCGCAATCGAACGTGGGGAATACCGCGTACGCGGACCGCACGTTCCGCTTCAGCCGGCTGTATGCCTTTCGCGCGCTGCCGTCGATCGAATCGACGGTGACGTTCGGCGACGACTACCTGAGCTCCGACATTTTCGACACGTTCGCGCTGACGGGTGCGTCGATCCGCAGCGACGACCGCATGCTGCCGCCGTCGCTGCGCGGCTATGCGCCGCTGATCTCGGGCGTCGCGCGCACCAACGCGACCGTGACGGTATCTCAGGCCGGCCGCGTGCTGTACGTGACGCGCGTGTCGCCGGGCGCGTTCGCGCTGCAGAACATCAATACGAGCGTGCAGGGCACGCTCGACGTGGCGGTCGAGGAAGAGGACGGCAGCGTGCAGCGCTTCCAGGTGACGACGGCCGCCGTGCCGTTCCTCGCGCGCACCGGGCAGTTGCGCTACAAGGCCGCGGTCGGCAAGCCGCGCCTGTTCGGCGGCGCCGGCATCGCGCCGTTCTTCGGCTTCGGCGAGATCGCGTACGGGCTGCCGTTCGACATCACCGCCTATGGCGGCTTCATCGCCGCGTCGGGCTACACGTCGGTCGCGCTCGGCGTCGGCCGCGATTTCGGCGCGTTCGGCGCGGTGTCGGCCGACGTCACGCACGCGCGGGCGCGCCTGTGGTGGAACGGCGCGACACGCAACGGCAACTCGTATCGCATCAACTATTCGAAGCACTTCGACGGGCTCGATGCCGACGTGCGCTTTTTCGGCTACCGCTTCTCCGAGCGCGAGTACACGAACTTCGCGCAATTCTCGGGCGATCCGACCGCGTACGGCCTCGCCAACAGCAAGCAGCGCTATTCGGCGACGCTGTCGAAGCGCTTCGGCGACACGTCGACCTATTTCTCGTACGACCAGACGACCTACTGGGCGCGCGCATCCGAGCAGCGGGTCGGCCTGACGCTCACGCGTGCGTTCTCGATCGGCACGCTGCGCAACCTGAACGTCAGCGTGTCGGCATTTCGCACGCAGAGCGCGGGCGCGAGCGGCAATCAGTTCTCGGTCACCGCGACGCTGCCGATCGGCGGCCGCCACACCGTCACGTCGAACCTGACGACGGGCAGCGGCAGCACCAGCGTGAACGCCGGCTACATCTACGACGATCCGGCCGGCCGCACGTATCAGGTCAATGCGGGCGAGACCGACGGGCGTGCATCGGCGAACGCGAGCTTCCGCCAGCGCACGTCGGCGTACCAGCTCACCGCGCAGGCATCGACGCTCGCCAATGCGTATGCGGCCGCGTCGCTCGAGGTCGACGGCTCGTTCGTCGCGACGCAGTACGGCGTGTCCGCGCACGCGAACGGCAATGCGGGCGACACGCGGCTGCTGGTGTCGACCGACGGCGTGCCCGACGTGCCGCTGTCGGGCACGCTTGCGCATACCGATTCGCGCGGCTACGCGGTGCTCGACGGCATCTCGCCGTACAACGTGTACGACGCGACCGTCAACGTCGAGAAGCTGCCGCTCGAAGTGCAGGTGACGAACCCGATCCAGCGCATGGTGCTGACCGACGGCGCGATCGGCTTCGTCGAATTCTCCGCCGCGCGCGGCAGCAATCTGTACCTGACGCTGACCGACGCGGCCGGCAAGCCGCTGCCGTTCGGTGCGTCGGTGCAGGACGCGGCGAACGGCAAGGAACTCGGCATCGTCGGCGAAGGCGGTGCGGCGTTCCTGACCCAGGTTCAGCCGAAATCCACGCTGGCGGTGCGAGCGGGCGAACGGACGCTCTGCACGATTGACGCACTGCCGAGCCAGCTCCAACTCGAAGGCACGCCGATTCCGGCGACGTGCCGGACGCCCGGCGAGCCGCATGCAGCGGCCGCGCGCGTCGAACGATGATTTCACGGATCCAGCGATGAACAATTCCTTTGCCCTTTCTTTCCCGCGGCGCGCGCTGTGCGCGCTCGCGGCCGCCGGCGCGCTGCTCGCGGGCGCCGCCCATGCGGCGATCGTGCCCGATCGCACGCGCGTGATCTTCAACGAAGGCGAACAGGCCGCGATCGTGACGATCACCAACAAGAGCACGACGTATCCGTATCTCGTGCAGTCGTGGCTGGAGGACGCGAAGGGCAACAGGGTCACGTCGCCGCTGATGGTCGTGCCGCCGCTGCAGCGCATCGAGGCGAACGAGCGCAACGTGCTGCGAATCGCGAAGCTGCCGGGCGCCGAGCTGCCGGCCGATCGCGAAACGGTGTTCTATCTGAACATCCGCGAGGTGCCGCCGAAGACCGACACGCCGAACACGCTGCAGATCGCGCTGCATACGCAGATGAAGCTGTTCTACCGGCCGAAGGCCGTGCAGCCCGCCCGCGACGAGGACTGGACGCTGCCGATGACGCTGCGCGTCGACGCGGCCGCGCACAGGCTGGTGTTCGACAACCCGACGCCGTACCACGTGACGGTCGTCGACGTGAGCGCGGGCGCGCAGAAGACGCCGGTGCCGATCGAGCCGGTGATGGTGAGCCCGATGAGCACGGCTGACGTGCCTTTCAAGGCGGCGACGCCGTCGACGCTGTTCGTCACGCATATCGACGATTACGGCGGCCAGGTGGCGGTCGAATATGCGTGCGACGCGGGTGTGTGCAAGAGCGTGAAGCGATGAGCGGGGGCATGCGTCACCGGGTGTCGCCGGCGGCATGGTTGCGCTGGGTCGTCCTCGTGCTGCTGGTCGCGGCGGTGCAGCCGGCGTGGGCGTTGCGCTGCCTGACCAACAGCGGCGCGACTTCGTTGACCGAGCCGATCGGCGGCGTGGCATCGTACCCGACCGATGCGCCGGACGGCTACGTGATCTGGGTGTCGCCGGTGCGCACGACGTCGGGGTATTGCTACAAGGATCTGGGTGACGCCGGCAGCCTGAAGGTCGTCGACAACATTTACTTCTACGCGAATCCGAATCGCACGGACCCTGCCGCATGGGGGCTCGAGATCGGCATCCGCTACAAGGGCGTCGATTATTTCGACAAGACCAGCAATCGCGGCGGCGGGGTGTTTACCGGGTATGCGGTGCCGCCGTGCAGCCGGTACGACTTCGACCGCGGCCGTTGCCAGCGCACGAACATCAGCATCGACTATCAGGTCGTCGTGCGCAAGAAGGGCAACTGGATCCAGCCGCCGAGCGATATCTATACGGTGTTCCAGTTCGACGGCGAGTTCGGCCTGAATGCATTCGGCACGAGCTTCCAGTACCGCCTGAGCGGCCTGCGCAACCTCAAGCCGACGCCGTGCTTCGTCGACGTGCTCGTGACGCCCGAACCGGGCATCGTCAATTTCGGACAGGTGCAGGCGGCGGGTAGCGGCTTCCTGCCGGCGGTGCCGCGCAAGCGGTTCTCGTTGTCGTTGACCAAGAAGTGCAACGTCGCGGTGCGGGTGGACGGGTATTTCGAAACGAGTTTTCCGGTCCAGAACGGTTTGCTGGTGCCGGCGAAGGACAGCAATTTCGGGATCGGCATCGAGGACAGCCAGGGCAGGGCCATTCCGTTCAACCAGCAGTTCACGCTGGCTCAGTTCGCGTCCAACGTGATGAATCAGAGCGTGTTGATGGACGCGGTGCTGAAGTCGTTCGGTCCGCCAAAGATCGGGCGATTCGATGCGACGGCGACGATTCGGTTGTTTATCTACTGACGGCGGCGGGCACGGCCGAAGCGGCGGCACGCGGATCAAGGGAAACGGCGGCGTGTCGGCGTTTTTTCAAACTCGCCGCCAGATGGTGCGGCCGGATGCGTCCCATCCGTCAAAACATGGATTCCGTCGATTGTTCAGACAAATCCCGACAACCGGAAGGGTCATCCTGTAATCGGATTGAGAATGATTTGCGTTTACGTTAAATTGCGCTATCTCGGAATTTGACGGAGCAGATCGATGGCGATGGCGGAAGTGCTCGACCGACCGGCGGCGGCAGCGGCGAACCCGTTCCTCGGCAGTTATCCGGACCTGCCGCCGCGCGCCGCGCCTCGTGCGCGCCGGGCGGCCGACCGTGCGCAGGGCGCGCTGCTCGACGTGCTGATCTCGCATCGCGCGATGCTCGTCAACGTCGCCCGCGGCTTCGTCGGTTGCGCGAGCCGCGCGGAGGACGTCGTGCACGACGTGTTCGTGAAGCTCGTCGAATTCCCGAACCAGGACGCGGTGCGTCAGCCGGTCGCGTACGTGACGCGGATGGTGCGCAATGCGTCGATCGACGCGTGCCGCCGGCAAAGCCTCGAAAACATCTATCACACGGAAGAGGACGACGGCTTCGACGTGCCGTCGCCCGAGCCGACGCCGGAAGCCGCGCTGATGACGCGCGACACGCTGCGGCGCGTGTGGGCCGCGCTCGACGATCTGCCGGCGCGCAGCCGGGCCGCATTCGAGATGGTGCGGCTGCGCGAGGAGACGCTGCAGACCGCGGCGCGCGCGCTGAACGTGTCGCAGACGCTCGTGCATTTCATGGTGCGCGACGCGGAGCGCCACTGCGCGGAATGCCTTGACGCGTGCCATCGCGGCGTCGCCTGCCCGGTGTTCCTGGGCGGCCGCGCGCGGCGGCGGTAAAAAAACGCGCCGGCCAACCGTCTATCAGACAGGAGCGGCCGAATTCGCCGCTTCGCCTCCTTAAACCGCCCAGCGATTTCCGATCATGACGCAAGCCCCGACGCCTTCCGCCGACACCGACGATCTCGTCTATACGGTCGTCATCAACGACGAAGAACAGTATTCGATCTGGCCGACGTTCCGGCCCGTGCCGGCCGGCTGGCGCGAAGTGGGCGTGAGCGGCCCGAAGGCCGACTGCCTCGCGCACATCGAGACCGTCTGGACCGACATGCGCCCCGCGAGCCTGCGCCGCGCGATGGACGGCGAGCGCGCGACGCGCGCGTCGTGACCCGTTGCGCCGCATGCGCGGCGCGCCACCTGAAGAGGACGTTGCATGACCCTGCTTTCGTTGCCGACGCTCGACGACCTGCGTATCGAGCCGGGACTGCCCACCGTCGTGTCGCCGCGCGGCAACGACGGGATGTCGATCGACGAGGTCGCGCCGCTCGCGCGCGAGATCGCGGCCGACACGCTCGAGAGGGCGGGCGGCGTGCTGTTCACGGGCTTTCGCGTGCCGTCGATCGACGCATTCCAGCAATTCGCGGCCTCGTTCGGCGATCCGCTGATCGGCTATGAATACGCGTCGACGCCGCGCAGTCAGGTCGAGGGCGCGGTCTACACGTCGACCGAATACCCGCCGCACCGCGCGATTCCGCTGCACAACGAGCAGTCGTACACGCGCGAATGGCCGCTGCGCATCTGGTTCCACTGCGCGCTCGCCGCGCCGAAGGGCGGGGCGACGCCGATCGCGGACAGCCGCGCCGTGTATCGCGCGCTCGATCCCGCGCTCGTCGCGCGCTTCGAGAAGCGCGAACTGCTGTACGTGCGCAATTTCGGGCAGGGCCTCGACCTGCCGTGGCAGCAGTCGTTCGGCACCGACGAGCCGGCCGAGGTCGAGCGGATGTGCGCGGCGCGCGGGATCGAATGCGCATGGCGCACCGACGACGACGGCGAATTGCTGCTGCGCACACGCGAACGCTGTCAGGCCGTCGCGCGTCATCCGCGCACGGGCGATCGCGTATGGTTCAACCAGGCGAACCTGTTTCACCTGTCGGCGCTCGACGACGACATGCAGGAAGCGCTCGTCGACGCGGTCGGGCTGGAGAACGTGCCGCGCAACGTGTATTACGGCGACGGCGAACCGCTCGAGGCCGACGTGCTCGCGCAGATCCGCGGCGTGCTCGACCAGCAGCGCATCGTGTTCCCGTGGCGCACCGGCGACGTGCTGATGCTCGACAACATGCTGACCGCGCATGCGCGCGACCCGTTCGAGGGGCCGCGCAAGGTCGTCGTCGCGATGGCGCAGAGTTATACGGTCCCGCGCGACCGAACGGAGGATTGATGACGCGTAGTACCGCCGCGCTTGCCGCGCGCGGGCTGTCGGTGGGATATCGCGACCATGTCGTGATCGACGGGCTGGACCTGTCGATCGCGGCCGGCCGCGTAACCGCGCTGTGCGGACCGAACGGCTGCGGCAAGAGCACGCTGTTGCGCACGCTGGCGGGCCTGCAGCCCGCGCGTGCCGGCCATGTCGAAGTGAACGGCCGGCCGCTCGCGTCGTTTCGCCGCCGCGCGCTCGCGCGCGAGCTGACGATGCTCGCGCAGTTCAACCAGATTCCGTCGGGCCTCACGGTGCGCGAGCTCGTCGCGTACGGGCGCTATGCGTACGGCGGCTTCCTGCGCGGCCTGTCGCGGGCCGATCATGCGGCGATCGACGAGGCGCTCGACACGAGCGGCCTCGCGGGCGACGCGGAGCGCGACGTCGGCGCGCTGTCGGGCGGCGAACGCCAGCGTGCGTGGATCGCGATGGCGCTCGCGCAGCAGGCGCCGATCGTGCTGCTCGACGAACCGACGACCTACCTCGACATTCATCACCAGCTCGACATCCTCGATGCGCTGCGTGCGCTGAACCGCGCGCGCGGGCTGACGATCGTGTGGGTGCTGCACGACCTGAATCAGGCGGCCGCGTACAGCGACGAGATCGTGCTGATGCGCGCGGGTCGCCTCGTCGCGCAGGGCACGCCCGACGCGATGCTCGATCCGGCGCGGCTGCGTGCGGCGTTCGGCGTCGAGATGCTGAAGCTCGCGCATCCGCAGACGGGCGCGCCGATGTGCGTGCCGGCCTACGGGCCGTCGACCGACGGCGCGCCGCAGGCGGCCGGCGTTTTCGATCGGGATCTCGCGGTATGACGACGTTCGCGATGCGCAAGCGCCTCGCGGCGACGGGCAGGGGCGCGGCCAAAGGGCGGGCCGGCGCGATTGCGCTCGGCCTCGTCGTGCTGATCGCGCTGCTCGCCGCGCTACGGATCGCCCCCGATCTGCGCGTGTGGTGGGATGCGGCGCCCGGCAGCGATGCCGCCGCGCTCGCGCACGTGTTCCTGTTCGACCTGAACCTGCCGCGCGTCGCGGCCGCGCTCGTCGCGGGCGGCTGCCTCGGCATCGCCGGCGCGTTGTTTCAATCGCTGACACGCAACCCGCTCGCGTCGCCCGACCTGCTCGGCGTGACGGGCGGCGCCCAGCTCGGCCTGCTCGCGGCGATGCTGGTGCCGGCGTTGGCCGGTGTCGCGTCGGTGCCGCTGCTGTTCGTCTGCGGGCTCGCTGCCGCCGCGTGCGCGATCGTCGCGGCGGGCGGCTGGCGCGCGACGCCGTTGCGGCTCGTGCTCGCGGGCAGCGTGTGCATGCTGCTGTTCGCGGCGCTGTCGACGCTCGTACTCGCGTTCTTCGAGCAGAACATCGCGGGCGCCGCGCTGTGGACCAACGGCAGCCTGTACCAGCCGGGCGCGACGGGCCTCGCGCTCGCCGCGCGCTGGCTCGTCGTGCCGCTCGTCGCGCTGCCGTTCGTGATCCGGCCGCTGAATCCGCTCACGCTCGGCGACGATGCGGCGGCCGCGGCCGGCGTGCGCGTCGATGCGACGCGGCTCGCCGCGACGATCGTCGCGGTCGCGTTCACGAGCGTGGCCGTCAGCATCGCGGGCCCGCTGTCGTACGTCGGCCTCGTCGCGCCGAATCTGCTGCGCCAGATACGCGGCGCGCGCGCGGCGCGGCTCGGCGTGCTGGTGCCGCTGTCGGCGCTCGCCGGCGGCGCGCTCGTACTCGTCACCGACAGCGCGGTGCTCGCGTCAGGGCTCGACGCGACGCTGTCGACCGGCGTTGCGATCGCGCTGGTCGGCACGCCGCTGATGCTCGCGATGATCCGGCGCGGCGCCGCTTGGTCGGGCGTGCTGCATGCGGATGCCGAACGCGCGACGGGCGGCGGCTCGACGCGGCTCGTCGGCTGGCTCGAACGGCTCGGCTGGCCGCTGCGCACCGCGCTGTTCGTCGTGGCGGGCGTACTGGTGGTCTTCGTCGGCGTGTCGGCCGGCCCCGAGTGGCTGTCGCCCGCGCGCTGGTCGGCCGCGCTGTCCGGTCACGATGCGCTCGCGCGCATGCTGATCGACCTGCGCATGCCGCGCCTGCTGTGCGCGCTGCTCGCCGGCGCGTTGCTGGCCGTCAGCGGCGTCGCGATGCAGAGCGTCGTACGCAATCCGCTCGCGGGCCCCGAAGTGCTCGGCGTCACGCAGGGCGCGGGGCTCGTCACGCTGTTCGCGCTGTCGACGTGGCCGCTGATGGGCCATGTGACGCTTGCCGCCGCCGCGCTGACCGGCGGCGGGCTGTCGCTCGCGATCACGCTCGCGCTGAATCACCGGCATCGCTACGCGCCGCTCGCGGTTGCGCTGACCGGCATCGTGATCGGCGCATTGTGGACCACGCTCGCGCAATGGCTGATCACGCAGGAAAGCGTGCAGCCCGCGCGCTTCGTCGTGTGGCTCGTCGGCGGCACGTATGGCCGCAGTTGGGGCGAGGTGTCGATGCTGCTGCCGTGGTGCGTGCTCGCGGTGCCGGTGTTCGCGTGGCTCGCGAAGCCGCTCGACATGCTCGCGCTCGGCGACGATCAGGCGGCCGCGCTCGGCCTGCCGGTGGCCGCGCTGCGGCCGCTCGCGCTGACGATCGCGACGCTCGCGGCGTGCGCGGCCGTCGCGGCGGTCGGGCCGGTCGGCTTCATCGGGCTGATGGCGCCGCATGTCGCGACGATGCTCGGCGCGCGCCGGCATCGCACACGGCTGTGGCTCGCGGCGGCGTGCGGTGCGCTGATCCTCGGCGTCGCGGATCTCGCGGCGCGCACGGTCGTCGCGCCGCGCGAAGTGCCGGCCGGCGTGCTGACCGCGCTGATCGGCGCGCCGTACCTGCTCGGGTTGCTGATTCTCGAGGGGCGCCGCGCCCGGCGCGCGGGGCGATGACGCCCGCGCTCGACGGCGCGCGCGCCACGCGCTTTTCGGCGTTCGCGCCGCAACCGTTCGCCGAACATCTCGACGTCGTCTGGCTCGGCATGCCCGACGATGCACACGTGCATGCGCCGGGCCGTATCGTCGTGCCCGTCGCCGAATTGCCCGCGCATCGCGACGCCGTGCTCGCCGCGATGGTCGACCATTACGGCGGCGATCCCGCGCAGCATGCGCGCGCGCTGATGTCGCAATGGAGCAAATACTATTTCGGCCGCGCGGCGCCGGCCGGCGTCGTCGCCGCGCTGACGCTCGGCCGGCCGCTCGACATGACGCCCGAGCGCACGTTCGTCGCGCTCGACGACGGGATGCCGGCCGCGCTGTATTTCGCGAACGATGCGCTCGGCGCGCCGTGCGTCGATCCCGCGCGGCGTTATGCGGGGCTCGTCGCGCATCTCGGCGCGGTGATCGACCTGCTTGCGGCGATGGGCCGCGTCACGCCGCGCGTGCTGTGGAGCAACGCGGGCAACCTGCTCGATTATCTGCTCGATACGTATCGTTCGCTGCCGTGCGCGGTGGATCCCGTCCGCGATGCGGACTGGCTGTTCGGTTCGACCTGCGTGCGCGGCGAACCGAATCCGCTGCGCCAGCCCGTGCGCGATGCGGTGCCGCGCTCGCCGCTGCTGCCGACGCCGTTTCGCGCGCGCCGCGTGTGCTGCCTGCGCTACGAAATTCCTGGAGAAACGCAACTGTGTGGAAGCTGCCCCCTGCTACTGACGATGGACGACGCGGCGCTGGCCGAGCAGGACGCGTGCCGGTGACGCACGCCGGCCGCCGTCACGCGCTCGGCACGCTCGCGGCGGCACTCGGCGCCGCATGCTGCGGCGCGTTTTCCGCATCGGCCGCTGCGGCTTCCGTCGCCGGCGATGCACGTGGTACACAGGGCGCCGTGTCGCTGGCCGGCAATCCCGTCGTGTCGCAGGCCAGCACGAAGATGCCCGTGCGGCCGCAGCGCGTGGTCGCGCTCGACTTCATGTTCGCGGAAAGCGTGATCGCGCTCGACCTCGTGCCGGTCGGGATGGCCGATACCGCGTTCTACCCGGGCTGGCTCGGTTATCGCAGCGAGCAGCTCGCGCACGTGACCGACATCGGCTCGCGGCAGGAGCCGGGGCTCGAGGCGATCGCGGCGGTCAAGCCGGACCTGATCATCGGCGTCGGTTTCCGGCATGCGCCGATCTTCGATGCGCTCGACCGGATCGCGCCGACGATCCTGTTCCAGTTCAGCCCGAACGTGTCCGAAGGCGGCGTGCCCGTCACGCAGCTCGACTGGATGCGCCAGATCTTCCGGACGATCGGTGCGGTCACGGGCCGCGACGCGCGCGCGCAGGCGGTCGAAGCGCAACTCGACGCCGGCATCGCGCGCAATGCGGCGCGGCTCGCGGCCGCGGGCCGCCACGGCGAGCGCGTCGCGCTGCTGCAGGATCTCGGCCTGCCCGACCGTTACTGGGCCTATACGGGCAACAGCACGTCGGCGGGTCTCTCGCGCGCGCTCGGGCTCGATCCGTGGCCGAAGAAGCCGACGCGGGAAGGGACGCTGTACGTGACGTCGGCCGATCTGCTGCGGCAGCGCGACCTGGCCGTGCTGTTCGTGACCGCGTCGGGGATGGACGTGCCGTTGTCGGCGAAACTCGATTCGCCGGTGTGGCGTTTCGTGCCCGCGCTGAAGGCGCACCGGATCGCGCTGATCGAGCGCAACATCTGGGGGTTCGGCGGTCCGATGTCGGCGCTGAAGCTGGCCGACGTGATGACCGATACGATGCTGAAGCTGCCGGCCGTGCGTTGAGCGCGCGGCGCGCGTCGAGCCACGGACGATGCTGCGTTTGACGGGCAGGGCGTTGCGACCGACCTCACGACGCGCGGTTTCCACCTTTCCTTTTCACCACGCGTCAGCAACATTCCCCGCTGAAACGACAATCGCCGACACACTGCCAATGAATGCAGCGTGCCGGCGATTTTTCTCGTCGACCGTCGTGTCGGGTTACGCGCTCAGCGCATCGACGCCGTCCTGCGCACGCAGGCGCGCCGGCTGCGTGTCGCTGACGATGCGTCCGTTGTCGAGCTTCAGCAGACGGTCGGCTAGATCGAAGTAGCGGTCGTCGTGCGTGATCACGATCACGGCCTTGCCGCGTGCGCGCAGCTCCGGCAGCAGTTGCTCGTAGAACACGGCCTTGAACGACGGGTCCTGATCGGCCGCCCATTCGTCGAACAGGTAGAACGGACGATCCTCCAGATACGCGACGACGAGCGCGAGCCGCTTGCGCTGCCCGGTCGACAGCGCGCGCGTGGAGAACGCGCCGTCGACGACCTTCACCTTGTGGTCGAGCGCGAGTTTCGCGACGAGCGCGTTGGCCCGCGCATCGGCCTGCGCGCGCGACGGGTCGTCGGGGTCGACGATGCCCAGCAGCGCATCGAACAGGTGAAAATCGTTGAACACCGCGCTGAAGCGCTGCCGGTAGGCCGCGCGCTCGCGCCAGCCGATCGTGCGGCCGTCGACCTCGATCGTGCCTTGCTCGGGCTCGTAGAGCCCCGTCAGCACCTTCGCGAGCGTCGTCTTGCCGCTGCCGTTGCCGCCGACGATGAACACGAGCTCGCCCGGCTTGATCGTCAGGTCGATCGGCCCGATGCTGAACATCCGTTCGTCGCGTTCGTGGAAATACGCATGCGTGACGCCGCGCAGCGTGACGGCGCCGGCCGGCGGCACGTCGGGCGCATCGGCCGCGGGCGGCACCGTGCGCAGCGCGCCGAATTCGGCCATCACGCCTTCGATGCGCGTGAGCGACACGCGCGCCGCGTTGACGGTCGGCAAGTTGTTCAGCAGGCCGTCGAGCGGCACGAGCATGAACAGGAACACGACGACGTAGCCGGCGGCCGCGGCCGGGTCGGCATGCACGCCGAGCTGCGGCCAGAACGACGCGACGCCGAGAAACACGTAGAACAGGAAGATGATCCAGCCGACCCCGACCGCATACGCGCTGAACGCGCGGCGGCGGTGGTCGCGCACCTCGCCGATCGCGGCGCCGAGCTGGCCGTCGACGAACTGGCGGGCGCGTGCATCGTGCAGCTTCAGTTCCTTCGCGCCAGAGAACAGCGAGCCGAGATAGCCGAACAGACGGTCCTGCGCCTGGCCGGCGGCTTCGAGCGCCGCGATCGCGCGGCGGTCGCCGGTGTGATAGCCGAGCGAGCCGGCGATGATCGCGGCCAGCGCCAGCAGGCACACGGGCCAGGACAGCCACGCCAGATAGCCGAGGCAGCCGAACACGATCGAGCCGTGCATGACCAGGTTCGGCAGCGCGAAGAACAGCATCGACACGTTGGTCGCGTCGTCGGTCAGCACCGACTGCACGGGCGCCGCGCCGATGCGCTCGATGTCGCGCAGTTCGGCCGCGCCGACGCGCCGCGCCAGATGCACGCGCAGCCGCGCCATCGTGTCCTGCGACAGCCGGGCGAACAGCGTACCCGACACGATCCGCGTGACGAGCGCGATCACCGCGCACAGCGCGAAGCGCCACGCGAGCGCCGCGTCGGCGGCGCCCGGTTGCGACAGCGCGCGGTTCAGCGTCGCGACGAGCAGCACGCTCGCGACGCCGTTCAGCACGCACGCGGTGAGCGCCAGCGTGAGCGACACGCGGCTTTCGCGCAGCAGCGCGAGGATCAGGCGCGCCGCGGGGCGGCCGGGGGAAGCGTCGAGGGACGGCGGGGAAGAAGGCTCGTGGGCGGCTGTCATCGGCAACGTCGGTAAAGGGAGGGCAGGCAATAACGCGAAAACGGCAAATCTGACGCGAAAGCGGCGGGCGGGGCGAGCCCCGTTGCGGCTTTCCTCCCTGATAGACGAACGGGCCGCGCAAATATTTAGTCCCATCGTCAAAAAAAGCGGTCGCACGCACTTTGCGCGCAAAACGGTAAAAAATCGGCTGCGTCGTTCGTCACACCAGTGAAGCCGCCCCTCGCGGCCCCGAGACTTGGCCGAAGCGGCCGGACCGAAGGACTTCACGCACATGACGAGTTTCCCGACTGCGCTGCATCACCGAATCCGCGAACTGGCGCGCCTCGCGCCCGACGCACCCGCCATCGCGGTGCCTTTCCAGAACGACCTGCGCCTGTCGCGCGGTGCGCTCGACGCACGTGCATCGCAACTCGCCCGGCAACTGCGCGCGGCCGGCGTCGGCGCCGAAGTGCGGGTCGGCGTGTGCGTCGAGCGTTCCGGCGAACTGTTCGTCGCGCTGCTGGCCGTGCTGAAGGCCGGCGGCGTGTTCGTGCCGCTCGATCCGCGCCATCCGGCCGCGCGCCTCGACTGGATCGTGCAGGATGTGCAACTGCGGCACGGCATCGTCGACGCCGCCGGCCGCGCGGCGCTCGGCACGCCGTTCGAACACGCGTTCGACGTGACGGCCGAAGCGTCGGGCGTCGCGCAGGTTCACGCGTTCGACGACGATGCCGTGGCCGTGCACCCGCGTTCGGCCGCGTACATGATCTATACGTCGGGCTCGACCGGCACGCCGAAGGCGGTGGTCGTCGAGCACGGGCCGCTTGCCGCGCACTGCGACGCGCTCGCGGCCGCGCTGCCGATCGAGGCGGGCGACCGTCTGCTGCATTTCGCGTCGGTCAACTTCGACGCCGCGCACGAATGCTGGCTCGCGCCGCTCGCGGTCGGCGCCGGCATCGTCGTGGCGCCGCCGCAGCCGTTCGCGCCGGACGCTGCACATGCGCTGATGGTGCGCGAAGCGGTCAACGTCGCCGCATTTCCGCCTGCTTACCTGCGCGAGTTCGCGGCCGTCGCCGCACGCGACGGCGTGCCGCCGGCCTTGCGCGTGCTCGCGTTCGGCGGCGAAGCGCTGCCGCAGCAGGCATTCGAATTCGTGCGCCGCACGTTCCCGGCCGTGCGCCTGATCAACGGTTACGGGCCGACCGAAGCCGTGATTTCGCCGATGCTGTGGCCGGTGGAGCCGGGCGAGACGCCGGTGCTGGCCGCCGACGACGCGTATGCGTCGCTGCCGATCGGCCGCGCGATCGGCCCGCGCGTCGCGCGCATCGACGGCGCCGACGGCGACGGGGTGGGCGAACTGCTGCTCGGCGGCGTGTGCGTCGCTCGCGGTTATCACGGTCGCCCGGCGCTCACGGCCGAACGTTTCATTCCCGATGCGGACGGTGAGCCCGGCGCGCGCGTCTATCGCACCGGTGACCTCGCACGGCTGCGCGACGACGGCGCGTTCGACTATCTCGGCCGCCTCGACGATCAGGTCCAGGTGCGCGGCGTGCGCGTGGAGCCGGCGGAAATCGCCGCATGCCTGCGCTCGCACCCGGCCGTGGCCGACGCGGCCGTGCTGGCCGAAACCGCCAGCGGGCCGACGCGGCTGATCGCGTGCGTCGCGCTGCGCGCGGCGGCCGACGATGCCGCATTGAAGGCGCACGTGGCCGCGCAATTGCCGGCCGCGTGGCAGCCGCACCGGTTCGTGCGTTGCGATGCGCTGCCGTACACGCTGAACGGCAAGCTCGACCGTGCCGCGCTGCGCGAGCGGATTGCCGCCCAGCGGGTTGCCGCCGCACGCGACACGACGCAAGCCGCGGGCGATGCGCCGCGCACGCCGACCGAACAGCAGATCGCGGGCCTCTGGCAAACGCTGCTGGGCCTCGACGTCACGCCATCGCGCGCCGATCGCTTCTTCGCGCTCGGCGCCGATTCGCTCGCCGCGATGCAGTTGCAGGCCGCGATCCGTGCCGCCGTGCGCGTGAACCTTCGGCTCGACACGCTGTTCGCCGATCCGGCGCTCGCCGAACTGGCCGAAACCGTCGATCGCGCGGAGCGCGAGACCGGCGAACCGCTGGCCACGATTGCCGCGCGCCGCACGCCGGCCGATGCGGCCGTATCGGGCGCGCCATACGTCGATCGCGCGGCATCGCTCGCGCAGCAACGCTTCTGGGTGCTCGCGCAGACGCGCGACGCGAGCGCCGCGTATCACATCGCCGCGCACTGGACGATCGACGGGGCGCTCGACCGCGACGCGCTGCAGCGCGCGCTCGATCACGTGATCGGCCGTCACGAAGCATGGCGCACGACGCTGGTCGACAACGACGACGGCGTTGTGATGCAGCGGATTCATGCGCATCTGCCGGTGTCGATCGCCGCCGTCGATCTGCGCGACCAGCCGCCGGCCGCCCGCGACGCGCAAGCCGCGCGTCTCGCCGAGCGCGACGCGGCCGCGCCGTTCGACCTCGCGCGCGGCCCGCTGCTGCGCGCGACGCTCGTCGTGCTCGCCGACGACCGTCACCGGCTGCTGCTGACCGCGCATCACGCGATCACCGACGGCTGGAGCTCGCGCTGCGCGTTCGACGAACTGTCGGCTGCGTATCGCGCCTATGCCGAAGGCCGCGAACCGTCGCTGCCCGACTTGCCGATCCAGTACGCCGACTACGCGGACTGGCAGCGCGACATGCTGGCCGGCGGCGAGGGCGAGCGCCAGCTCGACTACTGGCGCGGCGCGTTGCGCGACGTGCCGGGCCCGCTCGCGCTGCCGGTCGATCGCCAGCCGGGCGCCGTGCGTACGCTGCACGGCGCGCGCGTGTCGGTGCGCCTGCCCGATGCGGTCGCGGCCGACGTGCGGCAACTCGCACGCGATGCGCAGGCGACCGTCTTCACGGTGCTGCTGGCCGCGCTCGACGCATGGCTGTCGCGCGTGACCGGCGAAACGGACGTCGTCGTCGCGGTGCCGGTCGCGCATCGCCAGCGCCCCGAAACGCGCGCGTTGCTGGGTCTTTTCCTGAATACGGTCGCGCTGCGCGTGCGCGTGGCGCCGACGCTGCCGTTCCGCGCGCTCGTCGATGCGGCGCGCACCGCGGCGCTCGATGCGGTCGCGCATCAGGACGTGCCGTTCGAGCGCGTCGTCGATGCGGTGAAGCCGCCCGTCAAGCGCGGCGACGAATGGCTGCGCGTGAAGTTCGCGCAGCAGTTCGACGCCCGGCACGACAGCGTGCTGCCGGGCGCGACCGCGGTCGCGACGCCGGGGCCCGATCTCGCCGCGCGCTTCGACTTCGCGCTGGATTTCACCGACGACGCGAACGGGATCGAGCTGGTCGCGGCGTATGCGACCGACTGCATCGATGCCGATACCGCGCGCGCGTGGCTCGACAGCTATGCGGCGCTCGTCGCATCCGCCGCGCGTGAACCGCACGCCACGACGGCCGCGCTGCCGTGCGATGCGTCGGCTGCGTCGCGTCAGCCGCGCGACGGCCGTGCGCTGTGCGTCGAACACGCCGACATCGTCGCCGCGTTCGCACGGCAGGCGGCCGCGTATCCGCATCGCGTCGCGCTTTCCGACGCATCGGCATCGCTGACGTTCGCCGGACTCGACGACGCGTCGAACCGCATCGCACGCGCGCTGGCGCAGCGCGGCGTGGCCGCCGAAGCGGCGGTCGTCGTCTGCATCGAGCGTTCGGCGCGTTTCGTGGTCGGCCTGCTGGGCGCGCTGAAAGCCGGCGCGCTGGCCGTGCTGCTCGACCCCGCGCAGCCGGCCGCCCGCCTCGCCGCGGCCGCGGCCGACTGCGGCGCGCGC